>CAVKWN010000099.1:0-9467 GCA_963660075.1 Lachnospiraceae bacterium
CACGAGGCTGATACTTGCCTGCGCTCTGCCACATGTCGCGGAACACAAGACTGAATTTTATTTCTTTTGCCATTTGCTTGGTTTATTGTATTTTCTCTACACTTGTTACCTTTCCTTCTCCACCTGTTATTTGCCTTACCGCATCAGCGATCACACTCATCGTCAACGCGTCTACAGCCGCGGCAGCCGCCGGGGCCTTCTTTGGTGCGACAACCTCTGGTGCCACCTTGTTGACAACGGATATAAGTCCCTGGATTATCATAATGATAAGGAACATAATGACAAAAACTGTCAACATACCGATAAGCATAAGAGTTAGTCCTAATGCCATGTTCATATACCTTAAAACTTTGTTTATCTATTAATTCACTACAAAATTACTCAAAAGAAATTGTCAGTATCGCCTTTTGCTTATGAAAAATAAGTTAAAATAACGCTGCAGTGTCAAATTATCAGCAACTTCAGCTGTCTTGTCCACTTCTTATTGTGCCACTCGCCGACAAGGCGTCGCGACGCAAGATTGTCGCGGTCAACATCAGTGTGGCTGTGGTGAGCCTGTTTGCCCCATCGCCTTTCCACTGAAAAGCCATTGCCTTTTCAGTGGAAAGCCGACTCGATTCTAGTGCAAAGCCGATGCCTTTTCACTGTAAAGCCGAAGGCATGGATTTGGGCATGGAATCATGCCCAAATCTTTTTTTGTTGGCTGGTGGTTTCCGCTTGGTCGTTATTTTTTGGAAACCGTTGATAGCCAATGCTTAAATTCGTTTTGGTAGCCGTTGAACACGTTTATGTCGGTGTGCCCGGCGATGCCTCTCACCTTGCCGTCGGGCGCGAGTTGCCAAATCCATAGCTTTATGTCGGGCTTGTAATCGCCATAGCGGGCTATCCAAACGGGATAGTCGCGCTTAATGTCGGGCGCGGCATCGAGCCAGCGGTTCACGAATGTCTGGCTGACGTAGAGAATGGGGCGCATACCCGTTTCCTTCTCTACTATTTGCAACCAATTCCTCACCCGGCTCCACATCTGTCTGGCACCACCCATCTTCTTCACTTGCGATGGCAGAGGCTCAAGGTCGAGCACGGGAGGCAAGTCGCCCTTTTTGAAATGGCTGTGAGACAGGAAATGCCATGCTTGCCGCGAGCCTGAGGTGAGATGGGTAAAATAATGGTATGTGCCGACAGGATAGCCTCGCTTGCGGGCGGCGGCGTAGTCGGCGTTGTAGTAAGGATTGAGCAGCGACGCTCCCTCTGTCGACTTTATGAAGATGAACGACACCTTGAAGTCGATGTTCTTGCTCACGTTCTTTCTCGACAACGACCCGAGGTGGGTTATCCGCAGGCGGTCCCAATCGATGGTGTGAACCTTCTTGCCGTGTATGTGCTGGTATTTTGACAAGTCGATGCCGTAGACGCGCTCGGAGGTGTAGTTGAGGCGTTCGCCTTTGTACACGTCGTGAGCCCATTCGCCGACACGGAAGTATCGGTGTTGCGACGAGAACCCGAACCCCGTGCGCTTGCCCTCTTTCCATTGTCCTTCGTAATAGGTGTTGAGGCTGTCGGTGAACTTGCCATAGCCGTTGGCGCGAAACAGGCTGTCCATCTCGCCCACATAGGTGCCAGTGGAGTCGCGGCGAGTTGCCGTGACGAGCGTGTCGTGGTCCCAAACGCCATCGACGAGCCTGCCGTCGTGGTCGCTTGCGGTGCCGCGTCCTTGCCTCATGCCATTGTGCCACATGCCGCTGTAGACCACGCTGTCGCCTTGGTAGAGCACGCCAAGCCCCTCGCGCTTGCCGCTGTGAGTCTGCCCACGGTAAACGGAGTCGCCATCGTTGATGGTTTTTATCTCGTAGGTGTTTATGGTGCAAGAGGCAAGGACGATTGTCGCCAATGCATTGAGCGACAATAACTTTAAAAGCCACGCCCAGTGTTTCGAGATCCGTGTTCTCATTGCATCACCTCCTTTCCGTGTATTATGCCAATGAAGCGTCCGTGCTGTGTGAACACTGGTGCGCCATCCGTGGCGAACAATTCAGGAATGTCGTGCTCGTGCCCCTGCCAGTAGTTGCCCGTTATGATGATGGAGTGGTAGGGTGCCTTTCGTTCTGTGCGGATTATCTTAGTAGTCACTATCTTGCGGTGCTTGGCAGCTCCCCAAGGCACGTTGCGCACGGCATACACGCCCCATGGCTTGATTGACCGCAGCGTGTGAAGGATGAGTGGCGCCGCCTCATGGGTGAGCTGGCTCACCACAGGCTCGCACGCCACGCTGTGCAGCTTGTTGTCGCCGTCATACCATCTCACGTGATAGTTGCCCTTCAATATGAAGCGCATTTTCTTGGCTTTCCCCGTTTTCTTTCCGGTGCTGTCGGTGGCGCATGTTTTCTTTAGCACGTCGAGCCTAAGTTTCAAGGAGTCGGTCATCTTGCCTTGTCGGTCAGCGTAGGCGGCTATTTGGGTGTAGCCCTCATCCATGACACCATGAGATCGCAGGTAGTATGCCAATTCCTTGCGCTCGGTTTCCTTGCGCTGGAGCAGGTTGGAGATGGAGTCGCAAACGGCGTAGATGTCTATGTGGTTCACTTTCGATGTCGGTCCCACGGTCAGTACCCTGCCGTCGCAACTCGGCCACCACCAGTGCCTGTTGATCCACACGCCTTCCTGACGTACGGAGTCGGTCAGCAGTTCAACCGTGTCTTTACCGCTGACAAGGCACACGCTGACGCGACCGTCGACAAGGCACGCCGACCGTCGCACTTTGCTCTCGGAGGCAGGAAAGGCGCGCAAAACGAGCCAAGCCAAACAGGCTAGAAGCAGGAGGAAGAGAAAGACGGCGATTTTGAGTTTGGATAACCTAAGGCGCATTATATATTATGTTGATTTTGCTGCAAAATTACAAATTCTTTGCTTACCTTTGTCTTGCGAAACGAACTTTTTTAGAGATAATGAAACCCATTGATAAAGACATTCTCCGTCTTGCCCTCCCGTCGATAGTCAGCAACATCACGGTGCCCTTGCTTGGCTTGGTAGACCTCGCCATAGCGGGGCATATAGGTCCGGCACGCTACATTGCCGCCATATCCGTGGGGTCAATGATTTTCAATGTCATCTATTGGCTCATGGGCTTTCTGCGCATGGGCACGAGCGGCATGACGGGACAAGCCTTTGGCGCGCGCGACGCACGTGGGGTAAGGCATCTCCTGCGACGGTCGTTGTCGTTGTCGCTTGTCATATCGGCGGCATTCCTTATCTTGCAATGGCCACTTCGCGAGGCGTCGCTTGCCATGATTCATCCGTCTGCCGACGTGTGGTCGCTTGCCACTGCTTACTTCAACATCGTCATCTGGGGCGCGCCTGCCATGCTGTCGCTTTATAGCCTCAACGGTTGGTATATTGGCATGCAAGACACGCGCGTACCTATGTTTGTAGCTATATTCCAAAACATAGTCAACATCCTCGCGTCGCTGCTCTTTGTCTTTGCCTTTGGCATGAGAATAGAAGGCATTGCCCTTGGCACGCTCGTTGCCCAATGGGGTGGGGTGCTGCTCTCCCTCGTGCTCTTGCGTGGGAAGTTGCGAGGGTTGGAAACTGCCAATGCCGATGGCGCGGGCACGTTGAAAGGCGATTATTCGTGGCGCGTGTTTTTCCATACAGACCGCGACATCTTCCTCCGCACGCTATGCCTTGTGGCGGTCAACTTCGCTTTCACGTCGATGGGAGCGCGCCAAGGCGACTTGATGCTTGCCGTGAACACCCTGCTCCTGACCTTTTACACCTTGTTCTCCTATGTCATGGATGGTTTCGCCTTTGCGGGCGAGGCGCTCAGCGGCAAGTTTTATGGCGCGGGCGACACGCGTGGGCTGACTGAGGTCGTAGTGCGGCTTCTCGCGCGGTGGGGCGTGTGGCTGTCGCTCGTCTTCACCCTTGCCTATGTGTTTGGCGGCAGCACGATTATTGGTCTGCTTACCGACGACATTGCCGTGAGGGCGGCGGTTGCCGACTATGAGATGTGGGTGTGGCTTTTGCCCTTCGCCGGTTTTGCCGCCTTTGTCTACGATGGCGTTTTCATAGGCCTCACCGCCACACGTGGCATGTTGCTGTCGAGCTTCGTGTCTTCAGTGGTGTTTTTCCTCATCATGGGCGTGACGCTTGCAAGCAAGTTGCCGACAAGCCATCCCGTTGTGGTCAACCATCTGCTTTGGTTCGCCTTTATCGTTTATCTGATGTCGCGAGGCATCATGCAGCATCATATTATCCGCAAAATGGGAATATTGAGAGGCAAAACAAGGGTCGGAAAACCGTAAAATGCAGAAAATTTGAAAAAAATATTACTTTTCCTTGGTGGAACGGGAAAAAAGCAGTAACTTTGCAACCGCTAAAAAGAAATAGCACGGCGGGATAGCTCAGCTGGTTAGAGCGTCGGATTCATAATCCGGAGGTCGTGGGTTCGGGTCCCACCCCCGCTACGAAAAAAGCACTTACGAGATTTGTAAGTGCTTTTTTTGTTGATATGCTCGGCATCTTGATTTTATATGGACGAATTTAGCATCAATACACCCGAACAGTTTCAGCAACTTTATGGTAGATACTATAAGGTGATGATGCTCTATGCTCTCAAGATGACGGACGACCAGGATGCCGCAGAAGATTTGGTACAGAGCGTTTTTCTCGCCCTTTGGGAGAATAGGGAGACATTCCGTGACGAGGTCTCCGTGCGCTCCTATCTCTATCTCACCGTTCGTCGCCGAATCATCGATCAGGCGAGACATGCCAGGGTTGAGGGTAAATACAAGAACTATGTGCTGAAGGGAGCTGGCGATATGTCGACGGCAGAAGAAGACGAAGATGTCTTTACCAATGAGGTGTACCGTCGTCTGTTCGATGCCATTAACGAACTGCCTCCTCGACAGCGCGAACTTTTCCTGCTTTACATGCAGGGAAAGAAAAACGCGGAGATAGCCCAGGCGATGAATATCACCGAGGAAACAATAAGGGTGCAGAAGAAGCGAGCCCTCAAGACCCTTCGCAAAAAGATGAACAATACGGCCGACCTGTTTTTGCTTTTGCTCCTTTGTGGCTAAAGAATTTGTTGTTTTCTGTGCTTTTTCCTGATAAAAAGCACTTTTTCTGTGTTTTCTTGTAAACGCATGTCAATTGTCTCCGTACTTATATTATAAAGGCAAAGATAAACGTATGGATATATTTGACATCATCAGTCGTTCCTTGATGTGCGATTTGAATGCCGAGGAACAACGACAGCTCGACGAATGGCTAGCCGAGAGCGAGGAGCATCAAAGGCTCTATCGGGCACTCCTGGCCAAGGACGACCTTGCCGAGCAATATCACGCATACATGAGTCTGGACGGCGAGAAAGCTTGGCGAAAGCAGGTTTCGCTCATCAATCAGACGGAAGATGGCAGCGCACCCCGCCATCATCGTTTCTATCATATTCCCAGGCGATATATGGGTAGGGTGGCAGCCGCCATTGTGAGCGTGTTGCTTGTGGCAGGTGGTTATCGGTTCTATCATAGTCGGCCTGTGCAGAAAGCCCCAGTGCCTGTAAGTCAGGAGTTGGTGGCAGCCATGCAGCAGGCAGAGCAAAGTTCCTCCAACGAGGCAACGTTGCAGGTAGGCGATGAGAAACCCCAGCAGGTAAGGTCGCTCAGCGCCCTGCTCAAGATGATGGCTCAGCAAGATGTGGACGAAGAGCTGCTGGGCACCCTCACCACCAGCCACGACAAGGAGTTCTGGATGAGCTTGCCTGATGGCACCCGGGTGCATCTCAACGGCAACTCCAGACTTTCCTATCCTTTGGCTTTCACGGGCGACCAACGAGAGGTGGCCCTAGTGGGTGAGGCCTATTTCATCGTGGCAAAGGACAAGCAACATCCTTTCATCGTGCATACCGCCAAGGGCGATGTCAAGGAATATGGAACCGAGTTTAATGTCAATACGCAGGGCGATATGACCTGTGTCGTACTGGTAAAGGGAAGCATTAGCGTGCGTGCCGAGGGAGGCAAGGAGCAGATGATGAGTCCTGGCGACAAGGCAGAGCTCGCCACGCAAGGGGTGACGATGAGCCGGGTAGACGTGGCACCATACGTGGCATGGAACACGGGCCACTTCAGTTTCGAAGACTGTAGGCTCGACGAGCTGATGCAGGTCGTGGGCAGATGGTATGGACTGCATGTAGTCTTCACATCCGACCAACTTCGCACGGTGCGTTTCACGGGCAGCCTGAGCCGCTATGAGACCATCGAGAACACGCTGGAGGTAATCGGAGCCATAGCCAACGTAAAGGTGGAACAACAAGACGAGAGAATAATAATTTCAAAAATGTAAGAGAGAGCATGAAAAAAAATTACATTCCTGCCATGGGTATGGCACTCGCCCTGAGTGTCGCGCCTTGCTGGTTTTCGTCCTCATTGCTGAGGGCGCAAACCCAACAACAAACCGTAGTGAAGACCAAGGTGACACTCAGCTTGAAGAATGCCACCATCAAGACATTCTTCAGCGAGATGAAACGCCAGACGGGACTCGACTTCATGTGTTCAGCCGACTTGGCTAAGCGCATGCGCCCCATCACCTTGAATGTGAAGAATGCCGAGATGAGTCAGGTGCTCAGTGATGTGCTGGGCAGCCAAAACTGTGAGTGGACTCGCAAAGGCTACATCGTGATGGTGACCCAGCAAGTGGCGAAGAAACTCACGGGCTACCGGCTCCTCAAGGGAACGGTGAAGGATGAGGATGGAGAACCAGTCGTTGGCGCCTTCGTCAGGGTGGGTGGCACCAACATCCAGACGGTGACCGATGTCAATGGTTACTATCAGGTGAGGGTGCCTGCCGACCGATGCCAGGTGACTTATGTCTATCTGGGCATGGACAACTCTTCTTATCATTTGGCTGCTGGCGAAGGCAATGCCACCCATAATGTCGTGATGACCTCCAACAACGAGTTGAACGACGTGGTGGTGACTGGTTATCAGACCATTTCTCGCGAGCGTGCCACGGGTTCTTATTCCATCATCAGCAAGGATGACTTGGAAAAGCGTCACTCCTCCAACCTCGCCGATGCCCTCGACGGACTCGTGCCCGGCATGCAGAGTCAGGACGACGGAAGGGGAGGGAAGAAGTTCACCATCCGAGGCACCAGCACGATGAACGCCAACAAGACTCCGCTGGTGGTGGTGGACGGCTATCCCATCATGGACAACAACGACGTGGACTACAAGCTTTCCTCCAATCCCAACCTCACCGCCCTGGAGCGCATCAATCCCGACGACGTGGAGAGCATAACCGTGCTGAAGGATGCTGCCGCAGCCAGCATTTGGGGTGCCCGCTCTGCCAATGGCGTGATCGTCATCACCACCAAGAAGGGCAAGAAGAAAAACGCCGTGGAGGTGGAGGCAGGCACCCAGTTTACTATCGGTGCCAAGCAGGACGTGCAGCATCTCACCAACCTTGCCACCAGCCGACAGACCATCAACTACCAGAAGTGGGTGTTCAAGAACAACTACCTCGGCGAGGAATACACGCCTATCCTCGACAACATCAACAACTGTATCTCGCCCTCTGAGGCCCTGCTCTACCAAGGCATGTACTGGGGAACCCTCAGCGAGGACGAGATGAACGCGCAGCTCGAAAAGTTGGCGCGGCTCGACAACCGCAAGCAAATATCCAAGTATATGCTCAAGACGCCCGTGGTGAGCAAGACCAATGCCTCGCTTACGGCCAACGTGGGCGGATGGGACACGCGAGCTTCCTTGCAGTATGAGCATGAGGAGGGCGACTTCATCGGTCGCCACGACAACACCTGGAAGGCCGACTGGCAGAACAGCTATAAGTTCAGCAAGATATTTACGGTCAACCTGGGGCTGAACCTCGTGAACAGCAACCGCCATTCCTCGCAGATTACTTATAGCGACTTGGCCAACCTCGCCCCCTACGAGATGCTGCTCAACGAGGACGGTTCATACGCCACCAACTGGTCGCCGAGCTACAACTCCCATATCCTCGGCACCCTCTACGACTGGAGTGGATTCAGCTATCACGACATGAACTACAACCTCTTGCAGGAGGCACGCAACCGCCGCAACCGCATCAACAATACGCAGATGCGCACCCAGCTGGGATTGCAGGTGAATATCATTGACGGATTGCAGTTCAATAGCAAGTTCCAGTATGAGACGAGCCGCTACACCAACACCGACTGCAACTCGGAGGAGTCCTTCTACGTGCGCAACCGGGTGAACTATTATACCCCAGTCGATGACGACCTGCAGCCCACCGGCTCTTCCGCCCTGCCCATGGGAGCCATCTCTTCCACCAGCAAGGGCAAGAACCACAGTGCGCTCTTCCGCAACGACTTCTCACTCGACAAGGTGTTTGGCGAGAAGCACGCCATCTCAGCCGTGCTCGGCAATGAGATCAGCAACTACTATTATGAGTCGTGGACGCTACCCACGCTCTATGGCATCACCGCCACATCGGCTGGCACACAGGGTCAGACAGGCTATTTCGACACCTACGACCAAGACCAGAGCACCATCAGCGGAGTGCCCTCCGAAGGCAAGGAGCACCTCACCGACACATGGAACCACAACCGCTACGTCTCCTTCTACGGCAACGCCTCCTATATGTACGACGAGCGTTATGGTGTGAGCGTGAGTGCCCGAAGCGACGCCAGCAACATGGTGACCTCAGAGGCCAAGTATCGCTGGAGCCCGCTGTGGTCGGTGGGAGCCATGTGGAACATCAACAACGAGGCTTGGCTCAAGGACAACAAGACCGTGAACCGACTCACCCTGCGCGCCACCTACGGAAAGAACGGTAACGCGCCTACCATGTCGTCTGCCCGCACCACCATCAATACGGAGAACGGACTCATCGACGACTTCACCGGTCTCTATCCTGGCAGCATCTCAGACTATGGCAACCCCACGCTGAGATGGGAGAAGACCGCCATCCTCAACCTCGGCCTCGACTTCTCCTTGTTCAACAACCATCTCTTCGGTTCGGTAGACTACTACAACAAGAAATCGACCGACGTGCTGGGGCAAGTAAGCATCGCCAGCGTGAACGGCACAAGCTACGCCACCTTCAACAATGCCGCCATCCGCAACAACGGTATCGAGGTGAACCTCGGCACGCAGGGCAGCGCGGGCGACTTCGGATGGGGAGCCAACTTGAGTTGGGCCTACAACAAGAACAAGGTGACCAAGCTCTTCGTTGAGGCCAACAACGTGAGCGACTTCATGAACAGCACTTACATTCCCGACTATCCCATCAGCAGCATCTTTACTTTCGAGTATGGAGGCATGGAGAATGGAATGCCCACCATCGTAGACAATGAAGGCAACAAGACGCCCATCAGCGACATGTCGGTATACAGCGATGCTCCGGAGAAATGGATGCACTACCAAGGCACGACCATCGCGCCCCACACCGTTTCGCTCAACCTGAGCGTGAGC
>CAVKWN010000100.1:0-9379 GCA_963660075.1 Lachnospiraceae bacterium
TATAGTCACCGACCTCACCTCCGACATCTCCGATGCCCACAACGCCACCAACACCATCAAGTTCAAGTGGAAGTACCGCACACCCCAGTTCCCTCTCACCGTCCCATACCTCTCCAACATCTTCGACGATCCCTTCTCACGACCATTCGATTGATGCTTAGGCATGGAATAGGGGAATGGGGATTGGTAATTGCACATCCTCGCTCAATACTCATTCCCCAATCACCCATCACCAATTCCCATTCATTCCACATTCGTTCAATTGGTGTGATTCGTGTTCAAAAAAAATAATCTCCGTGTCTTCCGTGTTTTACTTCCCGTTGGTCAGTGGGTCTACGACAAATCTCCGTGTTCGTAAAAAAATAAAACTTAACTCCGTGTTCCGTCATGCAAAGCATCCACGTTTCTACTCTTCGCAAACTCTTAGACAGCCCCGAGCCCCTCGACCTCACCCTTTGGACACGCTCCGGCGAGATCCAACACTGGCACCGCTGCATCTCCCTCCGCTACGATTTCTACAAAGGCACGCGCCGCATGAAACTACTGGACTCTAACGAAATCCGCCAACTCCGCGACGTGTGCATTTTTGAGGTGAACGGAATGGAGGTGTTCCTGTAAGGGGATAAGAAAAAGGATGCTCGGTTAGAGCATCCCTCTTTCATTATTCCTCAAACGGATAAGTCTCGTCATATATATCATCAAGCAATTTTTCCTTGTAAATCCAATACTTGCCGGGGGCAATATGTTTCGTGTTATATCCTTTCAGCTTAGCGGACAGCGCACTTAGTGAGCATTCTTCATCTTTATATACGACCTTGCGATCAGAAACAATAACCACACTAACACTTGGGTCTTCTTTCCATAATAAGACATCGCCTTTCTGCATCCCCATTTCATAAAAGTTCAGAGCAGGGCGACGAGTTTTCGCTTTTTCTGTTGCTGCCTTGTCGTCATCGGTCAAGTCATTGTCGATTTCGTCGGTCACATCCTTGGTGACATCTTCGTGATGGTAAAGTTCGAGAATGGCTTTCGCCTGTTCCACTTGTATGCGGAAGAACTCGCGGTTGGCATTGATACGTTGTGGATTGAAAGCCGTATGTAGGGCTTTCTCAATCTTGGCGCAGTCGCCTTTCTTCACCTTGCAAGCAAACTGACATTCAAAAGGTACTGGAACGCCCGTACTATAAAGCTCTTTCATACGAGCGTCCATATCCTCGCGTGTGGTCATGCCGATCTTCACAAGACCGGGCATGACAGGGTTGGTCAAAAGATATACTATTCCGTATTCCATTTATTATTGTTCTATTCTAATATCGGTTATTCGCAGTTCTTGTAGTTCTGCACCTGTTCCAATACCTTTTGGAAAACTTCTTGATCCCACTGTGGGGGATAGCCCTCCTTGTAGATGAGGTAGGTGAGGTCGGTGGAGAGTTTGCTCTTCAGATTGTTGTTATTGGCAAAGTCTGCGTAGATGGTCACGTCGTCTACCAAGCCTTTTATCTTTCGGGCGAGGTCGATGCACCGCTCGTCGGAGTATTCGAATCCGTGGTTGTCGCGCACGCTTACCAACACGTCGTAGAAGGCTTTCTCTTCAAACGAGATGCCGAGTTCCTTGAACTTCTCCTTGTCGGCGTTCAGTTCGCGGAAGAGCTTCAAGATGCGGTCTGACAACTCGTTCACCTTGTCGCCCACCACGTCGGTCACGGCGTTCACCGTGTCGCGTGCCACATCGTTGGTGAAGGTCAGGTTGTCGCGCGTGTTGTAGTCGTCGATGATCTTTTCCAGCATCTCCTGAAACCTCTCCGCCTGTACCTTGTTCACCTTTTTGTAGGCGTTGATGGCCTTGGTGATGAGCTTCACAAGGAGTTGGAACTTGGTGTAGGGCATCTTTACGTCTTCCAGTTCGTTGATAAACTCGTCGCTGAAGATGTTCTCTTCCTTGCCCTTGTCGTCGAGCAGAGGTTCTACGCCGCTGCTGAAGATGGCTTGCTGCACCATCTTTTCCACGTGGCGGTTCATCTCCGTGGCATCGTGCTTCACGCTGGTCATCTTCTGCACGAAGGTGCAAATGCCCATGTAGCACTGCGCCCACTTGTTCTCGTCACTCTTTAGTTCGCCGGCAGGGTTGAGGATGTTGTAGGCGGAGCGCAGGCGTTTCACGTGTTCGGTAAACCGCTTCATGAACGACACTTCGCCTTTCTTCTCCACCGTGTTTGCGAGGATATACTCGGCGGCGTTTTGCAGAAACTGCAGGCGTGCCAGGTTGTTGTCGCCGAAGAAGGGCGTGTAGTCGAGCTTGGCGAGCATCTCCTGTATCAGTTTCAGCTCGTTGGCGAATATCTCGTGCGCCACGGCGAGGTCTTCTTTTTGCGTCTCCTCGCCACCATACTTCTTCATGGCTTTCTTCATCTCCTCGCGTATGCCGAGGTAGTCGATGACGATGCCGCACTCCTTGTCCTTATACTTGCGGTTTACACGGCTGATGGTCTGTATCAGGGTGTGCTTGCTCAGCGGTTTGTCGTTGTAGAGCATCGTGAGCGAGGGCACGTCAAAGCCTGTTATCCACATGTCCACCACGATAGCGATGTGAAAGTTCGACTTGGTGTTCTTGAACTCTGCGTCCAAGAACTTGCGGTGATCCTTGTCGCCCAGCGCGTTGTAGAGGGCTTTGGGGTCGTTGGCGTCGCGCGTGCAGACGAGATTGACGTAGGCCACCTCGTGCAGCTTGGCAAGTTCGGCACTGGTCAAAGCAAGTTCGTCGAGTGCTTTCTTCTGCTCAAACCACGTGGGTTCTACCTCCTGCATGGCTTGGTAGAGCTTGTAGGCTATTTCGCGGTTGGCGCAGGTCACCATGGCTTTCTGCACGCGGTTGGTGGTGAGCAGTCGCGCCTTGTAGTCGGCCACGATGTCGGATGCCACACGCCGGAGGCGGTCTTCGTTGTCGAGTATCACCATCATGCTCGACATGGCTTTCTTGCTCTTCTTTATCTCCTCGGCGGTGCTGCCCTCGTCGGCGCACTGGCGGTAGTATTTTTCCACCTTGGCGGCTTCGTCGCTGTCCATGAACACGCGCGCCAACCTCGGGTTGTACTTGATGGGCACGGTGATGCCGTCTTCCTCGCTCTCCTTCATGGTGTAGGTGTCTACGATGTCACCGAAGACGTGTACGGTCTCGTCGATGGGCGTGCCGGTGAAGCCCACATAGGTGGCGTTGGGCAGGGCTTTGCGCAGGTAGGTGGCGAATCCCTCAGTGGTGCGTGCGCCTATCTCGCCTTTGGTGATGTCGCTGTTGATGACGAGTTTGCTGCCCAGGTTGTTCTGGCTGCGGTGGGCTTCGTCGCTCATGCAGATGATGTTGGCGCGCTCGGAGAGCAGACCGGTGCTCTCGGCAAACTTCTGTATGGTGGTGATGAAGAAACCGCCCGTCTTGCGCAGGCGTATCTCGTCGGCAAGGGCGGTGCGCGAGTCGAAGATGCTCACCGACTCGTCGCAGAGATATTTCTTGGAGCGGCAGAAGAGGCGTCCGGCTTGGGTCTCGAGGTCTTCGCGGTCTACGATGAGCAGGATGGTGGGGCTGCCCAACTTCGACTTGCAGCGCAACGCCAGCTGGCGTGCGAGAAACAGCATGGTGTAGGTCTTGCCGCAACCGGTGGCGCCGAAGTAGGTGCCGCCCTTGCCGTCGCCGCCCACGGATCGCAGGTGGTTCAAGATGTGGTTGCGCAGTTTGCGCGTGGCGAAGAACTGCGGATAGCGGCACACTATCTCGGTGGTGTCGTCGCTGTCGCTCGGGTCGGGGAAGTAGACGTAGTCGCGCAGGAGTTCGAGCAACCGTTCAGGACTGAGCGCACCGCGCACCAGCGTGCGCAGGGTGTCGAGGCCCTTGCTGCTCTTGTCCTCGTTTTCTATCTTCTTCCATTCGTAGAAAAACTCGAAGGGGGTGAACGGCGTGCCGAGCTTGGTCTTGGCGGCATCGCTCACCACGGCGAGGGCGCAGTATTTCAGCAGCGAGGGGATGTCACGCATATACCGGGTGCATATCTGCGTGTGGGCGTCGCGTATGGTGGCGGTGGCTGTGGTGGGGTTCTTCAGTTCGATGATGCACACGGGTATGCCGTTGACGAAGAGCAACACGTCGGGGCGGCGGTTCTCAGTGCCCTGCACCATGGTAAACTGGTTGACGCAGCGGAACACGTTGCGCGAGGGGTTGTCGAAGTCGATGTACTCCAGGCGGAACGCGTCGCCCTGCTGGGGCGTGAGGTCGTAGCCGTCGCGGTAGAGGTAGAAGGCGTTTTGCAGGGCGTAGTAGTCGTTCTGCCCGCTCACGTTGCGCAGGTTGGCCACCACGGTGTCCATCTCGGTGGGCGTAAGCCCTTGTCGGGCGTAACGCGCCGTGAGGTAGGTGCGCAGGTCGTCCTCGATGATGGGGTCGGTGAGCTTGCGGCCGAGGTCGTCGCCGTGGGTGTATGCCCAGTGCGTGGTCTGCAACAGGTCGACGAGGGCTTCTTCGAAGTCGCTTTCGTATAGTTTTCCTTGTTTTGCCATATTGTATTAATTACTATACATATAGTAGACTTTATTATCTTCTACAAGTCGTACCTTTAAATAATCAGAAAGAATATTCAGTCCGCATTTCACATATTTTTCACCCGGCTGAACGATCCTTATTGTTGTTCGTCTTTCTATCATCCGCATCATTTCATCTGCGTTTATATATGCTTCTATTGACGCATAAAAATCCTCTTCTATTCTCTTGTATTTAAGCCACTCTTTTAAGTATTCTTTATTCACGCACAATGCGGTTTCTTTCTCAAAAGTATATTCCTTTCTCAAGACAATGTGGAAAAGTCTAATTATAAAAGATACGCAAGATAAGACTAAAAATAAAGCAATAAATAATATCAGAAGACTATCAGCTATTATAGACCCGATTGGATTATTATTCATCAAGTCTACATCTCTTATGTTGAGTGCAAAAGAGGATATGCAATTCAACATAAATATAATAGATACGAAATATCTCATGTGTTTATTATATGTTGTATTAAAGCAGGGCAAACCTCGCGACTCATGCGGTCGGCTTCGGCGGCTATGCGTTTTGCCTCGTTGGCACAGTTGTATATGTTTACTATGGCTTGTTGCACGGAGAGTGGGGGGAGGGGGATGCGGACATTTTCCATTTCATGAAACCCGAATGTATCACGTACAGAACCTGATGCGTAAAACAATGTGCTTCGATGGAATTCCGTTCTCCGAAACCATATAGATAGGAAGTCGGGCAAGAATCTTTCGTCCTTAACCTTAAAGATAATGTACATTGGAGATATGATGCATTTATCCTCCTCACACATTGCTATGCTTCCAATATTGATACGTGAAGGATTATAGGCAAACTCGCCTCTACAAACAATTTTGTAATTTGCGAACGAGATGCCTTGCGTCTTTGCTTTGGAAAGGTCGAATTTACCTTGGTTTGTCACTCCACGCAGGATATCTTCACCATACTTTCCTTCTGCATTTCTTTCGTTGCATTCTTCAATAAACTCCCCGATTTCGACGGCCTTGTATTTATGTTTGAGTTCTTGGATATAGCTTTGGCACACTTGCATAAGGGGCGCGGCGATAGCCTCGTTCTGCTCCTTCACTTCACGCAACGACTTCCATACATTCACCACCGCTTGTTGGGCGGAGAGAGACGGGAGGGGGATTTGTAGTTCACCCAATTTACGAAGATTATACTCAGCCCTTTGGCTACCGAAATTGTCATAATCCACATAACGATAAAACTCACTACGCCTTAGGTACATGGTAAGAAACTCTGCCGAAAGCACAGCGGTATATTCCTCTTTTACATGGAAAACTTGGTAAAGATGCGATACAATGCACATCTCTCCCGTTCTGTATGCCAAAGAACCTATATTCAATCGTGAAGGGTTATAGACAATATCACCGTGACGAACCACCTTGTAAGGCTTTAGGTTTATACCCTCGGTAATTGCCTTGGTCGGTTGAAACTCGCCACTGTTGTTTACGCCTTCAATCAGTTCCGCTCCATATTTCAACGAAGAATTGTTCTCATGGCGCATTTCGATATAGTCCCCAAGCCTTACCCACTTACACTTACTATTACTCTTCATCGTCTTGCTCCTTTCCGTGTTGTTCCAAGAAGAAACGTTTTTGTTGTTCTATTTCGTGGCGCAGTTCCTCCTCGGTAGGCATATACGCCATGTATTTGGCGGCAAAGAGCTGCTCGCTGCCGTTGAGCACGGAGTATTTAGCGATGACGTTGTCGGTCTCGGTGCAGAGCAGAATGCCAATGGTGGGGTTGTCGCTGTCGTCCTTCACAAGGTCGTCGTACATGCGCACATACATGTCGAGCTGCCCCACGTCAGCGTGCGTCAGGGCATGCGTCTTCAGTTCGAAGAGCACGTAGCGTTTGAGCTTGATGTTGTAGAACACAAGGTCGATGTAGAAGTCGCTGCTTTCGGTGGTGACGTGCTTCTGCCGGTCTACAAAGGCAAAGCCGCGCCCCAGCTCCATGATAAACTGCTGCAGGTGGTCTATCAAGGCTTGCTCCAGCTGGCTCTCGTCGTACTGGCTGTCCTTGCGGAAGCCAAGGAACTCCGCCACCACAGGACTTTTGATATACTCCAACGGGTCGTTTTCGGGCTCTACGTCGGGCGAGGGCAACGCCAGTCCCTCCCTCGCACAAGCCATGCGCCGCCCGTAATACTGCGTGTCGATGTTGCGGTTGAGTGTTCTTACGCTCCACATCTCTTCCGACGCTTCCTTGGCGTACCATTCTCTGGCCTTAGGGTCTGCCACCTTAATTATAGAGCGGAAGTGCGACCAAGTAAGATTGTGAACACGCGTGTTCACAATCTCCAAATCACTGAAACACAGATAGAACTTGCGGAAATAGTCGAGGTTGCGCTTGCTGAACGCACTGCCGTATTGGGGCGTTAGCTGGTCGGCAAGCGTCTTGATGAGCCGCGTGCCGTACTGCGCACGGGCTTCGCCGTGCTGCTCTTCTTCCACGATGCGACGCCCTATATGCCAATAGGTGATCACGGCAAGCTGATTGGCGGCGGCGTAAGCCTGTTTGCGCCCTTGCTCTATGATGCGCTGGACGTCGGCCACGAGCTGACCCGTGGGCATGGTATGTTGTTGTAGTTTATTCTCCGTCATATCCCAACACTTTGAAGGCGTCCTGCATGGCGGCTTTGTTCTTCTCCCACCGTGCGGAAAGCTGTTTATACTCGCGGCTCATCTGCTGAAGAGCCGACTGGTAGTCCATCTCCGTGTCGCGGTCTACAAACTCGATGTAGCGGCTCGGCACGAGGCTGTAACCTTTCTCGGCTATCTCCTCCTTATGGGCGGCATAGTAGAGTTCGGGCTTGGCATACTCGCCCTCGGAGGTCTGCCACGTGTGGTAGATGTGGCACACCTCGTCTATCTGCTCTTCGCTCAGACGCACATACTTCTTCTCGTATATGTTTGTGTTCCACGTGCGCAGGTCGATGAAGAGCACTTCGCCCTCGCGGTTGCGCAGGGCACGACCGTTGCGTATGCCGCCACGCTTGTTGTTGTTCAGTATCCAGAGCGTCACGCTGATGTCGGTGGTGTAGAACATCTGTCGGGGCAGCACCACGATGGCTTCCACTTTGTCGTTCTCGATGAGCTGGCGGCGGATGGCGAGCGTGTCGCTGTCGTCGAGTGCGCCGTTGGCAAGCAGGAATCCTGCCACGCCCTTCGTCACGTTGAGTTTGTTCAGGATGTGCAGAATCCAACCGTAGTTGGCGTTGCTCACGGGCGGCACGCCGTAACCGCTCCAGCGCGGGTCGTCGAGGAGTTCTTCCTCGCCGCGCCACTTCTTGAGGTTGAAGGGAGGATTGGCCATGATGTAGTCCATCTTCATGTCCTTGTGCTGGTCGTCGGTAAAAGTGCTCACCGCCTTTTCGCCCAGGTTGTAGCTGATGCCGCGGATGGCGAGGTTCATCTTGCAGAGGCGGTAGGTGGCCGGCTCGCTCTCCTGTCCGTAGACGCTCACCGCCTTGGTGTTGCCGCCGTGGGCGGCTATCATCTTCAGGCTCTGCACGAACATGCCGCCCGAACCGCACGCCGGGTCGTAGATGGTGCCGTCGTAAGGCTCGATGAGGGAGGCGATGAGCTCCACGATGCTGTGGGGCGTGTAGAACTCGCCTTCCTCTTTGTCGGCATTGATGGAGAAGGCTTGCAGGAAGTATTCGTAGACGCGCCCGATGAGGTCGCTTTCGTGAAACTTCTTCGGGTCTATCTTGTTGATCTCGTCGCACACCTTCTTCAGCACGCCGGCTTCGAGTGCCGTCTTGGTGAAGATCTGCTGCGGCAGGGCGTTTTTCAAGGGGCGCACGGGGTTGCCGCCAGCATCCCTGCCCACCTCGATGGTCTCGAGTTTGGCTATGCAGTTGTCAAACGCCAACGCCATCGCCTTCGACTCTACCTCGAGCAGTTTGTCCCACTGGCATTCCTCACTGAGAAAGAACACACCGTCCTGCTGGTACTGGTTGGGGTTCTGCAATTGTATCTGGATAAACTCTTCGTCGTCGATGCCGCGCGAGCGCACCTCCTCAGCAATCTGCTCGCTGCGCTGGTTGAAGCGGTCGCCCAGAAACTTGATGAACACGAGGGTGAGCAGCAAGTCGCGCTTGTCGGTCATCTGTGCTTTGCCGCGCAGGTAGTCGCGACAGTTGAAGAGAATCGTCTCAAGCGTCTCTTCCTTTATCTTTTTGGTTGCGGTTTTCTTTGCCATATATTATCGTATAAGTCTGAAGTAGGTTACTATTCTGTGTCGTTGAGTAGGTCTTTCACGTTACGCCCGAGCAGTCGGGCTATCTTGTCGAGGGTTTCCAAGTCGGGCTGCACTGTGTTGCTGCACCATTTGCTCACGGTGCAGGGGTTCTTCTTCAACTCGTCTGCCAACCATTTGCCTGTTTTGCCTTGCTCCACAAGCACCACTTTCAACCTGTTTATATTTGCCATGATGAGTAAATAGTTTTGTTTCTGACACAAAGGTATGTGTTTGTTGGCACAAAAGCGAAAGTTTTTCTGTCTTTTTGCACTTTGCTCGCGTTTTGTTCTTGCAAGAAGCAAGCATTTGTCTTTTCACCGCCCATTTCCAACCTCTACTTTTGCCCTAAAAACAAGATTCTATGCCCAACTTTACAGACAACACTTTCACCGTGCGAGCCATTCCGGGGGCTCGAGCTGCTGCAGCGTTCTCGCCGAAGACTTCCGAGGTGTTCAAGGAAGAACACGAGGTGGCACCGGTGTGGATCAACGACCGCATGCAGTATGTGCCTTGGGGTGCGGACAACCAAATGCCGTTTAATATCATTGACCT
>CAVKWN010000101.1:0-9371 GCA_963660075.1 Lachnospiraceae bacterium
TCAACTACAACACCGACGCGACCTTCGACTTCGACTCGCAGAACATGAAGCTCAAGTACGACGGCAAGGAGGACGAGATCATCAAGCTCGTGGAAGGCGGCAACGTGTCGTTCCCCTCCAACTCGTCGCTCGTGCAGGGTGCGTCGGCACTCTTCGGACTTCGCACCGACCTGCAATTCGGCAAGCTGAAGCTGCAGCTCGTGGCGTCGCAGAAGAAGAGCACATCGAAGAGCGTGTCGTCGCAAGGTGGTAAGCAGCTGACAAGTTTCGAGCTTAACGCCGCCGACTACGAGGAGAACCGCCACTTCTTTCTTGCGCGCTATTTCCACGACCGCTACGACGACGGCATGCGCACGCTGCCAAACCTCACCACGGGAGTGACTATCAACCGTGTGGAGATCTGGGTGACCAACAAGAGCGGAACAACCACCAACACGAGAAACATCATCGCGCTCACCGACCTTGGCGAGAACAGCAAGGTGAGCAACACCAGATGGACGACAACGGGACTCCCCGTGCCGGCAAACAAGGCCAACACCGAATACGAGACCATGACCGGAGCCAACGAGGCGGCGCGCGACATAGACCAAACGTCGACCGTGCTCGACGGAGCGGGGCTCAATGGCGGCACCGACTATGAGAAGCTGCAGAACGCGCGCCTGCTCACCTCATCTGAATACATCGTAAACAACGCCTTGGGATACGTGTCGCTGAAAACCACGCTGCAGACAGACCAGGTGCTCGCCGTGGCATACGAGTACACCTATGGTGGGCAGACATACCAGGTGGGTGAGTTCGCGAGCGACGTGCCCGACGTGTCGAAGGCCCTGTTCGTGAAGTCGCTGAAGAACACCAGCAGCAACCCCTCGCAAGGCAACTGGCCGTTGATGATGAGAAACGTCTATTACCTCGCCTCGTCGGTGGAGAAAGAGAAGTTCCGCCTCGACGTGAAATACCAAAGCGACACCACAGGCGTGTATCTCAACTACATACCCGAGCAGCAGGTGAAAGGCACCGCCATCATAAAGGCCATTGGCGCCGACCGTCTCGACAACAACAACAAGGCGCACAGCAATGGTTATTTCGACTATGTGGAAGGCTACACGGTGAGCAATGGGCGCGTGTTCTTCCCCGTTGCCGAGCCGTTCGGAAAGAGCATCTACGACTATCTCGTCAAGCATGGCGTGGCTGCCGACGTGGCAAGCAGATACGCCTTCACCGAGCTATACGACTCCACGAAGACCATAGCCAAGCAGATAGCCGAGAAAGACAAGTATATCCTTCAAGGTCAATATCGAGGCACGCAGGCCAACGTCATCTCGCTTGGCGCATACAACGTGCCTCAAGGCTCGGTGGTGGTCACGGCGGGCGGCGTGAAACTGACCGAAGGTTCCGACTACTCCGTGGACTACTCGGCAGGCGAGGTGACGATACTCAACCAGAGCATCATCGACGCGGGAACCACAGTCAACGTGTCGCTGGAGAGCCAAAGCGACTACTCGCAGATGCGCAAGACGATGTTTGGCATGAACTGGGAATACGACTTTTCCAAGAACTTCCAGCTCTCGGGAACGTTGCAGCACCTCGGCGAGCAAGCCCTCACGAGCAAGGTGACAATGGGCGCGGAGCCCGTAAACAATACCATCGTCGGTTTCAACATCAACTGGAAGCACGAAAGCCAATGGCTCACCAATGCCCTCGACAAGATTCCATTCCTGCACCTCACGCAGCCTTCGCAGATAAGCTTCACTGGCGAGTTCGCGAAACTCTTTGCCGGACAGGTGAGCGGACTGCAAAACAACGCCTCGTATATCGACGACTTCGAAGGCACGACCGACAAGATTTCAGTGCTTGAACCCACGTCGTGGATTCTCTCCTCCGTGCCATCGATGTTTGCCGAGAGCACCGATAAGACCACGCTGCGATCGGGTTTCAACCGCTCGCAGATGGCATGGTACACCATAGACCCACTCTTCACGCGCCGCTCTTCATCGCTCACGCCTTCCCACATCAAGAGCGACCTCACCATGCTCTCCGACCCTTACATGAGAGAGGTCTACGTGCGTGAGCTCTACCCCAACCGCGACCAAAGCAGCTACAACGGTGCCACGTCGACACTGTCGGTGATGAATATAGCCTACTATCCCAACGAGCGAGGACCATACAACTTCAACCCCGACCTCAACTACGACGGTACACTCAACAACCCGGAACAGCACTGGGGCGGCATGATGAGACGTCTCGACACCAATGACTTCCAGCAAGCCAACATCGAATATGTGGAGTTCTGGATGCTCGACCCCTTCATCCATGAGAAAGAGAAAGGCGAGACGGCACAGGGAGGCGACTTCTACATCAACCTCGGCGAGGTGTCGGAGGACGTGCTGAAAGACGGCAAGAAGTTCTACGAAAGCGGATTGCCCGTAGACGGCTCGCAGAATTTCACCTACACCCAATGGGGAAAGATACCCACACAAACCACGCAGACCTATGCCTTCGCCACCACCAAGGGGGCAAGGGCGATGCAGGACGTTGGCTACAACGGCCTGACCGATGCCGAGGAGCAACAGTTTGACAGTTACCAAGACTTCCTCAAGCAGGTTCAGGGCAAGGTGTCGCAAGCCGTGTTCGACTCCATCTGGGCCGACCCTGCCCACGACGACTACCATTATTTCCGTGGCTCCGACTACGACAATGAGCGGTTCGACATACTCAGGCGATACAAATACATCAACAACCCGCAAGGCAACTCGCCCGACACCGACAACCGCACAGAGACTTACGACACGTCATACAAGAGCGGGCCCGACGTGGAGGACATAAACCAAGACTTCACGCTCAACGAATATGAGAAGTATTACCAATACAGGGTCTCCATCCGCCCCGAGGACTTGCAGGTGGGCAAGAACTACATAGTGGACAAGCGTGATGCCGCTTCCAGCACACGCCAAGGCATGAAGACTTTCACGTGGTATCTCTTCCGCATTCCTGTGGACCAATACGAAAAACGCGTGGGCAGCATAAACGACTTCTCCAGCATCAGGTTCATGAGGATGTTCCTCACAGGATTCAAGATGCCCGTAGTGATGCGTTTCGCCTCGCTCGACCTCGTGCGTGGCACATGGCGTGTCTACACGCAAAACATCGACAATGCCGGCACGCAGACGGGAACCATAACCACGGCATCGGTGAGCATAGAGGAGAACAACGACAAGACCCCGGTAAACTACGTTCTGCCTCCTGGCATACAACGTGGGCAAGACCCCTCGCAGCCACAACTCGTGGAGGACAACGAGCAGTCGCTGCAAATCAACGTGAGCAATCTCGCGGTTGGGGAATCGAAGTGCGTATACAAGAACACCACGCTCGACATGCGACGCTACAAGCGCCTGCAGATGTTCGTGCACGCCAACGCCGAAGAGGTGAACTCCACCAACCTGCAAGACAACGAGCTTGCGATATTCGTGAGGTTGGGATCCGACTACAAGAACAACTACTATGAATACGAGATTCCGCTGAAGCTCACCGCGCCAAGCAACAAATACAGCCGATACAACATCGAGGACATACGGAAGGTATGGCCCGACGACAACATGCTCGACATTCCGCTCTCCCTTCTCACCAACGTGAAGAAGGAGCGCAACCGCGCACGCGCCCTCGGCACGGCTTCGTTTACGCGTCCTTACGCCGCTTACGACAGCAACCACCCAAACAACAAGGTGACGGTGATGGGAAATCCGACTCTCGGCGAGGTAAAGACCATGATCATTGGCGTGAGAAACCTCTCTGCCGGACAGAAAAGCGGCGAGGTGTGGGTCAACGAACTGAGACTGAAGGAATACAACAACAATGGCGGATGGGCTGCCAACGGAAACCTCAACGTGCAACTATCCGACATGGGATCGGTAAACGTGCAGGGCAAGTATGTCTCCGATGGCTTCGGAGGACTTGAAGACGGCGTAAGCTCAAGGTCGCAAGACAACCAGTCGAATTTCCAGGTAACCACGAGTCTTGAGCTAGGCAAGTTCTTCCCCGACAAGGCGAAGGTCTCCATACCTCTCTACTACAGCGTTTCCAAGCAGACGACAAAACCAAAATACAATCCTCTCGACACCGACATGGAACTGAAGGACGCACTCAACTCGGCGGCATCGAAGCAAGAGCGCGACTCCATCAACAACATTGCCGTGACAAAACACATAAACACCAACTTCTCCATATCAAACGCCAAGGTCGACATACAAAACAAGCGGCACCCAATGCCTTATGACCCTGCCAACTTCACCATGACCTACAGCCACTCTCACTCACATTCGCAGGGAGAGACCACGGTCTATGAGAACGAGGACAACTGGCAGGGAATGCTCAACTATTCGTGGTCACCCGTCTACAAGTCATGGGAGCCATTCAAGAAGATTAAAAAACGCAGCAAGTGGCTCGACCTGCCACGAGCCTTCGGACTGAACTGGCTACCGCAAAACGTTGGTTTCAACACGGAGATGACGCGCTCATATTATGAGTTGCAGGAGCGTGACATGGAAGCTACAGAGAGTTCGCAGCTGCCACTCACCTTCTCTGAGCAGTTCTTGTGGAACAGGGAGTTCTCGCTGCGTTGGGACTTGACAAAGAACCTCCACTTGAACTTCCAAAGCGCAACGCATTCGCAGATTGAGGAACCGTACACCCCCGTGAACAAGGATTTGTATCCAGACCAATACTCGGCGTGGAAAGACTCGATATGGACAAGCATACGCCACTTGGGCACACCTCTCGACTACCAGCAGACGTTCAACGCGAGCTACCAGGTGCCAATCAACCTCCTGCCTGTCTTCTCATGGCTTCGAGCCGATGCCACATACAACGCCACATACAACTGGGTGCGCGGAACCGACCTTGAGGATGGCACCTCGCTTGGCAACACCATAGCAAACAACCGCCAAATCCAGGCCAACGCCAACCTCGACCTCGTGAAGCTATACAACCTCGTGCCATTCTTGAAAAAGGCTAACGACCGTTTCAACAAGTCCACACCTCAAAAGACCGCCGCCCAAAGACAGAAGGAGAAACAGAAGAAAGAGGCTGAACGAAAGAAGCAGGCGGAAGAGGAAAAGAAGATACGCACGCAAGCAACGAAGGATGGCAAGGATGCCGACAAGGCGGTGGCCGAATGGAAACAGAAACAAAAGCAAGACGCCGAAAGGAAAAAGACTTTGCCGAAGAATCGCAATGCCTTCGTGCAGGAAATCACGCTTATGCCCGACACCACCATCACCGTGAGCCACAACAAGCGAACAAAGCGCATAGCCGTGACAGCGAGGACGCTGGACGGTAAGTTGTATAACCTGAAATTCAAGAAGGATGGCGACAACAAGCTCAAGATAAAAACCAAGGTCGACTCCGCCTTAAAGGTGAAATTGTCCGTGGTCGCACTGCCGCCATTGGAAGACAAGGGCTGGTACAAGACAGCGCAGGCGCTCGCCCGAGTCGCCATGATGGTAAGGACAGCAAGCATAAGCTATCGAAACCAGTACTCGATGTCGTTGCCAGGTTTCATGCCAACCATTGGCAAAGCTTTCGGGCAGACACGCGGAAACAGCGTGCTCTCGCCAGGTCTCGACTTCGCCTTCGGACTGGTGGGCGACGACTATATAGAGAAAGCCAAACGCAACGATTGGTTACTCGTGGCCGACAGCGTGGCAACACCAGCGTCGACAAACCTTACCGAGGACCTTCAGATGAGAGCCACGCTTGAACCCGTGAAGGGATTCAAGATTGACCTTAACGCCTCGCACATGAGCACAAAGGCTAAAAGCGTGCAATATATGTACCAGGGCAACCCCACCACGCAGACAGGCTCGCTGACGATGACCACCATCTCCATAGGCTCCGCCTTTGAGGGCATGGGGTCAGCCAACAATGGCTACCGTTCAAAGACATTTGAGAAGTTCTGCGGCTCATTGGAGTCGTTCCGACAACGCGTGGAGGCTCGCTATCAAGGCACAGTCTATCCTCAAGGCACCACCTTGGCCGGCAAGACTTTCGACCCAGCCAACGGCAGCGTGAGTACCTATTCGGCCGACGTACTCATACCGGCCTTCCTCTCCGCATACACGTCTGGCAACGGGAAGGGACTCGACATATTCCCGTCAGTCCTGCACATGCTTCCCAACTGGACGATACGCTATAGCGGACTTAGCAAGTTGCCGTGGCTGCGTGACCACTTCAACGCTGTGAACATCAACCACTCTTACAAGAGCATCTATGCCGTAGGAGCCTACCAGAGCTTCTCGACATTCGCCTCACTCGCAGGCGACAACACCATGGGATTCATCACGGATGCCACCACGGGCAACCTCGTGCCAAGTTCCATGTTCAACGTCTCCACTGTGAGCATCAACGAGTCGTTCTCGCCACTGTTTGGCATAGACGTGACCTTCCTCAACAAGATGACCGCCAAGCTGGAATACCGCCAGACACGCGCATTGTCGCTCTCCATGACATCAGTGCAACTCAACGAGGCGGTAAGCAAGGATTGGGTCTTCGGATGGGGATGGCGACTCGACAATTTCAACATCTTCGGCATGGGAAAAGCCAAGAAGAAGTCGGTGAAAAGCAAGGGGAAAACCTCTACCAACGACAAGACCACCCAATCGTCCAAACGCAGTTCGCAGTCGGGCACCAACCACGGCCTCAACCTCCGCCTCGACGTTAGCTATCGCAAGCAAGCGGCCATAACCCGCAACATCTCGACGGTGTCGTCGACGGCATCCAGCGGCAACACCGCCCTCAAGCTGTCGTTCTCGGCTGAATACACCCTTTCCAAGCTGATGTCGATGAGTTTCTATCTCGACAGGCAGACCAACACCCCGTTGTTGGCATCAAGCAGTTATCCTACCACCACGCAGGATTTCGGCCTCAGCATAAAGTTCTCCCTGACAAGATAACAATACCATTACTATAATATTTTGGTGGCAAAATGGTTATTTATGACTATTGTGCAATACGTGGCAATGTCATACCTTTGCAACGGTAAATAAAACCTATCGTTAATCGCAGCAATATAGATATGGAAATGAGAAAAATCGCTCTCGGCGGACTGATGCTTGCCTCTTCTCTGACATCCGTGGCCCAATCATTGGAAAAGATGCAATGGTTTAACGAACCCGAGCAATGGAAGATTGAGAACAACTCGCTCTCAATGAACGTCACGCCCCAAACCGACTATTGGCGCATCTCCCACTATGGGTTTACAGTGGATGACGCTCCGTTCCTATATACCTTGCGTGGAGGAGAGTTTGAAGTAAAAGTAAGGATATCGGGTGATTACAAGGCACGCTTTGACCAGTCGGGACTGATGCTACGCATTGACCAGGAGAATTACATAAAGGCTGGCATTGAGTTTGTGGACGGGAAATACAACCTCAGCGCAGTCGTCACCCATCACACGAGCGACTGGAGCATCATACCGCTTAAGAAACCTGTGCCCTATGTATGGATAAAAGCAGTGCGACGACTGGATGCCGTGGAAGTTTTCTATTCCTTTGACGACAAGGAATACACGATGATGCGCAATGCATGGCTGCAAGACAACCATCCTGTAATGGTTGGCGTAATGGGTGCCTGTCCTGACGGCAACGGCTTCAAGGCCAAGTTTGACAACTTCTCCATAAAGCACCTACCTGACCAACGCAGGGTTGAATGGTTGAAGAAGAACAGTGCGGAAACTGGCAACAATAAATAGACAGTATATAACCTTTTCTTCAATCCTCTTGGCGATGGTTGCTGTGACAGCAACTACCGTCAGGAGGATTGTCTTATTCGCATGGGTTTGTGTTTGTGGCAAAACAGATTCACACTCCATCCTACAGAGATAAAGTCCAGATGAACACCGCCTGTTTTTTATCACAAGTCAAGACATGCATTGTGATTTAAGGTTGTGATTTGCTAAAAGATTGTGGCATCGCCTGCCACAGGGTAATCTGTGCCGCTACTTTATTGTATTGGTTCTGCAGCCTCGACATCTTGGCAGAGAGGAGGTCCTCTTGCGCCGTCAACACTTCGAGATAGTTGCCGCTGCCGTTTTGTTGGAGCAAATGGGTAGAGCGTACCGTGCGCTCCAATGACTACACCTGAGAGTCAAGCAGGGCAGATTTGCTGGAACTGGAGGCGCGCCTCCTGCTGCTGCGACTTCTTGATGGCGAGGTCTGCCTTTAGCTTGGCGTTTTGGAAGATGGGCTGTGTGAGAGAGGCAAGGGCTTCGAGGAGCTGTTTGCCGGGGTTGGTGATAATACCCGGTTAGTCCAGCCTTCTATACCCGAAAGTGTGAGTGATGGGTAGAAGGCTGCCTTCGACTCTTTTGTGGCATATACGGCTGCCGCCAGATTCCTCTCAGCCTGTTGCACGTCGGGACGGGCGGATTGTCTTTGTAAGTGGATGCCGTCGGTGATGGGGAGATGGATTTGTCGGGAATAGTCGGAAATATATTCCGAAGTTGTTTGCTCCGAGGAATCAGCTGATGTGGAATCTCCGAACACGAGTCTCACGGCGTTCAAACTGTCTCCGACCAATAATCGAATGGTATTCTCACTCTCACGGATTTGCTGCTCCAGGTCGAGTGCCGTTGCCTTCACTTGTTCCCGGCTTGCCTCTGCCACAGACACGGCGGCATCGGTATATTGTCCTTCCCGCATGAAGGCTTTCGTGGTGCGCACGGTCTTATGCACTCTATACATAATGACAATCTGCATGAAGCGGAAAAAATCAAGGGTAAAGTTTCACATAGAGGAATCGAAGTATCCATAAATAGACCAATTCCAATTAGGGTCGCGTTTTCAGGGTATTCATCCCACTCTTTTCCCTATTCACTCACTTTTTCTTCCGTTCCCTCAGTAATTATCCATAACTTTGTATAAAATTTTGCTAGTAATAGAATATGAAGAAGAAAATCGACACATCTCGTGACAAGATCGATTTCGGGTCGGGCAAGATTGGGCCGTTGTTCCGAAAAATGTTCTTTCCTACGCTCGTGGGCATGATTTTCATGTCGGCGCAGACCATCATCGACGGCATCCTCGTGGGCCGTGGAGTGGGCGCCGAGGGTATTGCCGCGGTCAACATCGTGGCTCCCGTGTGGACGGTGGTGACCGGCATCGGACTGATGTTCGGCATCGGCGCGTCGGTCATAGCCAGCATGCACCTCGCCGAGGGCAACAAGAAGGCGGCGCACATCATCCTCACCCAGGCGTTTGGCGTGGGCTTCTGCCTCATCGCCGCGCTCATCGTCCTGTGCCTGGCGATGCCCCGGACGGTGATCTATGCCCTCGGATGCAGTCAGGCGCTGGAGCATTACGCCCTCGACTATCTGCTCTGGC
>CAVKWN010000102.1:0-9146 GCA_963660075.1 Lachnospiraceae bacterium
TTCCTTTGGCTTGCGTACACTCCAAATTTAGCGTTATACGTTCCCACGCTTTTTTTCAAACCAAACATCTGCGGACAAGTGAAAGAAAATTAGCCGCGATATTATTATTTAACTCGAAGTGTGAAGCTTTGCGTGGTTTTCATATTACTTTTGCACATACTAAAACAAGAAAAAGAAATCTGATGAACAAGCGAGAATACGCACAGGCCAACAAGGAATGGCTCGCGGCGAAAGCCGAGGAAGAGGGTGTGAAGGCTCTCCCCAAAGGTATATTGTATAAGGTGTTGTCGGAGGGGAAGAACGACGGAGTTCACCCTTCGCCACGCAGCATTGTGACAGCCCACTACACCGGACGGACAATCAACGGCAAGAAGTTTGACAGTAGTCGGGGCGGCGCACCGCTCGCCATTCGGTTGTGCGACCTAATAGAAGGTTGGATTATAGCCATGCAGCAGATGTGCGTGGGCGACAAGTGGGAAGTCTACATCCCTGCCGAGATGGGCTACGGCAAGTTCTCGCAGCCAGGCATTCCCGGCGGCTCCACCTTGATATTCGAAATAGAACTTATAGGCATAGCGTAGAAGCGAGATGGTGAATCTGAACAATGATGGTATAATCATTCGGAAGTCAACAGTAGATGACATTCCGGCGATTCAAGGCATCTTCGCCTTGGCCCGCAAGTTCATGGCAGAGACAGGCAACCCCAACCAGTGGGCTGACGGATACCCCAGCGAGGAGTTGCTGCAAGAAGATGTTTCGAGTGGCGACAGCTATGTCGTAGAGAAAGGCAATGCCGTTGCAGCCACCTTCGTGCTGAGGGGAGGCAACGACCCCACTTACGATGTAGTCTATGAAGGAGCATGGCAAAACGACATGCCTTATGCCACCATCCACCGCATTGCTTCCAACGGTCAAGTGAAAGGCATCCTGCACTTGGCCATGGAATATGCCTTGCGAAACTATGACTCCATCCGCATCGACACCCATCGCGACAACCGGGTGGTGCAAAGTGCCATACGCAAGGAAGGCTTCGTCTATTGTGGCATCATTCGCTGCTGGAACGGCAGCGAACGCCTGGCCTATCAATTCACAAAACGCTGACGAGATAACGCCGCCTTCCCTTTTCCATTCAATGCTAAATCATTATATTGTCTACTCCTCCACCGTCCAGTCGGTGATGTTGTGTTTCTCCACGTCGAAGTTGATACCCACCTTCACGATGGGCAGTCCGCATTGCGCGAAGCGCTTGGGATATTGCTTCAAGTCGATTTGCCGCATTGCGGTTGTCGCGTCCTTGTTGAGCTTCAACTCGAAGAGGTAGAGGTGCGTGGCGGTGCGCAGCACCATGTCTACGCGACCGCGCGGCGTGCGAACCTCAACGTCCACATAATGGTTTAGGATGGAGAAAATGACATACATCATCTGCTGGTAGTGACCCTCGGTATTGGCTCCCTGACAGTAAGGCACGGTCTCAAGAAAAGCCTGAAGCATCTCCAGCGCCCCGTCCATGTTGTTGCGTCGGATAAGTGCCGACATCTTGGCGATGGTCGTGGTGCCCTTCACGGTGTTCGTGCCTATGTAGTTGGGCAACAGGCAGCGGTAGAGCCCCACGCGTATTTCCTTGTTAGGGAGGTCGAGCGTGTATAGCTCGGTCTCTGGGTCATAGCCTTTTATGGTGATATAGCCGCTCTGATAGAGCAAGGGAATCACCGAGGTCATGCTTTCCGTAGGCGCGTCAAACTCCGACTTGTCGGCATCGCCTCCGCCAATCTCCGACGGCATGACGTTAAACATCCTGAGCATCTCTATGAGATATGTCGGCGTGCCGGAGGAGAACCAGTAAAAGTCCAGCTGGCCTGCTGCCATGGCGTTGAGCAGACTGTACGGGTTGAACACGTCGGGCGACTTGGCGGCGAAGTGATAGCCGTCGTAATACTCACGCAACTTGATGAGCGTCTCCTCGCTTGTCTTGCCCAGTTTCTCTGCCAACGCGCCCACGTCTGCCGACATTTGTGTCGTCAATTCGTCCAGGGTTATTCCACAGATGCCGGCATAATCGTCCCTCATGCTTATGTTCGTGATATTGTTCAGCTCACTGAATATGCTCATCTGCGAGAACTTCGTGATGCCGGTTAGGAACACGAAGCGCAGGTAGGGCTCACAGTCTTTCAGCGGACTGTAGAAGTTGCGCATCACGTTGCGCAACACCGGCAGCTTCTCGTCCTCATGCACCACGTCGAGCAACGGCGCGTCGTATTCGTCGATGAGCACGACGACTTGCTTGCCTGTCTTGTCGTAGGCTGTCTTTATGAGGTCTATCAAGCGGTTGTTTGCTCCCTTGGCAGGATTTGTGATACCCCAATCGGCTTCAACGTCTTTTAATCTGTAGTTAAGGTATTCTTCAAGCTGCTCCTTTTCCATGTGCTTGCCGCCTGCCATGCTGAAATGCAGCACGGGATATGCCGTCCACTCCTTCTCAAGCTTTTCCATGGCAAGCCCTTTGAACAATTCCTTCTTGCCCTCGAAATAGCTCTTGAAAGTGGACGTGAGCAACGACTTGCCGAAACGGCGAGGACGGCTAAGGAAGAAATACGTTCCGTTGGTGTGAGCCATACGGTAAACATACTCCGTCTTGTCGACATAGAGCTTGTTCTCTTTAATGATTCGCTCGAATGTCTGTATTCCTAAAGGATAAAGTTTCAGTGCTGCCATATCGCGGTATGCTTTAGTTCATTTGCAAAGTTACGAATATTATCTTACAGGCATCGACTACTAAGGTAAATTCCTTACCCTCAAAAACCAGTTTTTTACCTTAACAGGGGAAATTTTGTTGGCCTCACAAAGAATCCCAAGGTAATGTTCAATCCATTTGAGAATGGATGTGGAATATCAGCCAACTCCTTGCCAGCATGCAAATATTGGTCACTCCAAAACGGTGCCTTGCCGGAAATGCTCGCGGAAAGAAAAAGGGCGTTGCGCGATAGAAGACCAGACTTCATAGTTGAAAACATGGAATTAAGCCACGACTTGGACTCTTTGGAATATTTTGGGTACGTCTATTGTGGAAAAGCCCAAGGGGTATATGCAGAAAGTAAGGTCTATTGCAAGAAAGAGTTATACCGAAAGCTTCCACACGTCAAGATAACGCTAATAGACCTGTTGCTCAAGAGGAAGATATAATAGTGGGAGAGGAAAAAGCTGACCACGACGTTGCGGCAGTGTAAAAGTTTTGTTTAATAAAAAAGCATGGGCAAAGAGCCGATGTTAGTGGTTTTCTTTGTAATTTTGCAAGTGAACCAAAGCGCATCACGATATGGCAGCAACGAGACTTTATCCTATAGGAATACAGACTTTCGAGGAGATTATCAACAAGGACATGGTCTATGTCGACAAGACGGAATATGTATACCGAATGGCAAACGCAGGCAAGTACTTCTTCCTCAGCCGTCCGCGCCGTTTCGGCAAGTCTTTGCTCACGTCCACTTTCAAGAGCTATTTCGAGGGCAAGAAAGACCTGTTCAAGGGTCTTGCCATGGAAAAGCTTGAGAAGGAGTGGACAGCATATCCCGTGTTGCATTTCAGCATGGCGGGCGGCAAGCACATGGGAAAGGAGCAGCTTGAAGAATACCTTAACTACAGATTAAAAGACGTTGAAGCCGATTGGGGTATCACAAATCCTGCCAAGGGAGCAAACAACCGCTTGATAGACCTCATAAAGACAGCCTACGACAAGACAGGCAAGCAAGTCGTCGTGCTCATCGACGAATACGACGCGCCGTTGCTCGACGTGGTGCATGAGGACGAGAAGCTGCCGGTGTTGCGCAACGTGATGCGCAACTTCTACAGTCCGCTGAAAGACTGTGAGCCCTACCTGCGCTTCGTGTTCCTAACCGGCATCACGAAGTTCTCGCAGATGAGCATATTCAGTGAGCTGAACAATATATCCAACATAAGTATGGATGATGATTATGCCGGCATCTGTGGGATAACCATGGACGAGCTTACGACGCAGATGTCGGCTGACGTGGACACGTTGGCTGAGAAACTGGATATGACGAGTGAGGAAACCCTCAAAAAGTTGCGTGAGTATTACGACGGTTACCACTTCGCCGCCAAGTCGCCCGACATATTCAACCCATACAGTCTGCTCAACGCTATGGCACGTGGCAAAATGGACTTTTACTGGTTCTCCTCCGGCACGCCGACATATCTCATAGAGATGCTCAGGATGTTTAACGTCATGCCGTCGGAGATTGGCGGAGGCGATGCCGACAAGTCGGAGTTTGACGCGCCTACGGAAAGCATGACCTCGGTGATTCCCTTGCTCTATCAGAGCGGCTATATCACCATAAAAGGCTATGACCCAGAGACCGAGCTATACACGCTCGACCTCCCTAACAAGGAAATACGCGTGGGGCTCTACCGCTGCCTGTTGCCCAACTACATAGGCACGAACACCGTGAAGGGCACCACGACCATCGCCAAGATGTCGGCACTTATCCGACGCAACAACATGGACGGGGCGCTGGAGATGCTTCAGGCTTTTCTTGAGACCGTGCCTTACTGTCAGGGAGCCAATACCGAGGGTCACTACCAGCAGATGATGTATGTCATTTTCTCCATCCTAAACCATTATGTGGACGTTGAGGTTCGCACGCCGCGCGGTCGCGTAGACATGGTGCTGCGCACCGCCACGCACCTCTACCTCTTCGAGTTGAAGCTCAACAAGGACGCGACAACCGCAATGCGGCAAATCGACTTGAAGCAATATCCCAAGCGCTTCGCGCAATGCGGACTGCCCATCGTGAAGGTGGGTATCAACTTCGACGTGGAGAAACACAACATCACCGACTGGACGGTGGAGGAATAAGGGGAAAAAACAACGGCATCGGCTTATCAGTGAAAAGGCAATGTGTTTTCACTGATAAGCCGATGCCGTTCTAGTGTAAAGCCGTCGAGATTTCACTGGGAAGCCGAAAGCCTCCCGAGGCTATTGATACACCACGTGAAACCCATGGCGGTTCGGACGCCGTTGTCCTGGAAGTGGTTGCCCGGGTTCATGTGCAGTTCGGTGTCCACGCCTTGGCTAAGTAGCAAGTCGTGCTGACGTTTCATGCAGTCGTTTACCGTTGCCATGATGGCGGTCTTGGAGTGGTGCTCGCGGTCGCCGAGACTAAGATAGACATGAGGCGACATCGACGGATGCGACTCAGCATAACAGAGCCAATCCTTGTACCACACCGATGGCGATGCCGACACGATAGCTCCGAACGGCTGTCGCGTGCCAGCCCACAGCGAGAAGAGCCCAGCCAGAGAATAACCGCCAAGCACGACGTGAGAAAGGTCATGGTCGGCTTGCCCTCTGCCGTGTATGAAGCGTGATTGCTCTTCGACAATGGTCATTATCTTGTCGAGAGTGGCTTGCGCGCCGTCGCCGAACGGTGTCTTGCCAAAGACGGGCGGGGCAGGCCATGGCGTTAGCTCTTCGTTCCACTTGCCGACGCGCATCGCCACGAGACGGAAGGGTAGGGGAGAATGGGCGCGGAGATAATCAACCTCCGCCTCCAGTTCTTCCATGTCGTGGCTGTCTACGGGCTGCACGAGCAGCACCCTTGGGCTGTCGTCGGAGACGATGGTCAGCTCCATGCCTACTTGTTGAGTTTCAGGCCGACTTGCATGCCGTTGACCGAGCTGATGGCGGAGCCAAGCGTCTTCAAGGCAGAGTTGCCAGAGACGCTGCTGATCACGTTGGCAAACTTCAGCAGCTTTGAGGCATCCATCACGATGAGCAGGTCGTTGCCGTCGAGCTGCGTGGTGCCTACGATTTGCTTCACCGTGCCACCATAGTTGAGCACCACATTGCTGTTGCTGATGGTGTAAGTGCCCGACGTGCTGCGCTTGCCAATCGTTTGCGTGAAATTGCCGTCCTTGTCGAATGTCATGGTCATCATTCCCTTCGTTATTCCGACCTTGGAGAGTTGTGTCTGCAGCTTGTTCTCGATGGTCTGTGCCGCCACCTTGCCGCCGATGCTGCTCAGAATGTTGCTGCTTGTGAACACCACGGCTGGCTCAGTGTAAGTCCACGTGCCTACGATGCGGTCTTTCGTGGCGCCCTTGGTGGCGTCGAGGATGGCGGTGAGGCCAGAGAGCAGTGAGCCGCTCTTGCTGCTGCTACTGCCTCCTATGGCGGATATGATGCCTCCCAGCAGGCTGCTGCCGCTGTTGGATGAAGTCTCGGTGACGCTCTTAGCCGTGCTTTCAGCGTTGGTCGTGTTGCCTGTCAGCGAAGACGCGCTGGTGGTGGCGTCGGTTGTAGGCGTTGTCTTCGTGGTCGTGGCGGCTGTTTTTGTCGTTGTCTTTGTAGTCGTCTTTGTGGTTGTCTTTTTTGTCGTCTTTTTCACAGTTTTCTTCTTGGCTGTGGCGAGCGACTCCACGCCCGTGGTGTTGGCAGCAGCTTCCGCCAAGGGAGCGAGTGCCAGGCCCATGGCGAATGCCATGGAGATAACAATACTTGTTTTCATCTTTTTTTGTTTGCTTTAGGGCCTTTGCCCGATTTAACTGGCGGCAAAGTTACAAAAAAATATTATCTACATCTTTATCGTCTCCCATCTTTTATGTATCTTTGCATAAGATAAGCTGCACTCGGCAATATGAAAGCACGCTTTCATTGCGCTCGCTTGCATTGTCTTTGCATAAGACAAGCTGCACACGTCTGCATTATAACACACAATCGAAACTTAATGAAGGAATTTGAATACTCCGAGGTTGAGGCCAGCAAGGCTGAGACTGCCATACTTGTGGGACTGGTAACCCCGTCGCAGGACGAGGCTAAGACAAAAGAATATCTCGACGAGCTGGAGTTTCTCGCCGATACCGCCGGTGCCGTCATAGTGAAACGCTTCACCCAGAAGGTGGGTGGCGCCAACCAAACAACCTATGTGGGTAAAGGCAAGCTGGAGGAGATACGCCAATATATCAAGGACGAAGAAGACAACGACCGCGAGATAGGCATGGTGATCTTCGACGACGAGCTGTCGGCAAAGCAGCTCCGCAACATCGAGAACGAGCTCCATGTGAAGGTTCTCGACCGCACGTCGCTCATCCTCGACATCTTCGCCATGCGCGCCCAGACCGCCAATGCCAAGACGCAGGTTGAGCTGGCGCAATATCGCTACATGCTGCCTCGCCTGCAGCGAATGTGGACCCACCTTGAGCGTCAGGGCGGCGGCTCGGGATCGGGCGGCGGCAAGGGCTCCGTGGGACTCCGCGGACCGGGCGAGACACAGCTTGAGATGGACCGTCGAATAATCCTCAACCGCGTGTCGTTGCTCAAGAGACGCTTGGTGGAGATAGACCGCCAGAAAATCACGCAGCGCAAGAATCGCGGAAGGCTAATACGCGTGGCCCTCGTGGGCTACACCAACGTGGGCAAGAGCACCATCATGAACCTGCTCGCCAAGAGCGAGGTGTTCGCCGAGAACAAGCTCTTCGCCACGCTCGACACCACGGTGCGTAAGGTGGTGGTGGAGAACCTCCCTTTCCTGCTTGCCGACACGGTGGGTTTCATTCGCAAGCTGCCAACCGACCTCGTGGACTCGTTTAAATCGACGCTAGACGAGACCCGCGAGGCCGACCTGTTGCTTCATGTGGTGGACATCTCGCACCCCGACTTCGAGGAGCAGATTCAAGTGGTCAACTCCACGCTGAAAGACCTTGAGTGTGCCGACAAGCCGACAATGCTTGTCTTCAACAAGATAGACAACTATAGTTGGACAGTGAAAGATCCCGATGACCTTACACCGGCGCGCAAGGAGAACATCTCGCTCGACGACTTGAAGAAGACGTGGATGGCAAAGCTCAACGACGACTGCATCTTCGTGTCGGCGAAAAACAGAGACAATATCGATGAGTTCAGGGACATGTTGTACCGGAAGGTGAGGGAACTGCACGTGCAGAAATATCCCTACAACGACTTCCTGTACCAGGACTATGAGTAAGATGAAAAGGCTGAAGGCTTATGAACGACTATAGACAATTGACCTCGGAGGAAATCGAGGCGCTCAAGCAGAACGGATGTTGGGCGGAAGACTGGACGTCAGTAAACGTGGGTGAGGGTTTTAGTCCCGACTATATGCACCGCGTGATGCTCTACGGAGAGGTGAACATCGGAGGGTTCGACAAGAACGTCGAGGTGAGTCAGGGATTCGTGAAGCACTCGGGCATCAATAACGCCACCCTGCGCAACGTCACCATTGGCGACGACTGTCTCATAGAGAACGTAGGCAGCTACATCAACAACTACACCATCGGCGACGACTGCTACATCTCCAACATCTCCATACTGGAAACCACCGAGGGAGCAACCTACGGAGAGGGTAACCACATCAGCGTGCTCAACGAGGTGGGCGAGGGAAACGTCATCCTCTTCAGCGATCTCAACAGCCAACTCGCGGCATTCATGGTGAAACATTTCTCCGACAAGGAACTGAAGGAGAAGATACGGCTGCTCATCAAGGCCGACATCGACAACAAGATGCCCGAACGGGGACGCATCGGCAACAACGTGAAGATCATCAACACAAAGGAGATTACCAACTGCGTGGTCAACGACTTCTGCGAGGTGAACGGAGCGGCCCGCCTGAGCGACTGCACCCTGCTGGGTTCCATCCACGGCAACGTGTATGTCGGCACCGGGGTCATAGCCGAGAATACCATCATCGCCGAGCGGGCAAGCGTCATAAACAGCGTCAAGATACAAGACTGCTTCGTGGGTGAGGCGTGCCAGTTGAGCAACGGATTCACCGCCGAGGCTTCCGTCTTCTTCGCCAATTCCTATATGAGCAACGGCGAGGCATGCGCTGCCTTCTGCGGACCCTTCACCGCCTCCCACCACAAGAGTTCGCTCCTCATCGGCGGCATGTTCTCGTTCTACAACGCAGGCTCCGCTACTAACTTCTCCAACCACGCCTACAAGATGGGCCCCATGCACTGGGGAACACTGGAGCGCGGCTCGAAGACCGCCAGCGGCGCCTACCTGCTGATGCCAGCCACGCTGGGCACCTTTTCCGTGTGCTTCGGCAAGTTGATGCATCACCCCAATACGCGCAACCTGCCCTTCGCCTACCTCATCGCCGACGGCGACAAGA
>CAVKWN010000103.1:0-9141 GCA_963660075.1 Lachnospiraceae bacterium
GAAGAGTGAAGAACGAAGAGTGAAGAACGAAGAGTGAAGAACGAAGAGTGAAGAATAGAATAAAAGAATAAAAGAATGGAACCAGACAAGAATGGCTTTTTCGGTCAATATGGCGGGGCGTACATCCCTGAGATACTTTATAAGGTGGTGAGCGACCTGCAAGACCAATACAAGGAGATAATAGACTCCAAGGAGTTTCAAGACGAGTATGAGCTGCTGCTGAAAGATTATGTGGGGCGTCCCTCGCCTCTCTACTATGCCAGCAGGATGAGCGAGAAATACGGCTGCAAGCTCTACTTGAAACGTGAGGACCTGAACCACACGGGCGCCCACAAGATAAACAACACCATTGGCCAGATATTGATGGCCAAAAAGATGGGCAAGACACGCATCATAGCCGAGACGGGCGCCGGGCAGCATGGTGTGGCGACAGCCACGGTTTGCGCGCTGTTCAACATGGAGTGTGAGATCTTCATGGGCAAGACCGACGTGGAGCGGCAACACACCAACGTGGAGCGAATGAGGATGCTCGGTGCCAAGGTACACCCCGTGACCACAGGCAACATGACGCTCAGCGACGCTTGCACCGCTGCCATCAGAGACTGGTGTTGCCACCCCGAGACCACGTTCTACATCGTGGGCTCGACAATGGGTCCGCACCCCTACCCCGACATCGTGGCGAGATTGCAAAGCGTGATTTCAAAGGAGCTGAAATGGCAACTTGAAGAAAAGATCGGCAGAGACCATCCCGACTATCTCGTGGCGTGCGTGGGAGGCGGAAGCAACGCCGCCGGAACAATATACCACTACATCGAGGATCCTCGCGTGAAGATTGTGTTGGCCGAGGCAGGAGGCCACGGCGTGGAGACCGACTACACCGCCGCCACCATCCATTGCGGCACTGAGGGCATCGTGCACGGCTCGCGCACACTCGTCATGCAAGACGAGGACGGCCAGATAAAGGAGGCGTTCACCATATCGGCAGGACTCGACTACCCCGGCATAGGCCCCATGCACGCGCACCTGGCAAAGACAGGACGCGAGAAGGTGGTAGCGATAAACGACAACGAGGCTATACGCGCTGGCTACGAGCTGACGCGGATGGAGGGCATCATACCCGCCATAGAGAGCGCGCACGCCGTGGCTGCACTGTCGAAGATGAAGTTTGAGCCCGACGACGTGGTAGTGTTGACGGTGTCGGGACGTGGCGACAAGGACATCGAGACTTATCTCAACAACAAGGACATGGCAGGAGAATATGGCAACTTTTAATTATCACACCACTACGAAAAGGCTGCTTGGCGACCTCTACACGCCAGTGAGCCTCTACATGCGCCTGCGCGACCTCTACCCGCAGTCGATGCTGATGGAAAGTTCCGACTATCATGGAAGCGAGAACGCCAAGAGCTTCATCGGCATTAACCCCATGGCAAGCATACAAGTGGGGCACGGGGTGTTGACGATGACATTCCCCGACGGCAGCACCGTGAAGAGGGACATTCCGACAGAAAACAGCGACAAGCCGAAGCTTGCCGTGGCAAACGCCATGAACGAGTTTATAGGCAACTTCCACGTGGATGGCGAAGGCAGCAACTACTATGGCATATTCGGCTTCACGTCGGCCAATGCCGTGCGCTACTTCGAGAACATACCGGTGAAGGACACCACGATGGAACGCAACGACGCGCCCGACATACTCTATATCCTCTTCAAGGACATCATCGTGTTCGACCATTTCAACAACATGATCGACTTCATGACACTCGGCACGGACGACGAGCTGCAGAACCTGTTGACCTCTGCCAGCAAGCCTAACGTGAAGCCTTACGGGTTCCATGCCGTGGGCGAGACCACGTCGACGCTGACCGACGAGGAGCACAAGGCAAACGTGAGACGCTGCGTGCGCCATTGCCTGAGGGGCGACGTCTTCCAGATTGTCATCAGCCGCAGGTTCATACAGAAATATGAGGGCGACGACTTCAAGCTCTACCGCGTGCTGCGCTCCGTCAACCCCAGCCCCTACCTCTTCTATTTCGACTTCGGCGGTTATCGCATCTTCGGCTCATCGCCCGAGACCCACAACCGCATAGTGGGCAACAAGGCGTTTATAGACCCCATAGCCGGCACCACGAAGCGCACGGGCAACACCGAGCAAGACCGCCGCAACGCCGAGTTCCTGCGCAACGACCCAAAGGAGAACGCCGAGCACGTGATGCTCGTCGACCTGGCACGCAACGACCTCAGCCGCAACTGCCACAACGTGAAGGTGGACTTCTACAAGGACATGCAGTATTATAGCCACGTGATCCACCTCGTGAGCCGCGTGAGCGGTGAGCTCAACGAAGGAGCCGACCACATATTGGAGTTTATCGACACCTTCCCTGCCGGCACGCTGAGCGGCGCGCCAAAGGTCAGGGCATTGCAACTCATCAACGAGATGGAGCCTCACAACCGCGGTGCCTACGGAGGTTGCATCGGCTCGATAAGCCTCAACGGCGACCTGAACCAAGCCATCGTGATACGCACGTTCATCAGCAGGAACGGCGAGCTTTGGTTCCAGGCAGGCTCAGGAGTGACGGCAAAGAGCAACGACGAGTATGAGCTGCAAGAGAGCAACAACAAGCTCGGAGCATTAGTGAAAGCCATAAAGGAAGCAGAAAGACTATGAAGACAGTTATTATAGACAACTACGACTCTTTCACATTCAACCTCGCGCATCTCTTAAAGGAATTGGGCGCCGAGGTCGACGTGGTGCGCAACGACCAATTTGAGTTGCCCACATTGGAGCGATACGACAAGATAGTGCTCTCGCCAGGCCCTGGCATACCTTCAGAGGCTGGGTTGCTGCTCGACGTGATACGCACATACGCCGGGCGGAAACCAATGCTCGGCGTATGCCTCGGTCACCAAGCCATAGGCGAGGTGTTCGGGGCAAAGCTTGAGAACCTGTCGGAGGTATACCACGGCATAGCAACCGACTGTGAGCACTTCTCCAACGACACCATCTTCAATGGCGTGCCATCCCATTTCGAGGTTGGGCGATACCACAGTTGGGTGGTCAGCAAGGAAGGGCTCCCCGACTGCCTTGAGGTGACGGCAACAAGTCCCGACGGCAACATCATGGCATTGCGTCACAAAGACTATCCCATACACGGCATACAGTTCCACCCTGAGAGCGTGCTCACGCCACTGGGCAGGCAAATAGTGAAAAACTGGCTGGACGAGTAAACAGAAAGGCCCTCATGTGAGAAACACATGAAGGCCTATATTGTTTATGATACAAGGACTTACTTCAACTCAAAGTCAGCCACACCACGCACGTCAGTCTCGCTGGCGCAGACGTAAGCCTTGAAAGCACCCCGTTCTGCCACGAAACCATGAGTCTTGGTTGACCAATATTCAAGGTCTTGAGCGGTGATGTCGAAGCTCACTGTCTTTGTCTCGCCAGGGGCAAGCGACACCTTGGCGAAATTCTTGAGTTCCTTTGCCGGGCGAGGCTCAGACGTCTCCACGTCGCCAATGAACAACTCAACAACTTCCTTGCCAGCCACCTTACCAGTATTTGTCACGGGCACGGTGACGGTAATCTTGCCATCCTTGGTCATCGTTTTTGCAGAGAGCGAAGGCTTGCCATATTTGAACGTCGTGTAGCTAAGGCCATAGCCGAAGGGGAACTGCGGCTGCACCTTCTTGGTGTTGAACCAGCGATAGCCGACGTAGATGCCATCATCGTAGTAAACCTGTCCGTCAACGCCAGGATAGCCACGCTTGCCAAACTGGAAGCTACGGTAATCGTCCTGCTTCTTGGCGAAAGTAACGGGCAGCTTGCCGCTCGGGTTAACCTTGCCAGAGATAGCCTCGGCAAGCGTTACGCCCGACATGGATCCAAGATACCAGCAGTGCATCATCGCCTTCACGTTGTTGATCCACGGAGTGGCAAAAGCGTTGCCGCCAAACGTCACCACGACAATGTTTTTCTGAATCTTCGCCAACTCGGCGATGAGCTCGTTCTGACCATAGGAGAGGTCATACGACTCGCGGTCGCCGTTCTCACAGTCTTGCTTGTGGTTCTTGTTCAGTCCACCGACATAGATGATGAGGTCGGCATTCTTGGCCTTCTCCAAAGCCTCAGCCTTGAGCACCTTCAGGGAATCCGCGAATATGGGGTCAACGGCGTCGTAGAGAGCGCGGCCGGCATAATAGCCGCGGGCGAAGTCGATTGCGTCGCCATAGACATTCTTCAAGCCCTCAAGCGGAGAGATGTCGAACTTGGTCTTCAGCTCCGACGAGCCACCACCCTCACTCATGTTGCGCACGGCATTGTCGCCCACGACAAGGATGCGCCTGTACTGTCCCTTCTTGATGGGCAGGATAGAACCCTGATTCTTCAGCAACACCATGCCTTCCTCGCCAATCTCGCGGCAAGCGTCGTAGTGAGCCTCTGAACACTGCGCCCCGATGACCTTTTTAGGATTCATCGAAGTGCGGAAGATGGTGCGCAGCACGCGCTCGGCCTTGTCGTTGAGCACGCTCATCGGAATCTTGCCCTCGTTGATGAGCTTCTCGAAGGCATCGGCAAGGCGGTAAGTGTTGTAGCCCTGCGAATGGTCCTCCGTCTTACCATTGGTGTCGGTGCCCATTTCGATGTCAAGGCCGTTCATAGCAGCCTGCCATGTGTCGTGGGTTCCGCCCCAGTCGCTGATGACAGCGCCATCGAAACCCCATTCCTTTTTAAGTATCTGGTTGAGTAGTTTATTGTTGTGACACATATGCTCACCCTCCCAGAGAGGATAAGAGCCCATTATCGTCCACAGGCCACCTTCCTGCACACATTTCTTGAACGCCGGCATGTAGATCTCGCGGAAAGCGCGCTCGTCTACATTAACGGTGACGGTGAATCGGTCAACCTCCTGGTTGTTGAGCGCGAAGTGTTTCAAGCAACAAGCCACACCGTTTTTCTGCGCTGCCTTGATATAGGGCACAGCCATCTCGCCAGAAAGATAAGGATCCTCGCCCATATACTCGAAGTTGCGTCCGTTGAGCGGCATACGCGCTATGCTGGTGCCTGGGCCAAGCAGGACATCCTTGCCACGGAAGGCGAACTCCTCGCTGACGGCATTGCCGTAGACCTGCGAGAGGTCGCGGTTCCAAGTGGCGGCAAGGCAAGTCAGGGAAGGGAAGGCAACAATGGAGTCGTTAGTCCAACTGGCAGAGTTCCAAGAGTTCCAGTCGACCTCGGCACGCACTCCGTGAGGGCCATCGCTCATGCTCAATTGGCGTATGCCAAGTCGAGGCACGCCAGCAGAAGTGAACTTGCTCTGCGCATGCAGGAGCGCCACCTTCTCGTGAACGGTCATGCGCTTCAAGGCGTCCTGCACTCGGTCTTCAACTGACGCGTTTGGGTCAAGATAAACCGGGCGCGACGATTGGGCAGAGACACTGACAGATACCGTCAGGGCCAAAGCCGCGGAAAGTAATGTCTGTTTCATAGTGAATTACAAAAGCCCCTCCCCCAACCCCTCCCCCACCCAGGGGAGGGGAGTAGAATGTATTGCTAATGGAGGTTGGGCACTTTTTTTAATTGGTTATCTTATTTTTACTTTATCATTTGCGCTTCAGAGGAGAGGCTTAATGTTGCCTCTTTCAAGTCAACACCCTTGGCAGTAAGCTTGATACGCCCTCCGACCTTGTCGCTACGCAGCACCACGAGGCACTTGCCATAGAAAGCCTGACGATGGTTTGCCTGAAAGCGTTCGGTGGAAGTCTGGGAGCCATTGTCGACCCCGGCTATGCGCGCGGCACCAGAGACATCGAAATAGATGTCGTTCATGGCATTGGGACAAAGGTTGCCGTTGCGGTCAACCACCTCTACGGTGACGAAAGCGAGCGACTTGCCGTCGGCCGTGAGCAGTTTCTTGTCTGTCGTAAGGCGAATATGGTCGGGAGCGCCAGCGGTGTGGATAGTCTGTTGCCCCACAATCCTACCATTGCGACGCGCCACAACCCTAACAAATCCAGGCACAAACTTCACGCGCCACATGACATGATATTGATGCGAGTCCTTCTTACGCCTGATGCCCGCACTCTTGCCGTTGACATACAGCTCCACCTCGTCGGCGTTGTTGTAATAGCACCAGAGGTCAACGTCCTGTCCCTTTATCCAGTTCCAATGCGGGAAGAGATGAAGCACAGTCTTTTTGGACCATTCGCTTTGGTACATATAATATGAGTCCTTCGGAAAACCAGCCAAGTCGATCACGCCGAAATAACTTGAACGCGCGGGATAGCCATAAGGCGTGGGCTCACCGATATAGTCGAATCCAGACCACAGAAACTGACCTGAGCACCACGGCGTGTGCTTCACTATATCCCACGTCTGTTCGTGCGTGGAACCCCAAGGCACATGACAATTGTCATAGGCACTGCACTTGTAAGTTGGGTCTGTATAGGCCACGCGCCAGTCGTTGGGCGCGAGTATCTCCTTGTCGCTCGGCATGACATAATAGCCTCGCGTCTGCAGGGCCGACACACTCTCGGTCATGATAAACGGCTTGTTGGGGAAGTTCTTTGGCACGTCCTTCACCCACTGGCAGTGGTAATTGAACCCGATGATATCGAGCGCGTCGCCACGGAAGAGATTGTTGTTGGGGTCAGGCTCATTGCATCCCGCCGTGATGGGACGCGTAGGATCAAGCTTATGCACAATTGCCGCAAGCTTCATGGCAAGACAGGAGTTGACCGACAGTTCCTTATTGCCAGCCTGTGCAGAGATATCGTGACCAAAGTTCAAGATAAGGTTGGCCTGTTCGAGCGTGAGGGTGTCGGCATCGGCCTGCTGCCACTGTTCAAGCACCTCGTTGCCGATGCTCCACATCATCACGCTGGGATGGTTGCGGTCGCGCCGGATAAGGTCGGTGAGGTCGCGCTCATACCACTTGTCGAAGAACCGCGCATAATCGTTGCGCGTCTTCTTCTTGCGCCACATGTCGAAAGACTCGTCCATGACGATGAGCCCCATTGTGTCGCACATGTTGAGAAGTTCGGGAGCAGGAGGATTGTGGGAGCATCGCACGGCGTTGGCACCCATCTCTTTCAAGATGACAAGCTGACGGTGGAGCGCGTCCTCGTTGAGCGCGGCACCCAGGCAACCGAGGTCGTGGTGCTGGCAAACACCGTTTATCTTCATGGCCTTGCCGTTAAGCGAAAAGCCCGTGTTATGGTCGAAGTTGAACGAGCGCACGCCAGTCATGGTCTCGTAGGTATCCACGACATTGCCATCGACCATCACTTCGGTTTTCACCTTATACATATAAGGGTTCTCAAGAGTCCACAGCATGGGTTTCTTCAGTGTAAAGGTCTGCGTGTTTGTGGCCTTGTCTGCTATGGTAAGCGGCACGGAAGAAGAAGCCACCTCACGACCCCTGGCATCGAGCAACGTATTGCGCACCTCAGCCTGGACATCCTTTCCGGTTTTGTTCTCAATGTCGGCACTGACGGTGAAATGGGCCTCGCCATTGTCGCCAATGACAGATGTGACATAAGTGCCCCAGTGGGCAACGGCAACGGCAGCGGTCTGGGTGAACCACACGTGACGGTAGATGCCACAACCGCTATACCAGCGACTGTTAGGTTGGTCGCTGTTGTCCACCTTCACGGCAATCACGTTGTCGCCAGTCTTTGAGAGATAAGGCGTAAGCTCGTAGCGGAAGCTGCTGTATCCATAGGGGCGCGTGCCAAGCTTGCGACCATTGACATAGACAGTGGAATTCATGTACACGCCATCGAAGTCGATGAAATAACGCTCACCAGGCTTCACGTTCACGCGCAGATGCTTGCGATACCATCCTATTCCGCCTGGCAACGCGCCTCCACTGGCACCCGAGGGGTTGGAGTCGGAGAAATTGCCCTCGACAGCCCAGTCGTGGGGCAAGTCGAGCAACCTCCACGAAGAGTCGTCGTAACCGCTTTGCGCCATCTGTATGGAGTCGCCAAGGGTAAAACGCCACCCCTCATCGAAGTTCTCTCGCGAGCGAGCAGACGCGGATAAGGTGAGGGCGAGGAGAAGGAGAATCGCTCCCCCTCGCCGCAAAAGGCATCCCCTGACACTCCCCTTGGGATGAGGGGTGAAATGCAATATTCTCATTAAATTTGCAGTTGTTTAAATTAATGTTACAACTTAACCTTCACTTCAGCACCATTGTACTCAACCATCTTGCCCTGTGCGTCGAAGTCTAGCTTTTGCTCTTTCGACGGTGACACCACAACTATGTTGAAACGACGGCTCTGAAGCATTCCGTCGAACGAGCCGTTGCGCTTGCCGAGAGTCAATGTCTTCGACTTCTCGTCGTAACGTATGTCGATAGTGGCATACTGTCCCTTCTCGTAGTCGTAGTCAAGACCGTTGTCCTCGTAGAGGAGGAAGTCGGCGTTCTGGCCTGTGTAGACATATAGGTTGATAAGCTCAGCCGGTTTCTCGTCGCTCCACTGAATCTCAGGACCGAAAGGAACGATGGCACCCTCGCGAACAAACACGGGCATCTTCTCATAAGGAGCGTCAGCGTCGATGGTCTGGCCACCAGCAAGGTGCTTACCCGTGTAGAGGTCGTACCAGCCGCACTGCTTGGGCAAGTAAACCCTGCGCGAGCGAGCCTCATACTTATAGACTGGGCAAGCCATGAACGCCGGGCCGAACATCCACTGGTCGCCGATGTTTAGAACATTAGCGTCGTCTTGGAAATCCATTGGCAGGCCGCGCATGAGCGTGTAGTCTTTCAAGTTGGCCCACGCCGCCATGCTGTAAAGGTAAGGCATGAGACGATAGCGCAACTTGTCGTAATAGACTATCGACTTGTAGCAAGGATGATTCTCCGGAGCGATGTTCCACACCTCGCGCAGAGGCCACTGTCCGTGGGTGCGGTAGAGAGGCACGAAGCATCCAAACTGGTTCCAACGAGTCTGCAGTTCGCGCCATTCCTTCATGTCGGAATTTTCCTCGCCCGTCTTGTCGTAGACAGCCTGCGCTGCCCAATAGCGACTTTCAGCCGTGAAACCACCCTGATCCATACCCCAGAACGGGATGCCCGACATGCAATAGTTGAGTCCGGCAGTCATCTGAGCGTGCATATCCTCCCAACGAGTGCC
>CAVKWN010000104.1:0-9129 GCA_963660075.1 Lachnospiraceae bacterium
AAGGTGGCTATTATGAATTTTAAAATCTTCATGTTCTTCAATATTTAAGAATGTGTGGTTATACTTGCTTACCAACCCTCGTTCTGGTCGTGGTCGAGTCCATAAGCCTCACGGGTGTCGAGGAAGCTCTGTACGATTGGGAACAGATAGCGCTTGGTAGTGAACGTGCGCTTGGCACTGCCGAGGAGGGTCACCTGATTGATGAGCAACTGTGAGCGGTCGCGGGAGATCTCTATCTTGTAGACCGGGCGGTCGAGGTCATAGATGACATCGCCTGCTTCGCGTCCGTTGTTTGCATAGCCGCCATACTTACCCCAGCGCAGATAGCTGAAGTAGATGTCGCCATTCTCGTTTGCCATCTCTACACGGCGCTCGCGGATGTAGTCTGCCCATGCGGCTTCCGCAGTAGAAGCAGTGGAAGCAGCAATCTTGCCGTGCTTTACGCGTGTGGCGTTGAGGGCAGCGACAGCGTTTGTGATGTCATTCTTCAGGAGGTAAGCCTCGGCAAGGTTCATGTAAGCCTCACCTGTGCGGCAAACGTCATAGTGCAACTGCACCTGGCAGTCGTAGTAAGCACGTGGCTCCGGGCTTTCGATGTTGCACTTGCGCCAGTAGTAGCCTGTGGTGGTGTTATACCAACCACCGTCTTCCTTGTCGCGCACGCCCATGGAAGCGTTACCGCCGAGGTTGGTCTCAACGAGTTCGCCAATCCATGTAGTGCCGTCATAGGCAATGGAAGAAGCGAAACGGGCGTCACGGTTGCTGTACATGAGTTCGGAGAGGTTGCGTGTAGAACCCTCCTTCAACTTGTGATAACGCAAGTTTGTAGGATAAGCAGTATTCAGCTGGTTGAAGTCCTGCGGTGTAGGAATACGGCGAAGATTACCGTTCTTCTGCTCATATTGGTCAATCTGGCCTTCTGTAGTTACAGTATTGGGATCAAGAACCTCAACATTGTTCTTATACTGTGAAGTCTCATACCAAGGCAGGGCCTCGCCGGTCTTCTCGTCGGTGACAAGATACTGGTCTACCAAGTCCTGTGTTGGGAAGTAGATAGCCCATCCCTCGAATGTGCGTCCGTTAGCATTCTTGAAGAGATTCTCGCACTTTGAATTTATACAGTCATCCTGCGAGATGTTTGGATAAGTACGGATAAGCTCATCATAGTTGCCAATCTTTGTATTTGCCTTCAGACGATAGTAACCCCAGAGAATTTCTGCATTGTTCTCGTCTGTCTCGTTGAAGATTCCGCCATAGTTGTCGGCGAGAGAACAGTTGTCTGTCACGTCCTTGGCATATTTGACAACCTTGTCGAGATACTCGCTATTCTTGGTGTAAGCATAAGCGGTGAGGCAAGCACGGCTAAGCAACACCTCAGCGGCATACTTGGTAGGTTCACCAGGCTGAGCCGTTGTAGGCAGGGCGGAGATGGATGCCTCAAGGTCGTCAATCACATACTTGTAGCTCTCAGTCACGTCCTTTGTCATTGGGATGTTTGCCGAAAGCGAATCACTACTGTCAATAACCTTGCACAGAGGAACGAAGCGTCCCATCTTGCGGGCAAGGTCAAAGAATACCATACCGCGAAGCAGATGACCCTTTGCTATGACCTCAGCCTTCTCGCCTTCGGTCATGGCTGTGGATGCCTGTGCCTTCTCGATGATGAGGTTGCAACGGCGGAGCAGAGAGAAGCGGCTGATACCGAAGTCTGAACTACGGGTAACACCAAGTTCGGTGGCTACATTGTCGATGCCCTCTCCTACCTGTGAACATCTCACTGCGTTAGGAGTACGTGCTTCCCATCCCACACAGACGCCGTCGCCGGTGAACATCGTTACGACATTGTCGTAAGTAGCATTGACGAAAGCATCGGCAGTCGACTTGGATCCCCACACGACAGACTCATCGAATGTCTCTGTAGGATGTGTGTCAAGTGTATCTTGGCAGGACGCGACACCCAAAGCGAGGATGCCAAACATTCCTATCTTTATTATATTCTGTTTCATAATTCTTTAGAATCCTAAGTTTAATGTAAATGCAAGTACTCGCTCTACTGGATAGCCGTAATTCTGTGCAGAAGCATTTTCCGGGTCAAGACCATACTTTGTGGCCTTAGATATGGTGAAGATGTTCTGACCAGACACGCCCACCTTAGCGCGTGAGAGCCATGCCACATTGCGGAGCAAGGAGTGCTTGAGGTCGTAACCGAACTGGAAGTCCTTCATGCGCAGGTAAGCACCGTCGATGAGCCAGAAGTCACTTGTCAGATAGTTGTTGTTGGAGTTGAGACCAGTATTGGCCATGAGACGTGGATACTGTGCGTTGGTGTTTGAAGCTGTCCATGTGTCTGTCTGATAATTGTAAGCCACTGGCAGGTTACCGGTCTGGCTTGTCTGCATGGCAGCAGAGCCTGGGATATACATACCGAATGATGTAGAACCCTGGAAGAGCATGCTCAGATAGAAGCCCTTGTACTGGAAGTTGAGGTTGATACCATACTGACCGCGCGGCATTGACGACTTGCCAAGACGGCGGTAGTCGGCAGAGGTAATCATACCGTCACCGTTGGTATCCTCATACTTGATGTCACCTGCCGTCAGATATTCTGAGTTGAGTGCGCTTACGTAACCCGCGCTGTTGAGCACATCGTCAGCACTTGTGTAGTAGCCGAGATTATGGAGCATCGTAGAGTAATATCCCTTCTGCTGCTGTGTGCGAGTGTAGGGGTTCATGTAAGAAGACTCTGACTCGCTGCGGTTCAATGCCCAGAGCTGGTCAAAGTAAGTGAAGTTACCGGAGATGTCATACTTCAGGTCGCCGATGTTGCTGCGCCATCCGAGCTGGATTTCCCAACCTTCACGACGGTATTCACTGTCAGACTTAACCTTTGGCATGCTGATACCGATAGCGGTATTGACATAGCTCTCGCCAGTGGGCGACTGGAGGTAACCCTTCGTAGAATAGTAGAAGTAGTCGAATGATCCGTAGAGACGGCTGTCAAGGCTCGAGAAGTCGAAACCTATGTCAGTCTGGCGTGTGGTGTACCATGTGAGGTCTGGCGAAGGCAGGCTACCCTCAGAGAAACCTGGCACATACTTGCCATTGATAACGTAAGCCTGGTTGTTGAGACTATAAGATGTGAGGTAAGCAAAGCGGCCTGCGCTGCTGTCGAGACCGGTCTGACCATAAGAGGCACGGAGCTTCAAAGAATTGAAGATGTTCTTATCAACGAGGCTCTTCATGAACTTCTCCTCTGTGACAACCCAACCGAGGGCACCGCTATAGAAAGCACCCCAACGATGACCGGGGGCAAAATAGTCGGAACCATCATAACGGATGCTGGCCTCGGCATAATACTTGTTGGCGTAGTTATACTTGATCTGGCCAATCCAAGCTGCGCGTCCGAGTTCTGACTCCGAACCGCTGTTCTGCATGTCGTTGGCAGGACCTACTGACATCTGGTCGATGGCGAAGTCGTAGTTTGTGCGTGTTGCGCTGTAAGACTCTCCCTTCTCGTAATACTGCTCGAAACCACCGAGAGCCGAGATGCTGTGCTCGCCAAACTTGTTGGCATACTCGAGGAATGCCTGGTTGGTGTAAGAGTAGCCAGTGCCTGATGTATGTGTCAACTGTGGCTTGCCGAGATACTGGGCAACGTCTGACTCCCAGTCATACTGGGCAGCATCCTTGCGCCAGTTCTTGTTGGTCTCGCCATAGTAGCGGTAGTTGCTTGCGAGGCGCACCTTGAGTCCGTCTACCCAGAGACAAGACCAGATGAGTTCGCCCTTACCGTTGATGACATTCACGATGCTTCTCTGGTAACCTGCATCAGATGCCGTCTCGGCAACAGGGTTATCGGAAACGTTGTAAGGAAGACCCAGACTGTTGACTCCAGGAATCATCGGCGACTTGTCGTTGATGTGCGAGAACACATAGTAGTAGCTGCTTGATGTGGAAGTGTAAGGATGCTCCTGATGCTGACGATAACCGTCGATGGCAGCATTCACCTGCAAACCGATGGCCTTGATGTTGGCAGTCTCAGCCAAGCGGAATGTGGTACGCTTCATCCAGTGGTTGTTGCTGCGATAGAGCGAGTTCTGGTCGATGTGGCCGAGAGAAATATAGAATTGGTGAACGTCGTTGCCGCCAGTCAGACGCACGGTGTGCTTGCTCTGCGGAGCCCAGTCCTTCAGCACGAGGCTGCGCCAGTCTGTATCGCCATAGTTGAGAGGGTCGCTGCCGTCACGCATCTTCTGGATAGCCTCATCGGTGTAGACGGGATTTGTCTTGCCATTCAGGAGGTCGTTGTTGGCAGCAGTGTTGGCCCACTCTGCGCGCTCGTAAGAGTGCATCTTCTTAGGCCAGATGCTTGGCTGCGAATACGACATGTTGAAGTCGTAGTCGATGCTCACGCGACCGCTCTTGCCTCGCTTGGTCACTACCTGCACGATACCGTTGGATGCTCGCGAACCATAGACAGCCGTTGCCGACGCGTCCTTAAGGATAGACATAGACTCGATGTCGTCGGGAGAAAGGTTGCGGAAGTCTACCGACGAGCGCACCACGCCGTCGATGACGTACAATGGGTCGCCACCGCCACGGATGCTGATGGAAGGAGTGGAGTTGATACCGCCACCGCTTGCCTGCACGATAAGGCCGGGTGAACGTCCGGCGAGGCCTTGGGCGATGTTTGTGACTGGAAGGTTTGACATCTCGTCGGCCTTCACCGTAGACACGGAAGCGATCAAGTCGCGCTTCTTCGAGCTACCGTAGCCGACGACCACAAGCTCCTCAAGAGAGTGTGAGTCTTCAGTAAGTGTGATTTCCGCCGTGCGTCCCGCAGTGAGTTTCACTTGCTTTGTGTCGAAGCCGACATACGTCACGGTGACTGTAGCGGTTGTGGATTGTGTATTAAGCGTGAAGTTACCGTCAACATCAGTGATGGTAACGTTCTTTGTTCCATTTTGGGATATGGTTGCGCCAATGATAGGCTCGCCGTTTGAGTCAACGACTTTTCCCGAGAGTTTTACCTGTTTTGCCTGTTGGGTTACGAGTGCCGCCGTGTTGGCGACAACTGCAGGAGCAGCCAAATTGCCACTGGCTAATTCCGACTTACCCCCCCCACATGGTTATTTGCCACAAGTGTGGAGTGCGTGCCTAAAGCCATAATGGCCACAAGCGCGACTTTGTCAAAATGCTTCATGTTCTTGTCTTTTTGATTTAGATACTTTTAATACGCCACCAAGGCGTTTGGATGTTTGTTGGTTTGTCTGCGTTTGTTCCTATAAGCGTGTTGTTGTTTAGTAATAATTTTGTAAAGGTTAATTGCTCTCCCTTGAGCAAGGATGTTCTTGCTCACATGTCTATTAACAGGATGCAAATATAATAAATCTTTGTAAAAGCAATGTGCAAAGAGGCAGTTTTTGATAAAAACATTGCACAATTTAACATATTACCACATTTATACGCTTTAAGCCAAGAAAAAATACTTGACTGCATAAAGCGGAATGTTTGTCATCCAGTCCTGCTCGCGATAAGGAGACATTGAAAGGCGCAGACCGTGGAGGCCGGGATTCTCGATGACATATTGATGCAAGGACTTTGCCCTGAGGTTTTCTTCCGCTTTCACCTCTATAGGGATGACGGTGGCTTCATGTTGGACTACGAAGTCTATCTCCAAGGTAGAGTTCTCGTTACTATAATAATATAAATATGTATGGGGAACGCAGAGCAACTGCTGCAGGACATAATTCTCGCTGAAGGCACCTTTGTATTCCTCAAATACGTTGTTGCCTATCAGAATTTGCTCGGGAGGTGTCTGCGACATAGCCCCCAACAGTCCGCAGTCAAGCACGAACAACTTGAAGGCTGACATGTCTTCATAGAACGACAATGGTATGACAGCCTTCTTGATGCGGGAAACTTTGTGAACGAGTCCTGCGTCAATAAGCCATTGTATGGCTATCTTAAAGTCATTGGCCCTTGCACCTTTCTTTACCGCACCATAGATAAACTTCTTGTTGTCACGAGCCAGTTGTGAAGGGATGGACTTCCAAACCATATTGATACGCGGCACTTGATTGGTTGGGGCATGTTTGGAAATATCATTGCTATAGGCTTTTATGATTTTCTCTTGAATACCCCTAACCGTCCATATATCCTGTGTCTGCACATAGGCAGCAACGGCTTCAGGCATGCCACCCGTAAAGTAATATTGGCGCAGGAGTTCTTCACATACAGGATGCAGCAGTTTCATCGTTTCCCAATCTTTGGTGCGCATGATATCCACAAGTTTCTCTTTTCCCATGGCAAGAAGGAATTCTTCGAAATCCATCGGGTAGAGATATAACATATCGACCTTTCCCACAGGAAACGACGTACCCTCATGCAGGGTGATACCGAGCAAAGAGCCAGCCACGACTACATGATACTCTGGTGCATTCTCGCAGAAATACTTTAGGGAGGCAAGTCCTTTGTTTATTTCCTGTATCTCATCAAGGAATATCAAGGTTTTTCCCGGCACAATACTTTCGCCGGAAATGGCACTGAGACTTCTGATGATGCGTGGAATGTCATAGTCGGAGAAGATGGCACTTATCTTGTCATTATTATCGCAGTTTATGTATACGAGATTGTCGTATTCCCTGTTGCCAAATTCCTTGAGAATATATGTTTTGCCTACCTGTCGGGCCCCCTCCAGTATCAAGGGTTTGCGAGAAGGTGAGTCTTTCCATGCCTTTAATTGTTGATATATAGACCTTTCCATATTGCTTTTTAATGATATTCAAGTGCAAAGTTACATTTTTCTAGGGGAACTTTCACAGGATATCCACATTTTTCTAGGGGAACTTTTGGCTTATAACAACACTTTTCTAGGGGAACATGGTTCAAATATATGGTTTCTGACCATGTGGATGCGAAAATATTGGTGCCCGCTAAAAATACCGCAACTGACGAGTCCCGTAGGGACGACAGATTATAGCGTAGGGGGCTTGCCCCTACGTTTTTACGCATTATCACAAACGAAGCCCCTGTAAGGGCTTCGTTTATGATCCGAGGCAAGTCATGAGAGATGCCTTATTTGTTAGCACTACCGAAGTCGAAGTTGCCGTTGTCTACGCCCTCGAACACAAAGACGGAAGACTTGGGCATGGTGATGGTCAACTCCTGGTCTATGTCTATCGGCTGATTCATCTGCAGACCGTCGATGCCTGCCTTGCCAATGGTCTGGTCGGCGAAGGAACTGCGCAGAGTGACGGTAGTCTTGATGTAGTCGGGGATATCAAACACGCGACGGAGAGTGGTGGTGAGCGTCTGGGCACCAGTGTCGGGATTGCGCAAGGTGAGCGTGGTCTTCTTGCCATTCCATGAAGCCCATCCATAGATATTGGCTTTCTCGCCATCCCAGGGATTGCCGCCTACCCAATGGATGTCGGGCAGGACATCAACATTGCGCTCCTGCCAGTCCATGCAGTCGGCAAGTTGTCGCCATAGGGTGCCAGCCTCGCCGGCATGATTCTTTATCTCGTCAAGGAGTTTGTAGTCGGTATAGAGTTCCACCATCGACGAACCGCATCCGAAGGCGCAACGCATCTCGCGCACGATGCCGTCATAATCCATGGTCTTGGACACCGCACCGAAGCGGGAGAGGATAACGCCATGGGTCATGAGCGTATTGATGGGACATATGGGCGAACGGTCGATGAAGTTTTGGTATACAAGGCGGTCGCGATAGGTTATCCACTGTTCGCGGTCATCACCCACGCCAGTCTTGCCGAAGTCGCCCTCCTGACGCCACACGGCATCACTCACATGAAACCAGAATGGGGAAGCCCATGTGCCGACGGTGGTGTTGTAGAAGATGTCCTTGCGCTTCTTGCGCACATCATTCTCGATGCTGATGATGGCTTCGCAGTTTTCCAGTCCGGCATCGGTAAGGTCAGGACCTACAGCCGAAGACTGGGCACTGATGCCGTCATATTTGAAGAAGCGGAAGTCATATTTATCAATCATGTCGCTCGAGCATTTCACGAAGTAGTCGTAGTAGGCATCATTGCTCAACTGCATGCCACCGCGCGACTTCCAGTAACCACGGCGATACTCGCCACTGGCTCCATAGCCACCCACAGGACCGAGCCATGCGCCTATGCCAGCTCCCATCTCACGCGCCATGCGGTCTACCTCGGAGAAGCCCTTGGGGAAGTTGGGATTGAAAGTCCATGTGCCATAGGCATCCCATCCGTCGTCAAAGACATAAGCCACGGGAGTCTTGTGATAGACATCATAGAAGTTCTTCTTCCAGTTTGCCACCACATCGGCACACTGCTCTGCATTCATGTTGGCTGAGTAGTCGCCATTCTTGTTCTCAGGGTCAGAAGGGTCATACTTGCCCTTGTTGCCAGGAGCATTGTTGCGGTCGATATTGAGTTCATACCAAGAATTATAGATGGTCATAGGATGCCATGCGGCAGCACGCTCGCGCTCGCTATATGCAAGGAACGAACGGCGAGGCTGACCCTTGGCGACGATTCCCACCACGCTGCTGACATTCCATGTCTTGCCTGCCTTGAGGGTGGTATGGCGAATCCAGTCGCCCTCCACAGGCACCACCGCCTGACTGTTTACCACGGCAAAGTCTACGGAGTCAGAGCGGTTGGTATTGAGTCCCATAGGAGTCTCCAGTCCGGCAAAGATCTTGTCGCTGAGAAGAAGGGCGCCACGGGTATTGCCCACTACGACAGGCGCACTCTTGGCCTTCTTGTTGTTGACAGCATAGACCATCGGAGTGATATGGTCCATGCGCACATCCTTGGATGCAGACAACGACATCTCCGTGCGCAGGTAATGCGAACCGTCACGAAGCACGGCACGCCACTCCACGGTGATGCCGTCATGAGTGAACACTGCCTTCACTCCCTTGCCTGCAAAACGCTCCGAACCCTTTGCAGCCGAGGCATCGGCAAGATAAGTTTCGGTGGTCACCTTGCCAAGAGTCATATCAGAAGACGAGAACTCTGTGCCGTCGGCCAAGCGTATGCGGAAAAGGTCGGCAGAGGGAAGCAGATCCATGGCCTTGCAACCGTCAAACTGCAGATGCCCGCCCTTTACGGAGTAAGAGGCTTGCAGCAG
>CAVKWN010000105.1:0-9082 GCA_963660075.1 Lachnospiraceae bacterium
ACTGGACGAGTGATGGTTGGCTGACATTAGAGTGATTGGCCAATGACTTTATTAAAAGCAGATGGCAACAAGCCTTTTATTATATGAAGGTTTGTTGCCATCTGCTTTATTTATTTGATGAGGTCCTTTATTTCCTCTATCGTCAATCCTGATCCTTTGGCGGCGATGTCGGGAGCGAGACCGAGAGCTAATAGCCTTTTTGCCGTTGCTAATTTCTCTTTTCTTTCGCCTTCGGCAATGCCCTCAGCACGTCCTTCCGCACGTCCTTTTTCATAACTTCCGCCAAGTAATGTCTTTTCCGTCCTTACAATGTCCCAGAACTTGTCGTATCCTCTGAGCTCTTCCTCGGTAAAGGCCGTGACTTCCACCTCTTCCAGGGCTTTTTTGATTTCAGGGTTTTCTTTCAGGTCGGCAGAAGGAGTCTGGGTGTCATCGTCGATTTCCGTTAGGAAGCGAAGCCATAATACGGCCATTCTCTTCTCTGCCACCGTATGGGGAGTAATCTTGGGGAGTTCGATGAATGTGAAGTGCAAGCCTTCGATGACCCTGTCGGTATGCTTGTCGCATACGATTTTGTAGTTGTGCAGGTATTCCTCCAGGTCAGGTTCGAATATTTCGTTTACGAGATTCAGGGAGTATACTGGTCTCAAGTCTTTGTATTGCCCCTTCTTTTTAGCTTGAGTCACGTAGAGCTTGGACGCATTGAATAGCACGCGCTGCTTGAAGGCGTTGGTCCATTCCATTAGCATCTCCACGCAGAACTGCCTGCCTCTGATGTCCTTGCATAATACATCCACGATGGAGTTCTTGTGTTCGTAGAGTTCTGGCACAAGTTCTGTCGGCAAGTATTCTATGCTCTCTATCTGTTCGTCATCGCTGAGTGGCAATAGGGCATTGAGTAGGCTAATCAGCAAGTCAGGGTGCTTGCCGAATATCTTCTTGAACGTCAAGTCTGCCTTTGGGTCTAAGTATCTCATAAGCCTCTTAATTTGAATGTTGTTGCAGCATCCTATGCAAAGCTACGAGTCTTATTTGTATTTACCAAATGTTTTTGGTTAAATTATTCTTCGATTGTCGGTAGGCGATAGTTTATCCGAGTATGAAGTTGGCTATGAAGATGAGGCTGAGGATAACCAAAGTCACGTTCACTTGCTTCCATTTGCCGGTGCATAGCTTCAGGATGACGTAGCTCAGTATGCCGAGGCATATGCCGTCGGCGATGGAGTAGCAGAGCACCATTGTTATCATCGTGATAAACGCGGGGAAAGCCTCACTCACGTCGGAGAGGTTGAGTCGCTTCACCGAGTCGAGCATCAACACGCCTACCAAGACCAGTGCGCCGCTGGTTGCCGCGCTTGGGATGAGCAAGAACAATGGCGAGAGGAAGAGGGCGAAGATAAAGAGGATGCCGGTGACGAACGAGGTCAAGCCGCTACGTCCGCCCTCTGCAATGCCGGAGGCGCTCTCCACGTATGTTGTCAGCGTGCTGGAACCGAGAAACGCGCCACAAGTCGTGCCGATGGCATCGCTCATCATCGCCTCCTTGATCTTGGGAATGGTTCCGTCGGGGCGCACGATGTTTGTCTTATAGGCAAGGCCAACGAGCGTGCCCACTGTGTCGAAGATGTTTACCAACAGCAAGGAGATTACCACCATCAGCGTGCGGAAGTTGAGGATGCCTGTGAAGTCGAACTGGCAGAATATCGGCGATAGGCTTTGCGGCATGGAGACCGGGACCCAATGGCTTGGGATTTGCGTCACGCCAAGTGGTATTCCTATTATGGTCGTTGCGATGATACTTACAAACAACGCGCCTTTCACCTTCCTTGCCATGAGTACGCCACTCAGCAATATGGCTATTACGCCCAGTATGGCCCCGGGTGTGAACTTGCCAAGCGTTACGAACGTGGCGGGCGACGACACGATGATGTCGGCGTTTTTCAAGCCGATAAACGCTATGAACATGCCAATGCCAACGGATATGGCATAACGCAAGTTCTCGGGTATGGCGTTGAGTATGGCCTCGCGCACGTTGATAAAAGTGATGAGCAGGAATACTATGCCTTCCATGAGCATTATCGCGAGCGATTGTTGCCAACTGTAGCCCATCGCCTGGCAGAGCGTGTAGGCGAAGAAAGCGTTCAAGCCCATGCTTGGCGCTTGGGCAAACGGGAGCTTAGCCATGAAGGCAAGCAGCAACGTGGCTATGGCAGAGGCCACTGCCGTGGCGGTGAACAGCGCGCCACGATCCATGCCCGTCACGCTGAGGATGGTGGGGTTTACGGCGAGTATATAGCACATTGTAAGAAAAGTGGTGGCACCAGCCACCACCTCTGTACGTTTGCGCATGGTCTTGGCATCGAAGCCAAGGAGCTTTTGCAGTATCATGTTTCTGTTTAAACGTTATAGCAACTTTGGCAACTCAAACAGTTTTATGCCGTTGCTGCCCTTTATGAGAATGCATTTGCCTGAAGGCTTGTCGGCGGCAATGGCCTGCTCCACTTCCTCCACATTGTTATATTTATGGAAGTCGCACTGCGTCTTGCCAAACTCCTCGCCAACGAGCCACACGTCGTTCAAGCCTTTTGCCTTCAAGTCGTCAACTATCTTTTGATGCTCGGCATCGCTCACCTCGCCGAGTTCCCTCATGTCGCCGAGTATGGCCATCTTTGGCTGTGGCGTGGCAATCTGCGCGAAGCTGTCGAGAGCCGCCGCCATGCTTGTGGGGTTGGCGTTGTAGGCGTCCACGATAAGCGTGTTGCTGTCGGTCTTCACGAGTTCCGAGCGATTGTTGGTTGGCTCGTAGCTCTCTATGGCATGGCAAACCTGCTCGGCGGTCACGCCAAAATGCAAACCCACGGTTATCGCCGCGAGCACGTTGTCGAGGTTGTAGGAGCCTATGAGCTTGGTCTTCACCTCATGCCATTCGTTCAGGGCAACAGGAATGGCCTCGCCATCGCCACCGCATCTCCATTCTATTGTGATGAACGGGGCGGCAGCCGTCACCTTTCCTTGAACCTCAGCCTGGGTGTCGGCACCATAGCTCACTATGCGGTCGAGCTCACGCTCGCGTGCCATCTCCACGAGGTTGTCGTTAGCGGTGTTCAGGAAAACGAGCGCGTTGTTGGCTTTCAAGAAGTCGTAGAGCTCGCCCTTTGTCTTCTTCACGCCCTCGAAAGAGCCGAAGCCCTGGAGGTGCGCCCTGCCAACATTGGTTATCAGTCCACATGTGGGCTCCACATATTCCACGAGCTTCCTTATGTCGTCAGGGTGCGACGCGCCCATTTCCACCACGGCTATCTCATGTTCCTTGTTGAGTCGCAACAAGGTCTTTGGCACGCCTACATCGTTGTTGAAGTTGCCCTCGGTGTGCATCACGTCGTATTTCTCGGCAAGCACTGCCGAGACAAGTTCCTTTGTCGTGGTCTTGCCGTTGGTGCCCGTTATTCCTACTACAGGAATGTCGAACTGCCTGCGATGCTCGCGTGCCAGCTCCTTGAAGGTGGTGAGGCAATCGTCCACGAGAATGTATCGGTCATCGCCCTCAACATAATATTCTTTCTCGTCTATCACGGCGTAGGCGCATCCTTTTTCCAGAGCCGCCGCCGCGAACTTGTTTCCATCAAACGACGCGCCTTTCAGCGCGATGAAGATGCTGCCCGCCGGGCACTGACGACTGTCGGTGGTCACCAGTGGGCACTTTTTGTATATAGCGTATAATTGCCGAATATCCATGACCTTATATTCTCTAATTATGAGAAATGCCCTTTACGCGAACTGGTTCTCTACGATGTCGGTGAGCACCTCCTTTATGTCGAGACCGGCCGCGCGCACCTGCTGCGGAATGAAGCTCGTCACGGTCATGCCCGGCGTGGTGTTTATCTCGAGCATGTTTATCTTGTCGTTGCCGTCGGCGTCCTTGGTGATGATATAGTCGATGCGGATGATGCCGTTGGCGTGCAGAATGTCGTATATGCGGCTTGTCTCCGCTGCCACCGCCTTTGCTGTCTCCGGCGACAGACGTGCTGGCGTTATCTCCTTCACCTTGCCGTTGTACTTGGCATCGTAGTCGAAGAACTCATCCTCCGTCACCACCTCAGTGGCAGGAAGCACCACGCTCTTGTCCTTGGTCTTGTAAACGCCTTGCGAAATCTCGATGCCCTCCAGGTAGCCCTCTATCATAGCCTCGTTGCTCTCCATGAAAGCCACGCGCAGGGCGGGGGCGAGCTGGTCAGCGTTCTTCACCTTGCTCACGCCGAAGCTGGAGCCGTCGGCAGCGGGTTTCACGAAGCAAGGCATGCCCAGGCGCTTCTCTATGGCGGCTGGGTCGTAGTCGTCGTCGCGACGCAGGAGGATGCTGTCGGCAACGTTCACGCCAAAGCCGCGCAGGTAGTTGTTGAGCACGAACTTGTCGAAGGTCATTGCCTCTACCAGCACGCCCGAGGTGGAGTAGGGCAGGTGGATAAGGTCAAAATAGCCTTGCATCATGCCGTTCTCGCCTGGCTGGCCATGTATGGTGATATAAGCGTAGTCGAACACCACGGCCTTGCCGTCCTCGCCGATGAAGGAGAAGTCGGCCTTGTCGATGGGTGCCACGTTGCCGTTGTCGAAACTGACGTGCCAGTTGGTGCCCTTGATGTCAACTAAGTAGATATTGTAACGCTCCTTGTCGAAAAAGGAGTAAAGTCCTTGTGCCGAGCGCAACGATACGTCGTGCTCTGATGAATCGCCACCGCAAACGATGGCAATGTTTCTTTTTAAATTTTCCATTTGCTGTTAATATACTTTCTCCATTTATCTATCAATGCCTCTAGGTCGTCAGGCCACTGCGAGTCGAAGTCCATCTCCTCGCCCGTGCGCGGATGCTTGAAGCCGAGGGTCTTGGCGTGCAGTGCCTGTCTTGGGCACAACTCGAAACAGTTGTGTATGAACGCCTTGTACGACGAGCTGCGTTGCCCCCACAGGATCTCCATGCCGCCATACCTCTCGTCGCCAAACAAGGGGTGGCCTATTTCCTTCATGTGGGCGCGTATCTGGTGGGTACGCCCCGTCTCCAGCACGCATTCCACGAGCGTGGTGTAGCCAAAGCGTTCCAGCACCCGCCAATGGGTCACGGCGGGCTTGCCTATGCCCGAGTCGGGCGCGAACACTTTCATGCGCAACCGGTCCTTGGGGTCCCTGCCTATGTTGCCCTCCACGCGCCCGGAGTCTTCTTGGAGGTTTCCCCACACGAGGGCGTTGTAGGCACGGTGCGTGGTCTTGTTGAAAAATTGCTTGCCGAGCGATGTCTTCGCGTCGGCGGTCTTCGCCACCACGAGCAGGCCGCTCGTGTCCTTGTCTATGCGGTGCACGAGTCCCACGGCGGGGTCGTTGGCGTTGAATGTCTTCAGGTCGCGCAGGTGCCACGCCACGGCGTTGATGAGCGTGCCGTTGAAGTTGCCGGCACCCGGATGCACCACCATTCCGGCAGGCTTGTTCACCACGAGCACGTCGTCGTCTTCGTAGGCCACGTCGAGCGGAATGTCCTCCGCCTGTATGGAGGAGTCGTGCTTGGGGTGGTCGAGCATGAGGGTTATGACGTCTTCGGGCCGCACCTTGTAGTTGCTCTTCACGGGCTTGCCGTTCACTTGTATGCACCCCGCGTCGGCAGCCGTCTGTATGCGGTTGCGCGAGGAGTGCTGCATGTGCTCGGCGAGAAACTTGTCTATCCTCACCGGTTGCTGGCCGGCGTCCACCGTCATTCGCCAGTGCTCAAACTGCCCCGGCTCTTCTGCCGTGGTGTCGTCTTGCAATTCCTCTAAGTCGTCTATGATTAAATCGTCGGTCATTGTTCTCGTCCTTGATGTTTATTCCACGGGCGTGAATGGGTCTTTCTCGGGTTCCTCCTTCTTCTTGGCGTGCTCCTCTTCCTCTGGCGCGCCCACTTCCTGAAACTCGTCCATGTCGCCCTCTCCGTTGTCGGTCGTGTTAAGTTCCTGGTCTACGTAGTCCACCGAGTCGCTCTCGTTTCTCATGCCGTTGCCGGCCTGTATCACGAGCCGCGCGTCCACGGGTATGCGGTCGCCGTAAGCCACGTGCCTGCCGTTTACGAGGATGCCGTAAACCCAGTCTTTCTCGCCCGCTACAAATTCTGGCGGGTTGAGCTTGAACCCCATTGCCGTGAGCTTGGCCATGGCCTCGCGCAGCGAGCAGTTGTCTATTACGTCGGGCAGCGCTATCGTGGGCGTGTGGGTGGCGTTGATGGTGACATACACCGTGCGCCCGGGCTTCACGCTCTCCCCCGGTGCCGGATATTGCTCGAGTATGCGTCCCGGCGGCAGCGTCTTGATGTAGCCGGTGTCGCTCACCTCGATGTTGAGGCCGAGCTGTGTGAGCACTTCGCGTGAGTTCTCAAAAGTCTTGTGGGTGAGGTTCGGGATGGTGACAGCCTTGCCGTGGAAGGTGTAGAGGTCAACGGCAAACTTGAATCCAAAGGCAAGGGCCACGATGACAATCGCCATCGCCACGAGGTTGCCCCAAAGCATCTTGCTCTTGAATTTGCCTATAAACTCTTTAATCGACATCGGTTGCTGTTTTTTTCATAATATAAGGTGCGGCACGGCCAGTCACTTATTTATGCAAAGGTAAATAAAAAGGCTGGAAAGCAAAAGAAAATGCGTTTTTTTCTCTCACTCCCAACCGTCGTTCAATGCAAAAGGCAGACAAAGGTATACCCTTGCCTGCCTTTTGCTGCGTGCTGACGTTGTGAGAAAGCTTACTTTCCGTGGTTCTCATCAGAAACGGTGAGCTTCTTGCGGCCACGAGCGCGACGAGAAGCCAAAACGCGACGGCCGTTCTTGGTGGCCATACGCTCACGGAAGCCATGCTTGTTCACACGGCGGCGGTTGTGAGGCTGAAATGTTCTTTTCATCTTTTATTCGTAATTTAATTGTTATCTGTTGTTGCCAAAAGGGTAAATTAAACCCTTTCGGGGTGCAAAATTACTCATAAAAATCGAATTGACAAAGAATTATATCATTTTTCGATGTTTTTTTCTGATTTCTTAGTAACTTTGCATCCGCTTACAACGCATAATAATATAGTAAACATACAATTACCATGAGTATTAATTCACAGGAAATCAAGAAAGGCACCTGCATCCGCATGGATGGCGGCATTTGGAAATGCATCTGGTTTGAGCATCGTAAACCCGGTAAGGGCAATACCGTTATGAACACGAAGCTGAAGAATGTTGCCGACGGCCGTGTGCTGGATCGCACGTTCCAGGTTGGTTTCAAGCTCGACGACGTTCGCGTGGAGCATCGTCCATACCAGTATCTCTATGAGGATCCCACAGGTTGCATCTTCATGAACCAAGAGACATTCGAGCAGTTCCCCATCAACCGCGACCTCATCACTGGCGGTGAGTTCATGAAGGAAGGCGACGTGGTCGACGTGCAGCTCTCTGCCGACGACGGCGCTATCCTCTCAGCCGAGATGCCTCCAAAGACCAATCTCATGGTGGCTCACTCTGAGCCGGGCGTGAAGGGCAACACTGCCACCAACGCCACCAAGCCCGCCACGCTGGAGACCGGCGCCGAGATCCGCGTGCCTCTCTTCATCAACGAGGGTGACCTCATCACTGTCAACACCGAGGATGGCAGCTATGTTGGTCGCGTGACCGAGAAGAAGTAAAAACAAGTCACATCAAATATTGAAAACGTCCGCAATCACATGGTTACTGTGGCTGCGGACGTTTTTTTTAAACGACAAAGGCAGATGAAATACAGCATTATCGTTCCCGTTTACAACCGTCCAGATGAGGTGGACGAACTTCTTGACAGTCTCACGCGGCAGACCTGCAAGGACTTTGAGGTGATAATCGTAGAGGATGGCTCTGCCACGCCTTGCAAGCAGGTTTGCGACAAATATGCCGACGGCTTGCCGATAAAGTATTTCATGAAGCCCAACAGCGGTCCCGGGCAGAGCCGCAACTATGGCGTGGAGCGCGCCTCGGGCGACTACGTGCTCATTCTCGATTCCGACGTAGTGGTGCCGGAGGGTTACCTTCAGGCCGTAGACGATGAGTTGAGGCGTGAGCCGTGCGAGGCTTTCGGCGGGCCAGACCGTGCCGCCGACTCGTTCACCCCGACGCAGAAAGCCATATCCTATTCCATGACGAGCTTCTTCACCACGGGCGGCATCCGTGGCGGCAAGAAGAAGCTCGACAAGTTTTATCCGCGCTCGTTCAACATGGGCGTGCGCCGTGATGTCTACAATGAGCTTGGCGGATTCTCCAAGATGCGCTTCGGCGAGGACATCGATTTCTCCATCCGCATTTTCAAGGCTGGTTGCCGCTGCCGCCTCTTCCCTGGCGCGTGGGTCTACCACAAGCGTCGCACCGACTTCAGCAAGTTTTGGCGGCAGGTGTTCAATAGCGGCATAGCGCGCATCAACCTCTACAAGAAATATCCCGAGAGCCTGAAGCTCGTCCATCTCCTGCCAATGGTGTTCACGGTTGGCGTGTTCTTCCTCCTCGCCCTCCTTGTGACGGGCATCGTCATTGGTCAGGCAGGGCTTGGCGCGTGCGGAAAATCGCTTGGCGGCATTTTAAGCATCATTGCCCTGACCCCACTCGTGCTCTATTCCATCCTCATCTTCATCGACTCCAGCCTCCACAACCGCAGTGTCGGCATAGGCTTGCTGTCTATCCGTGCCGCGTTCACCCAGCTGATGGGCTATGGTTGCGGCTTCATCAAGGCATGGTGGCAACGGTGCGTGCAGGGCAAGGGCGAGTTTGAGGCATACAAGAAAAACTTCTATAAATAACCCCCGGGGCTTCTCTTGCCGGCATAGCAATAATTGTAAAATAAGGCGTTGGGAAAAGGCCAAAACGTGTAAAATAAGGCATTGAAAAATGTCAAAACATGTAAAATAAGGCATTCTTCCAGATTTATGTTTTATATTATTGGTGTCCGCTAAAAATACCGCAACTGGCGAGTCCCGTAGGGACTCGCCAGATTATAGCGTAGGGGGCTCGCCCCTACGTTTTTTACGCATTATCACAAACGAAGCCCCTGTAAGGGGCGCATATTTCAATCTC
>CAVKWN010000106.1:0-8947 GCA_963660075.1 Lachnospiraceae bacterium
AAAGCCATCGTCATTTCAGTGCAATGCCGAAACGCCTTTCTTATAAGCTTTTACGAAGGTGAAAAGTCCTTATTGAGCGGTTTACAGGAATAATATAAAAAAATGTGTAAATTTATGAGTTGACTTGCCGTTATATAGGGAATATTTACTATCTTTGCATTTAAAATAAAGTTCCCAATATCTGGTAATTATTTAATAATGTCAGTTATGGCAAACAAAGCTATGGAAATTCTTGGCCCTGGCTCTCTGCTTCGTAAGGAGCTAAAGGCAAAAGGACTTACGCAACGCAAGTTTGCGGAAGAGGTCGGGATGCGTCCTTCTCATGTTAGTGAGATTATATCTGGTAAGCGTCCTGTATCTAAAGCCATGGCATTGAAATTTCACGAAGCCCTTGGCGTTCCAGCTGAGGAATGGATAAGCCTGCAAGTGAAAGTGGATGTGAACGACAAACTTGACGATTCCGAGATAAAAGCGGCAGAGGAATTGAATAAGTTTGACGACATCTTGTCGTTAAAAGAACTGTTTAAAAGAAGCTCTTTGGATAAGAGTAATTCATGTGTGGAAAAACTTAAGTTCTTGAAGGAGGCGATTGGCGTAGATTCTTTTGAGGGCGCAAGGGCTAGTGTGGACAAATTGGTGGCTGGAGGGTTCTTCCGCAAGTCGGAAAAGACAGGTTTGAATGCTCGTATGATTGCTACGTGGGTAGCTTTGGCAAGAGAAGAAGCACATAGGCAAACGCTTCTCAAAAAGTTTGATAAGGGTACAATGTATGGTCTTATGGGAGAATTAAGTGGCATCTTCCATGAGAACCGCAACACCATTTATCGCTTGACTACCACTCTCAATAGGTATGGTATTAAGTTCTGTATTGTAGATAAGATAAAATATGCTTCTATCGACGGTTATTCATTCTTGGACAATGGCGTCCCGACCATCGTCATTACCAAGCGTTTCGACCGCATCGACAATCTTGCCTTTTCCGTGATGCACGAAGTGTGCCATGTTTATAAACATTTGAATTCAAACTATGACCAGCGTTTGAATGTAGAATGTGAGGATTTTGACGTTAGCAAAGAGGAAAGAGAAGCCAACGAATTTGCTGGCAATGCATTGATTCCTATTGATAAATGGAATGCAATGCCACCTATGTCGTTGAACTTTTCCAAGCCTTGGTTCTTTCAGAATCAATGTGCAAAATGGGCAACGGCCCAAGGGTTGAACAAATGGATAGTGTTAGGCCGTGTCTCACATGAGACTGGTATGTACAAGTTTAAATCTGATAGTTCTCGAGCTATCAATTAAAATTATAGGAGATATAGTATGGTAATATAAGGCAATTAAACAATAAAAAAGTCCTATCCACTGGAGATGAATAGGACCAAGTCTCTTTTAAGCGGCTAGGAGACCAAGTTGATACTTCAATGTCCGACCAAAGATTATGAAGTTTCAGTATGCAAAGGTATTAATATTATTAATACTTTAAGCTGGCTTCTATCTTAAATAAATATAACCGCTACGTTTTTTAACAGGTTAAAAGTGTTTATTATGAATAAAATGCTTAAATGTAAGATTTTTAATGATAGAACACCAAACTTATTTAATAAGCAGGATTGGGACAATCTAATTACTGTTTCTTACCAAATAGCAAAAGCTAAAGCCCCTACATCTTTAGGAGTTCTAAATCAAGGTATCTGTCAATATTTGGATATGACAGGTGAATATGAAATGCCAATTGTGAAAGCAATAAATTGTTTAATCCCAAAAGAAATTGTGGCATTATATCATATTGACAGGTGTAAAAATGTAGGCTGCATTCCACATTTCTACACGAAAGATACGAGGTTTGAGAGCACATGGAATTTCCCGCGAAAGTCTCTTGGTAAGATTGCTCGCTATCCTATGATTATTTCTCCAGATTTTTCCGTTTATGGGGAGTTAGCCTTTCCTCAGAAACTTTGGAATATCTTCCGCAATAAAGTTTTGGCTGCATGGTGGCAATACAACGGACTTAATGTTATCCCTAATGTTTCATGGATGCATGGGAAAGACTATGCCATGTCTTTTGATGGATGGCCAAAGCATTCTGTCATTGCCGTCAACAGCACAGGCATCAATGATGACGAAAGGTGCAAAGTTATGTGGCTGGAAGGCTATAAAGTTATGTTGGAAACGCTCACGCCCACCCATGTTTTGCGATATGGCGCAAAAATTGAAGGAGAGAATGAGGCTATTAGTACCTATTATGAGAACGACAATAGAAAGTTTGCAAAACATGGGTGGTAATTGTTCGTATAGTGAAGGTTGGGGCGGAGTGCCTAAGGCTAATCGCACCCATACAGATTCTGGATACAGAATTGAAAGGCATAAAATTGTCTTTTTGGCAAAGAATGCAGCGCAGAAGAAGAATATTCTCAATTCAAATTCTCCCGATGCGATATATATCATTGCCAGCAAAGACAAGGAGGGTAACATCAAGATTCATAGCGTTAATATCTACGACGGGCATCGTCTGAAATGCGAAATCAACATTGAGTTTGATGCCAAGAAAAATGTCATTCCTTACAACAAGTCTGACAAGGGAAGCCATAGCCATTATTGGGCAAAAGACCCTAAAGATGGTTTGCTGAAAAGAAAAAAGCATGACAAGAGCAATATCTTTGCGATTGACGGCAAGTATGATTCCTTGATAAAGAAGATAGAAAAGTTTAACAAAGAAAATCACAAGTAATATGGCGGAACATGCTATACTGCACAGAGCCATTGCTGTCAAGGACTTTTGGGGATTTGGCAAGCATATCTACGAAGACCAGCTAGGCTGGACTTTGGACGAGAAGAAAGAAGCAGGTTCTCTCGTCTCGAAAAGAATATTTGAGGTGGAAGTGGTAGAGGTAGGGTTAAACCTTGCGTTCTACTATGTAGATAATGACACTTTTTATGGGATTCATACGGAGCATTACCCCATAGAATGCAAAATCCTTCCACGTGACAAAACGGAAAAATATATTGGTTGGCAATGTCAGGCAGACACTCATGCAGATGGTCAAGTCATTGCTTCGTTTGATGACGAGCATGATATATGGGAAAACTTGCGCATAGACGGCAAGAGTTTGGAGGAAGTAATATCGCGTTCTTATATCATGTCGCTGACTTAACCATCCTCTGCGTCAACAATGTTCCAATAGGTGAGGTCTTGGATAATTCTGTTATTACCGATTTGGATTAATATAGTAAAACAATTAAAAAGAGAGACGTAGCTCATAAAGAGTTATATCTCTCTTTTATCTTTCTATTATCTAACAATATACCCATACGTCGCCAAGGTATCTGCCCTAACAATGTTGGTAAAGGGAAAATCTATTTGACGACTATCGTCTCGGAAGCCGATTTCAGACCCTTCGCTTTCACCGTCAGTTTCGCCTTGCCTGCTCGTTGGGTGCTGCGAACCACGATGAGCGCACGCCCCTTCCACGTCTTGTGGGTGGAGTCCATGTAGCTGTCGGTGTCCTTGATATCCGCATTGCCCATGGCTGCCAGCACACCTTGTCCCGTCACAGAGGCTTGCAACTTAACCGCGGCATTGGGGCAGATGCGTCCCTCTTTGTCAACCACCTCGACCTGCACAAACGACAAGTCTTCGCCGTTGGCACTCATCTCCCTATTTTCCACTATAGTACGGATGGCTACAGGATTGGAAGCCGTAGCCAACACCTTGATTTCCTTGACATTCCCATCCTCTACTCCCTCAGCTTTCAGCGTACCCTCTTTGTAGGGCAAGGTAAAGACCGCCTTCATCTCAGTGTTGCGACCAACCGTCTTCTCCCCTACCAGGGTATCGTCAAGATAGAGACGCACCAGGGGATATCTGGAATATATCTCCACGTCTATGTCCTTGCCCTCATGCCCAGGCCAGTTCCAGCTTTCCCATGTAGGCCAAACTGCCCACAAGCCTGTGTGGATAGTGCCGTAATAGCCATTTGGCTCCTTCACTGCCATATAGAGTTTCTCGGTGTCATTATAGAGCAGGTTGCGATAATGTGAGATAGGCTTCCTCCATCCCACCAAGTCGATGTCGCCGCAATAGGCTGCATGCCATGGATAGAGATTGCGCTCATAATGCTCGCCGGGCACATCGCCCTCATACCACCAACGGCCTATGCCCGACTCGCCCAAATAGTCGAGGCTGGTCCACACGAAGTCGCCGATGATGTAATCGAAGTCGTGCACGTTTGACCAGTTGCGGTAAGCATCCCTCGGATAAGACTCCGTCTGCCACATGATGCGTGAAGGCACACGCTTGTGGTCACCTTCGTGCTTATGAATCATATAATTATAGCCAGTGATATCCAGTTCGGCAGCCAATGGGTCATAGATTTCCCAGTCGCTATCCCATGAAGCCAAGGCAGAAGTTACGGGGCGGTCATCATGTTCGCGAATCTTGCTGGCCAATTTATGTGCAGTGGTCACAACCTCAATCTTCTTGCGCTCGATGACCTCATTGCCTATGCTCCAAGCCATGATAGAAGGATGGTTCAAGTCGCGCAAGACCATGCCTTCCACATCTTGTTGCCAATACTTGTCTATCAAGGTGGAATAATCATACTTGTTCTTTGCCTCTCGCCATCCATCGAACGCCTCGTCTATGACCAGCATGCCCTGACGGTCACAAGCCTCAAGGAATGCCTCCGACGGCAGGTTGTGGGAAGTGCGGGCAGCGTTGAAGCCAGCCTTCTTCATCAATTCCACCTTGCGAGCCTCTGCCCTGTCGAATGCCGCCGCACCCAAGATGCCATTGTCGTGGTGCAAGCATCCGCCATTAAGGTCTATCTTCTTGCCATTAAGGAAAAAGCCTTTCGTAGAGCACTCAATGGTTCTGATGCCGAATGTTTGGGTATAGCTGTCTATCGCCTTGCCATTGTCCAAGACGGATACGCGGGCATCATAAAGATTGGGAGAGTCTATATCCCACAATTTAGGTTGAGCCACAATCAGTTGTTGGGTGACCTCTTTCTTGCTGTTGGCTGGAATCAGCACCGTGGTCACGGCATCCTCCGTGTCCGCCACTTGAGTCTTCACCTTTACCTCTTTGTCCACAGAAGTCTCGTTCTTTACAATGGTCTTCACTTCTACAGTGGCCTGCGAAGCCGAGACCTGCGGAGTATGCACAGCCACTCCCCAGTTGTCGATATGCAGCATCGGGGTGTGGATGAGCCATACATGCCGATAGATGCCAGAACCTGAATACCAGCGGCAATTCTTCTGCTGGGCATTGTCCACTCTCACCGCCACCACGTTTTTCTTACCCGCCACGATGGCGTCAGTGGCATCACAGAAGAAGGAAGTATAGCCATAAGGGTGACCGCCCACCAACCGTCCGTTCACATATACCGAGGAATTCATATACACTCCCTCGAAATAGAGATACACTTTTTCTCCTTTCAGAGATGCCGGAGCCACAAAACTCTTGCGATACCATCCGATGCCAGTGGGATAGTAGCCGCCATCATTGCCTGCGGGAGCATCTTTGTCCACATTCTGCTCCACGCTCCAGTCGTGCGGCAAATGCACGGAGCGCCACTTCGTATCGTTGAACTCAGGTTTTGAGGCAGCCTGTTCGTCGCCAAGCGAGAATTTCCAAGAGGAGTCCAGCAGTGTCTTCCTCGCCCAGTCGGCGGCATGAGCCACAGAAGCGAAAACGCCCCCGATGCCCATCACAAACACCATCAAAATAAGTCTTCTTTTCAGGTTCATATCAATGCTTTGGTTATTCAGTTGTTTTCCTTGAATTTTATGAACAGCTTCGCCACGCACTCGCTCTCCGTCATCTTCGTCGTGAAGCCGTAGGCCTACTCCACCTCTTTCCAGTCTACGAGTCCCTTGCCCTGCTCGTCTAGCTCCACGGCGAGGGCTATGACCTTGCGCTTGTCGGCCTTGAAAGGCTCGGCGTATTGCTTTGCTTTGATTTGTTGCTCGGCAGCGGCGAGACCGCCGTTATTGGAGAGCTTCAGTTCCAATACATAGATGTAGCGTGGCACTCCCACTACCATGTCTATCCTGCCCGTGGCAATCATCTTCTCCACCTCCACACGGCAACCGATGGCGTTGAATATCGTACTCATGACGAGGCGGTAACGCTCTTCCATATCCATCGAAGCTAGTTTCTTGTTGCTGTAGGGCACGTCGGCAATGAGGGCTTTCAGTGCTTTCTTCGCCTCGGGCAAGTTGCCCCTTCGCATATTAAACTGGAGTATGTTTTGGGTACTAATCACCCGCGCTTCGCTCTCCATCGTCAAGGCTGGCAGCACTATCTTGTAGAGAGCCTTCCTTACCTCGTGGTTGGGGATGCCCAAGAAATACATGCCATCCTCGTAACCCTTGATGGTGAGGTAGCCCGACTGGTAAAGGAATAGTTCTGCTCCACCGCCGGTAACATCGGATGTCTCAAGGATATCTCTGTCTATTGGATAGTTTTCGTAATCCTTGAGTCGTATCTCCATATCGTCCACAAACTTGGGCAGCAGTGAGGTGGCACCCGACGAAGCCCAGTAATTTTTCAAATCGGAATCTGCCAGTGCATTGATAAGGCTAAAAGGATTGAACACGTCCACCATGTTCCTGCGACTGAAATGATAGCCGTCATAGTTGGCCTTTAGTTCGGTTATAGCCTCTTCCGTCGTCCATCCGTTTGCCTCGCCCATCGCCTTAATCTCAGGCATGAAGTTATAGGTGATTTCCTGCTTGGTGATGCCGCAGATGGCTGCATATTCAGGTTCGAAACTGATATTGCTCAGGTTGTTGAGTACAGAGAAGAGCGAGATTTGCGTAAACTTGGTGATGCCCGTGATGAATACGAACTTCTCGTACTCGTCATCTGCCTTGAGGATGGCGAAGACCTCTCGATACACCTCCGTACATTTCTCATGCTCTGGAGTCTTCCAAGAGTGTTGTAGGGGAGAGTCGTACTCGTCGATGAGGATGGCTACTTGCAAGCCTGTCTTTTTGTAGGCCGTCGTGATGATGCCGTCGAAGCGGTCGGCGAGATTTGCGGTGGCTTTGGGGCAGATGTCGTATAGTTCCTCGTATTGTCCGAAGCGAATATCCAGATAGGATCGCAAGGAGTCGACATTGGCTCCACCACGGCTCATGTCGAGTCGGATGACAGGTCGTTTTACCCACTCCTTCTCCAAGTCCATAATCTTCAGCCCTTCGAATAGTTCCTTCTTGCCCTCGAAGTAAGACTGGAGGGTATCCACAAGCACGGACTTGCCGAAGCGGCGTGGGCGGCTTAGGTAATTATACGTCTTGCCATTGTTGACAAGTTTCCATACCAAGTCAGTCTTGTCAACATACAAATATCCTTCTTTTCTTATCTTTTCGAACGACTGTATGCCTACGGGCAGTCTTCTTTCGTCTGCGTTTGTCATCATCTACATGATTCTATTATGTTCCCGATGCAAATATACGACTTTTGTCTGAAAGAGGGGCGATTATTGTGGGATATGTTTTTTAATCGTTCACCATCTCCCAATGCCTCCAGAACAGCTTGGCCACGCACTCGCTCTCGGTCATCAAATAGAAAAAACTGCAGATAGTCTTGCAACTCTCTCTTCCGAAAGAGGCTGGGAAGGGGTGCTATTTTGCCAAATCGAATATTTTTAGTATCTTTGCGGCAGAATTTAATCTCTTATAGCTTATGCAAACTTTTTACAAAGGATTGCTTCACTATATGACAAAGCTAACCTTGGATGATTTGTTCGGGGAGAAAGTATAGTGCTCCCCATACCTTCTGAACAGTTCTGCCACGCATTCGCTCTCCGTCATCTTCGTGGTGAAGCCGTAGGCTTGCATCACGAGGCGGTCGTGCGGTTGATTCTCTCAATCAGCTCTGCCGGTGACAGTATCTCCATCTTGGAGAAGCCGAACCATTTCTTACCCAAGTCCTTGATGGAAGCACCGATGTGGTATACATCGTCGTCGATGCAGAGAAAACGGTCGTGCGACAGGCGGAATGTCTCTACTTCTATCGGGGCGTACTGCGCATTGTGGCGGTCGAGGTCAAGGCGGAACTGACGGCATATCTGCTGGGTATAGATACTGGCCGATACGTCCGGTTGCCGTTTGTCGAGCAAGGTGAGCACAGTGTCATCCACATAGTTGTCTATGAGGATGATATGGCTCTTTGCGCTCTTTATCAAGTCGGAAACGAACGTGTAGGCATCATACACCTGACCGTCGTAGAACACTCCCTGCTTGGGCTTCGCATTACCCTCGTCCAATCTGCGGAATACCTCTGCCATGCGCTTGTCGGTCTCTTGCAAGTGCTGCTGCATCTCCAGTTGATGATACTCCATGGTGGAGAGACGTTGGAATATCTCCGTGTTGCTTACTGCTAAATGCCGCATGGAGACGAAGGCTCTCATTATCTGTATGTTCACTGCGACGGCTGTCGGTGAACGAAGCACGCTGCTGAGCATGGCCACGCCTTGCTCGGTGAAGGCGTAAGGCTTCTTCCTTGCCCCCATGATTATTGCACGTGACTCTTCGTCCGGTAGGGCATTGTAGTGATTGGATATCACAAATTGTGATTTCCAATTTTCAAACTCCTCCTGGGTAAGTTGAAACATGAAGTCTTCGGGGAATCGGTCGATGTTGCGTTTCACCGCCTGGTTCAAGGCTCTTGTTTCCACGCCGTAGAGTTGGGCCAAGTCTTTGTCCAGCATCACTTGCTGGTCCCTTATCACTTTGATGAGGTTTCCTATGTTAGCTATGTCGTTTGCCATGTCTTGCTTGCTTTAATAGTTCACCATCTCCCCATACCTCCTGAACAGCTCCGCCACGCACTCGCTCTCCGTCATCTTCGTCGAGAAGCCGTAGGCTTGCATCACGAGGCGGTCATTCTGGCGGTGGGCCTGCAGCAGCTCACGGGGCATCAGCGTGGGGTCGTAGAGGT
>CAVKWN010000107.1:0-8905 GCA_963660075.1 Lachnospiraceae bacterium
TCAAAGCCTTTGGCACGGCCTTCAGCCATACCCTTGCGAAGAGCAGAATTGATATAAGTGCGCTCTGTTCTTACGATATCCCAGAACTTGTCGTAACCATTGAGCTGAGCATCTGTGTAGGACGATTCCTCAAGGATGTCTACAGCCTTTTTCACTTCAGGATTGTCGAGAAACTCTTGTGGTACCTTGCGTACATCTCCCATCTCGGTGAGAAAGCGAAGCCATAGAATCTGCATCTTACGCTCGGAAAAAGTATGAGGCTTAAACTTTGGCAACTCCACGAAAATCATGTGAAGGCCCTCTATGCGCTTGTCGGTATGCTCCACATTCACGATATCGTAGTGGTGATAGTATTCAGGAATGTCTTCCATGAACACGTCGTTGACAAGGTTGAGCGAATACACGGGCTGCAAAAGCTTATAGTCTTCTTTCTTGTCGAGCTGGCGCACGTATGCCTTCGATGCATTGAAGAGTACTCGCTGCATGAACTCCTTCGACCAAATCATCTGCATCTCCACAAGGAACTGCCGACCATCCTGGTCATGGCAACGCACGTACACGATACTGTTTTTCTTCAGTGGATTGTCTGGCACCATCTCCACAGGAATGTATTCCACGCTCTTGACGAGGTGGTCATCGTCTAAAGGCAGGAGCGCGTTGAGAAGACTTATAACCAAGTCTTTGTGCTCGCCAAATATCCTCTTGAAAGTAAGGTCTGCTCTCGGGTCAAGATACCTCATGATGTTTTCCTCCTATATATTATCTTTTTATAAGAATCTCATCCTTCATCCACCGCCTCGCGTATGCTGTTGATTATGAAGTCGATGTCATCATCGCTTACCAATGGTCCGGATGGCAAGCAGAGGCCGGTCTTGAACAGCCCTTCGCTCACACCATTGACATAAGCTGGCGCGTCTTTATAAACTGGCTGCTTGTGCATAGGTTTCCACAGTGGGCGCGACTCAACGTTGCAAGCATCAAGCCAAAGACGCAAGGCCTCAACGTTGTCGTTTGGCTGGCAATCGGTGCGAACCTCCGTGGCTTGGTGGATAACGCCGGCGGCACCGCCCACGGCACCCTTCACCGTCGTCTTATACGCATTCTCCTGGCCTTTTATCCTCACGCTTGGGTCTATGATGACCGTGTTGAGCCAGTAGTTGCTGCGGCTGTCGGCACCAACCTCCTCATGGAAGGTAAAGCCGTCCATGCCACGGAACGCCTCAGCATAGCGGTGGGCAATATGACGATGCCACGCCACATGCTCGCGCAACACGGTGAGTTGACCACGTCCTATGCCCGCGCACACGTTAGACAGGCGGTAGTTATAACCCACGTGCTCATGCTGATAGTATGGATACCCCTCGCGCGCCTGGGTAGCGTAGAACATCACGCGGTCGCGTGCCGCCTCGTCGGGGCAGATGAGCGCACCGCCACCCGACGTCGTAATCATCTTGTTGCCATTGAAAGACAGCACGCCATAGGTGCCAAACGTGCCGCACACGCGTCCACGATAGCGGGACCCCAAGCCTTCGGCGGCATCCTCCACGAGAGGTATGCCATACTTGTCGGCCACAGCCTTGATCTCGTCTATCTTAGCTGGCATGCCATAGAGATATACCACTATTATTGCCTTTGGCTTGCGACCCGTCTTGGAGATACGGTCGGCAATAGCCTCGTCGAGGAGCTGTGGATCCATGTTCCACGTATCCGGCTCTGAGTCGACAAACACAGGCGTTGCTCCGAGGTAGCACACTGGGTGCGACGAGGCACAGAAGGTAAAGCTTTGGCACACCACCTCGTCGCCAGGATCAACGCCGAGGGTCACGAGAGCGAGGTGCACGGCTGATGTGCCCGAGGCGAGAGCCACCACTTGCTTGCCGCTGAAAGAGGACGAAACAGAAGTATCGAGCCACAACTTATCCGGGTCGCTCTCATGGGCCTCGACACACTGCGGATAAGGCTCGCCACCTATGCTTTCCTCCCATTTCGCCTGACAAGAAGAGGCGGCGAAACGGCCAAGTTCCTGCTCAAAGGCATTGACATTGGGGCCGAGTGGCACCACCCAGTTGGTGTCGAAAGCCTCTTTCACATATTTCATCTCGTTGCCCGACATGTGGGCGAGACACAGAATCACACGCTTGTCTCTTCTTTCCATATATTGTCGTAAAATTTCCTATTGTTTTAGTTATTTGTCTTATATCCACTCTCCTCCGTACTTCATCTTCCGTCCCAAGACCGTACATACGACCATCTCTATATCCTTGAAGAAGGAATAGTGATGGAGGTAATACTGGTTGATGCGAATCTTGTCGGGATATATCACCTTGTCGTTGTAGTCCACTATGTTGTGGACGTCTTTCTCCTTTATTACCGTCGCGAAGTCGGACGGCAGGCCTTCGCCCACCTTGCCCGTGGCAAAGAACTCGCCCACCGCGGCGAGGAGAGTTTCCTCATTCCTGTATTTCAGGCTCGCCGGCCCCGTGACACCTGGTCTAAGGCTCAGTATCTCACGGTCTTCGCCTTTCAGACGGTCGGCATATCCAGGCACGTCGGGGCGTGGGCCGACGAAACTCATGTCGCCCTTTAGCACGTTCCACAACTCTGGCAGCTCATCGAGTTTATAACGCCGAAGCTTCTCACCGAGTGGCGTGACGCGGTGTTGCTCGGCTGCAGCCACGGAAACGCCTTCGCCGGGGGTTGCTGACATCGAGCGAAACTTGTATATCATGAACAGCTTCCCATGCCGTCCCACGCGTCTTTGGCGGAAGACGACAGGGCCTCCTGGCATCTTCACCTTTATGAGGATTGCCACCACCAAAAGTACGGGGCTCAGGCAAAGGAGGCCGATGAAAGCCATAGTCCTGTCAAAAATATTCTTTACAACCACACTTCTCCTAATGAATAATCAACGCAAAGATACACTTTTTCAAACGAATAATATCGCCATCACTACATTTTTTCAAAAGAAAGCCTTACACTATGTAACAAAATGCAGAAGCTGACCTTGTGCCGACCCTTACATCCATCAAAGCATGAAGTCTACCGTGTCGTGCGCCATGCCTCCCATCTTGTACTTGTACGGTTCTTCGCCCTTGGCAAGATCAAGACACCTCACGTGCGTGTTTTCCACGAAATACCTTACAGCCTCCTGCACCAGCAACATCCCCGGTGAATAAAACAAGAAGTCGCTATTGATACTCAATCGAGGCACGACGAACTGCCCAGCGTTGCCAAGGAGACCACTCATGAATCCTGCCACCTCGCCATCGATGTAAAGAACCAATGTCAGCGCCGTTGGCAAAAGCAGATAGTTCCTCGTGGCAAAATGTTGATGATAGAGCAACCAGGCCTTCCACTTAGGCGTTTTCACGCCATAACGTTCGAAATGTCTTTTCTCATATATCCTCAGGCAGCGCTTCATCTCGTGGGCAATCTGCTTGTCGCCACCGTAAAACGCCTTGAGCTGCAATGTGTGCCCGTCTCGCTTCAAGCGATTCACGCTTGTGCGCAAATTTTGGCGAACCGACTTGCTCAGAGACTTTATGTATGCGTTGAAGTCATCTCCAAACACTATTTTCACGTTTTTGTCAATGCGAATGACCTTGGCAACATCTTTCAGTCGTACATATAGAGGGGACTCTACTTGCACATGCTTACAGATGATGCCGCCAACCTTTTCGCTCAAACTCAGGAGCACATCGCGCAGCGTGTCAGGGTCTCTATAGACGGCATCACAATAGTCAATGCCATTTACATCGCCAAACAATTTATACCCCCCCCAGACCGTGTTAGGAACTTCTCCATGGGAACCAAGGCTACCGTATTATCGCCCACCATAGCCTTAAAAACCACCATCATGCTTTTGTGGACAATGAAATAGGGAATGAAGTGTTTGAATGTGCGAACAAGAAAGTCGTATCCATCAAACGGAGAAACCAATGGATTGTTATTTTCCAGCTCCTTCCATTCTTTCTTGAGTTGCCAAGGCAAGTAACATTTCTTTAGTTTTATATTCATGTACAATGTTTCTATGGATTCAGTTTCCTGTTCTTCACCAATTTCTCGAAATAATAGCATGCCTCGCCCAAGAACGCCTTGATGTCGTCGCAACGGAAATCGTCGAAGCCGTCGAAGCCTCGCAGGGAGAACACGCGCCGCATCTCCTTGGCGTTCCACCTCAGCGTCACGAGTCTTCCAACCAAAGTTATCACGTCGCCTAGGATCCACTTGGTGCGCGTGCCTATCCTCACCTGTATAGGCTCGTCGTAGCGTCCGGCAGTGGCAAGGCAATAGAGGACCCACGGTATGTCGAACCCTGCCGCCACGGGGGTGGCAAGTCCGCCTGTGAACCGGGCGTTGGTCTCGATGTAAGCCACGCGCTCCGTAGCGGGGTCATAACGGAAGTCGAGACCGCACACCCCATGGAAATCTACCGCCTCAAGCAGTTTCATCGCCTCTGCTTTCAACCGTGGCACGTCCACCATCTCACGCTGCGTCGTGGTGCCCCCCCCATCGGTCTTGGTGACGAGGGCATGATAGACCGATGTCTTGCAAAAGCCATCCCAGCGCACGCAATCCACGCTGTAGTCAGTGCCACCAATCCATTCTTCCAAAAGCATCTCCTCTCCCTTGTGAGCGTCCATCAACCTCAGCAGCTCGTCCTTGGTCTTGGGAAAGAACACGCCTTTCGCCGAGTTGCCTATCACGGTCTTCAACACCACTGGATAACGTCTAACCTCATCGGCAGAGCCATACACCTCTGGCACGGCGACACCTGCCTTGCGTGCCATCTCGGTGCTCACCGCCTTGTTGGCAAGCGCTAGCAACTTGTCGGCACTCTCGTAAGGTATGGTAAGGTCATTGGGGAACTCATCGCGGTGGCGCATTATGACCACGCTCTCGTCGTGGGTCGGCATCAGCACCCGTGGCCGCAACTCGGCAACCTTGGCCTTTAGCGTCTCTATGAAACGTTCCTCTTCCTTGAAAGGATCGGGATATATGAAACTGCCCGCGCAGAACCTTGACAGGCTGCAGATGTTAACCTTTGACGTGTCGGCTGCCCAGACCTTGAGCCCGTGACTCGCCAGGCTACGCAATATGGTGTAGCCCACGCGGTTCCAGCAATAGGTCACGAGTACATCACAACGCCCTGTCATGCCGTCCTCCTTTCTCGCTGGTTTATGGTTATCTCGTATAACATATCTTATATGTCTCTTTTCACTTCATCACTTCCTCGTAGAACTCTATCTGGCACCGCTGCACGAAGTCACGGTCGAAGCGTGAGGCTATCATCGGCCGTGCCTCATGCGCCATGCGCTGGCGCGCCTCTTCGTCTGTGAGTATGCGCTCCATGGCGGCGTAGAGCGCGGCGGCGTCTCTCGGAGGCACCACCAAGCCGTTCTTGCCGTTCTCCACTATCTCGCGCGAACCATTGATGTCGGTCACTATCGATGGCAAGCCCATGGCGCCGGCCTCAAGCACGGTGTTGGGGAATCCTTCACGATACGACGGCATCACGAAACAGTCGGCTGCGGCATAGGCTCGCGGCAAGTCGTCGCCATACTTAGGCCCCACGGCCTCTATCTCGTCGCAGGTGTCGATGAGTCTCTGCGTGTCGTGGCTCACGGGGTCGAGATTCCGCTCATAGTTGCCTACCAGCACCAGCCGTGTGGACGGGTGATTGTCATGAAGCTTCACGAAAGCCTCTACCAACTCGTTGATGCCCTTGTCGCGCACGATGCGACCTACGAAAAGGAAGGTGAACACGCCCGCACTTTCTTGTGGGGCGAAACGGTCCGGCGAGAACCTCGCCATGTCCACGCCCATCACGTTGCCATAGCCAAGCACGCGCATCGGCTTCCGCGTGATGCCGCCACGCTTGAGGTCATCCATCACACCGCGCCCCTCGGGAACGACATGGGTGGCACAGGCGCACGTTATCCAATCGGTCATCATGAGCACGCGGCGCTTCAGTCCCGTAGCCGTGGGCCACACCAGCCCGGTAAAAGTATGCACACGCACTGGCACGCGCGTCAGCCACGCCGCCATCATGCATATCAGCCCTGCCTTGGGCGTCATGGAATGGACCACCCACGGGCGTTCCTTCCAGAACACGGCTATCATCCTGATGAGCGACTTCAGGTCGCTGACGATGGAGACATGACGGCGCATGGGCACTGCCTCGCAACCAAACCCATCCTTCTCTCTCAGATCGTCGAGATCAGGCCCCGGCGATGTAACCGCCATCATATGGTAACCCTTCGCCCGCATCTTTATCATCACGTCACGGCAGAAGCAGAGCGACATCGACACCGTGACCGCCCTTATTATCTTTTTCTTATCGCGTTTCATTTTTCTTGACATTGAGGAATTCACCTCGCGCTCGCCACGGCATCATAAACGGCTTGATATCGCTCTGCGGTCTTGGCTATGTCGAACTGTTGGGCGCGCTGCCAGCACTTGTCTGCCACTGCCCGGTAATAGTCAGCGTCGTCGTGGAGACGCGTGAGCTCATTTGCCACTGCCTTGGCATCGCTCTCGGGGAAGAGCACGCCCCAGCCTTTCGTCACCTCGCGCAAGCCGTTGACATCGGATGCCATGAAGGGCTTGCCGGCGCTCATGCCCTCGATGTTAGACAAGGAGAGGCCTTCCCAGTGGCTTGCCATGCACACCACGTCGCTGCTCTTCAACACGCGCGGCACGTCGGTGCGCAAGCCCCAGAAGCGCACGCGACTCTCCATGCCGAGCTTTGCGACAAGGGCACGCACAGTGGCCATACGCTCACCTTCGCCCACAAGCCAGAGCTTATACAGGCTTGGCAGCATGGCCATGGCACGCACCAGGGCATCTTGGTCCTTGGCCTCACGGAAACCAGCCACCATGGTCACCACAAAGTCATTTTTTTGTCGCCCCGTCACGTCTGCAGGCAGTGGCTCGGCGGCATGGAAGGCGGCGACGTCCACACCGTTGTCTATCGTGGATATGCGGTTGTAGCGCTCTGACCCTTCGTCTGTCCATGCACCTCCCATATACTCGCGCAACTTCTCTTCCGCCACCTTGGAGATGCATATCACATGACCATAGCGACCATACATCCAGCTCTCCACGGGCGCATACCACTTCCAATCGCGTTTGCGGTTGGAAGTGGTATGCTCTGTCGAGCAGAGCTCGACAGAGCATACCACGGAGGCTATCGCCACGAAGAGCTGTGGAGAGGAGTTGTGGGTATGCACCATGTCGTAGCGGCGCATGATGGGCACAAGCTTGGCTATGAACAAGGGGTTATAGAAGCCCTTGCCGAGTTTCCAAATCCTCACGCCGGGATTCTCGCGGCGCAGCCGCTGCATGAGTGGCGTCTCGGTTCCTTCAAAAACGCACACGTCCACCTCGGCGCCCATGGCGCGAAGGCGCGACACGAGATTCACTACCAACGTCTCGGCGCCACCAACTCGAAGCGACGTTATGACCTGCAATATCTTCATGGTTTCTTATCGTTTTCTTTATAATTAAGACTTAGCAACGTCCTTTCGATGCATAAGCCATCCCAATGGTCTCAGGCAACGCCAAACGGGCGCGAGACGTGGCACCACCGACGTGGCGGCGCGACAGTACCAAAAGCGCCAGAAGTTGATGGCTGCATGGACGCGCGTCATGAACGGCACGGAACACTTGATGAGCTCGGCATAGGTCAGCATGGAAGCGCAAGGACTTTTCATTCTTATTCTTACTATATTATCTGTCAGTCCTCCATCCAAGTAGTCGCGTAAATAGACGACATCATGATACAACATCATTTTATGTTTCAAAGCAATTCTGTTCAACATGAGGGCCTCGGGACAGAACCGTTCATTGGATATAACGGGAAATGGATTCTCTCTCAAAACTGAAGTCTTGAATATCTCACACATGTCACCTCTGACTTTTAATTTATACCTGAGGTTCAAAGAGTCTGTCAATATATTATCAAGGACGGGACGACCTATTACTTGTCCATTGCGATGAGCCATATAAAAGCAAAGACCGTCCACTTTATCTTCATTTTTGACGGTATTATATTTTGCTAAAATATCACCTATAGCAGTTGGAGGCAACTCGTCATCACTGTCCAATATCAAGGTTAGGTCTCCTTTGGCAAGTTGTACTCCCATGTTTACCGCCGTGTGCTTACCACCATTATCCTTGTAAAGACAGCTCATGGGGAAAGCGTCATCACAACGTTCCTTGATGCACGCCAACACATCGCGAGTGTTGTCGGTGGAGCCGTCGTCAACGACTATCCACTCAAAGTCTTTGAATGTCTGACGCAGCAAACTGTCGAGAAGTCTTGGCAACAACGACGCGCGGTTGTATGCCGGTGTCAGTATGGTTATATATGGTTTATCCATTGTCTTAAGGAATAATGTAGCAGCTCTTTTTGATTGAAACACTTATGGGTTAGCAAACGAATAATAGAAAACCAAGTTCATTATGTAAAGGCTTCAATTTCATTAGTCAACCTGTGACATCCACCACAATGTAAATCAGGTGTATTTTGAAGCTGTCTGTTGGTGCAATGATCTTATCTGCTGGAGTTTCTGCTCCCGCGAGTATGGATGCAACAACATGGAAGCCACCTCCCGCTGCGCAACCATGCTGCTCGAACGGTGTGTAGCGTTTAAATAATAGCTGCCTATTAATGAATTGTATTGCATATTGTTCAGGTGTTATCATGCCCTCTTTATCAAATCCATCTTTTATAATGGATGATATTGAAGCCCAAAATTGACTGCTATTCATAGCATACCTCTAAATAAAGATAAACGACACAAAGATATTATTTATCTTTTACCTTTGCAAACTTTTTGAGATAAAAATCCAACTGACTATTTTACTAAAAGATTTATAATCTTATTTCTTCGTATCGTGC
>CAVKWN010000108.1:0-8804 GCA_963660075.1 Lachnospiraceae bacterium
ACAAACTTTTCTCCATACTTCACACATTATTTACACAGGATTATGCTGGTGCGCCAAAAAACAATTAACTTTGCTCAGCCAAGACAAGTGAACGCTCTGGATAATCCGCATGCTCTCCTGGCTGGCAAAACAATGTCAAACCCTGTCTAAAAATGGGGAGTACTATAGATAGGGCTGGAATCCAAGCGAGGATTTCAGCCCTAATTCAATCTTTATCTAAAATTTTTAGCGGACAGCAATAAAAAAAATAGCGGGCAGCAATAATATGCAATTATTAGTTTCCTTCGTCTACGATAGGGTAGAGCTCAACGAACTCGCCGTTGTGGTTCTTGCCATCGTTAATAATTGTCGTGACATTTTCTCCTATTGTTGAAGGCATGTGTGAGCCAGGGCCGGAATAATGGCCATTCAAGTCGGTTGAAGTGGCGCCTGGATGAATGTCGAATATCTCTACGGGAATTTTATAATGCTCAAACTCCCAAGCCATTGTGCTAGTCATGGTGTTTTGGCCAGCCTTGCTTGCCACGTAAGCCATTGGGTGCCAAAAAGGACTGAAAGTGGACGGAACCGTAATGTTGCAGATGCGGCCATGGTTTGTTTCCAATAAGGGCAGAAGAAGTTTGGTTAACAAGAATGTGCCGATATAGTTCACTTGAACGGTGTCTATCACATCTTGTAACGATTGCTCAAAACTCCTCACCGTCATGTCGCCGGGTATGCCGGCGTTGTTTACCAACAAGGATAGGGTGGGGTAAGCCTCCGCGATGGCCTTGGCTGAATTCTCTATTTCCTTGTTGTCGGAAAGGTTTATATATTGCCAACCGATAATCTCAGCCCCATCATTTCTTAAAGATTCCACGGCTGCTTTCGCGCGACTCTCGTTTCTTGCACCGACAATCACTTGCCACCCCGACTTGCCGAGATGACGTGCTATCTCGTAGCCAATTCCCTTGTTGGCCCCTGTAACCAATACTTGTCTCATACTTAAAACTCCTTATTGTATAAAGTTTTCCACTTGCCTTACAGTTAATCCATTCGGTTCTTATAGTCGTCGAACGTGAATTCCTTGAGCAAGCATAACTCTCCGTCTTCTTTTGCCAATATTATGGATGGGTGGGAAATGCCATTAAACATGTTGCTTTTCACCGTAGTATAATGAAGCATGTCCTCAAAAATGATGTTCTCGCCTATTGTCAGTTCATGGTCAAATTGCCAATAGCCCATAAAGTCACCGCTAAGGCATGAGTTGCCACCTAATCTGTAGACGTGCTCGCCAACATTCTCGTCTAGCGTCTTGGCGAACCTTACGGCAGGCTTGTAAGGCATCTCCAGGCAGTCGGGCATATGGCAAGTGAAACTGACATTGAGTATGGCTGTTTTAATACCCTTGTTCTCCACTATGTCAACGACTTGACTTACAAGAGGCCCCGTTTGCCACCCGAAAGCGCTTCCCGGCTCAAGTATAACCTTCAACCAAGGGTAACGACGGTGAAAGTCGTTAAGCGTATCTATGAGGAGTTGCACGTCATAGTCTTTTCGTGTCATGAGATGTCCACCTCCGAAATTAATCCATTTCAGTTGTTTAAACCATGTTGAGAAATGCTCTTCTATATGGCTTAGCGTGCGCACGAAAACGTCGGAACCACTCTCACAATGGCAGTGGCAATGGAAACCTTCTATGAGATCAGGTAATGTGGCCGGTAGTTTGTCGGAACAGACTCCAAATCTTGTTCCTGGTGCGCATGGATTATAAATGTCGGTCCCCACTTCACTGTATTCAGGGTTGACACGTAGCCCTAGGCTCAAGGAGCCGTTAGCTTGCATCGCCAGGTTGGCGAAGCGTTCCATCTGTGTTAACGAATTGAACGTCAGGTGACTGGAGCATTTGGCTATCTCGTCTATCTCATAATCGGTATAGGCTGGAGAAAATGTATGCGTGGCACTGCCGAACTCTTCTTTTCCAAGCCTTGCCTCGTAAAGGGAACTGGCAGTGGTTGCGGAAATATATTCCCTGAAGATTGGGAAAGTCTTCCATAACGCATAGGCTTTAAATGCCAATATGATCTCTACATTGGCAGACTTGGCGACATGGGAAATCAATTGGAGGTTTCGCCTTAAACGTGTTTCCTCAAGAATGAAGGCAGGGCGTTTTAAGCCATCGAAAGTGGTAAGATTAATCTGCATGAATTAATATTTTGTGCAAAGATAATTTTTATTTTCCTATTTTATTGCTGATATGCAAGAAAATTCATACTTTTGCAACACACTTCTATTATAACATCACAAAAATGAGTGAAGAAAAAAACTCTTTCTTAGTGTTCTCTGGAACTAACACACGCTATTTGGCAGAGAAGATTTGTCAGGAGTTGGGTTGCCCGCTTGGCAACCTCTTAATTACCAAATTCTCAGACGGAGAGTTTTCCGTATCCTACGAGGAGTCTATTCGTGGCAAGGATGTTTTCCTGGTGCAGAGCACCTTCCCCAATTCAGACAACCTCATGGAGCTCCTTCTGATGATCGACGCAGCCAAGCGCGCTTCGGCAAGCCACATCATCGCCGTCATTCCTTATTTCGGATGGGCAAGGCAAGATCGCAAGGACAAGCCTCGTGTGAGCATCGGTGCCAAGCTCGTGTCAGACATGTTGGCGGCTGCTGGCATTGACCGTCTCATAACCATGGATTTGCATGCCGATCAGATTCAGGGATTCTTCAATGTGCCTGTTGACCATCTCTACGCCAGCAACATCCTTCTTCCTTACGTTCAGAGCCTCAACCTTGAAGACCTCGTGATAGCATCGCCTGATGTGGGTGGCTCAAAGCGTGCAAACACCTATGCTAAGTACTTGGGTTGTCCATTGGTGCTTTGCAATAAGACTCGCGCACGTGCCAACGTGGTAGAGAGCATGCAGATTATTGGTGATGTGAAAGACAAGAACGTTGTCATTATCGATGACATGGTAGACACTGCTGGCACTATAACAAAAGCCGCCAACATCATGTTGGATGGTGGCGCAAAGAGCGTGAGGGCACTCGCTTCCCACTGTGTAATGAGTGGTCCCGCATCGGAGCGTGTGCAGAAGTCAGCCTTGGAGGAGATCGTATTCACCGACTCCATTCCTTACACGATGCGTTGCTCTAAGGTCAAGCAGCTCAGCGTTGCACGTCTGTTTGCCGAGACCATTCGTCGTGTGGTAGACAACGAGAGTATCAGTTCTCAATATTTAGTTTAATCTTGCGAGATAACACTATAGTTATCAATATATTATAAGCCACGGATTGAATAATATCCGTGGCTTATTTTTTCTCCATTATTTGCCTGCTTTTATTTGCCGCTATCTCTACCATGCTGGAAAACGTACGTTCACGCGTAACAGGGTTTTCCAAGAGGCTTGCCAACTGGCTGTATGTCGTAATCTCCTCCACTTCCTTGTTTTAGGATGCTTGCTCTACAAGTAATTCTTGAGATAGTTGAAAATGATTTTGTCGTAACCGTAAATGTCTGTATAGCTTCTCAACACGCCCTTGGCATCAGGATAGAGCGTATAGTACCACAGGAATACAGGTACAAAAGGTTCGACCTTGGCGCTGCCGATAAGCATGTCACGCCTGAGCGTGTCGGCTACAGCCTGTTGTTCCATCGACAGGTCACCCTTGTTTTTCCCGAGACACGACACGTCGGCATTTATAGAGTACCATGCCTTTTGGATGGTCTTCTCATTGTCGCCGAGAAGGAAGGTCACAAGTTTAAAAGGCTTGTCAACACGAATACAGCCATGGCTAACGTCCCTGTTCGACTTGTCGAATATTTCTTTTGAAGAGGTGTCGTGAAGATAGATCGACAGCCCATTGTTGAAGCGGAATATTATCCTGCCCAATGCGTTGCCTTCGCCTCCTTCTTGGATGGCCCGTTGGCTGCCGTTAAGCAGTGCTGCGGCGGAAGCGTCTGTAGGGCTAATTATCTTTCCTGAGGCGCGGTCGCGTATGAAATAGTGGTGGGAAGCAAACCAGCCAACATTTCCAAGACGGGGTATGATGCTCTTCTTGACAATGCTTCGTGGCATTATCCATTGAGGGTTTATGTCAATCCTGTTAATATTGCCATCCAGTAGGGGAGTCTTGGTGCTTGTCGCGCCACAACCGATGCGCAGCACCAACACGCTGTCTTTGCATTTTGCGACAAGGTGAAGTGTTGGCAGGTTCACAAGCACATATTTGTCGTGATTCCATGGATAGTCTTTGAGGCGCCACCTGCTTCGCTCAAGGTTTACGAGCAGCAAGGCGCGTTTAAACGACTTGGAAGAATCGCCATTAAGCATTCCAAGCAGTCTTTTATATAATGGAGACTGTGGCTCACATGAATCAAGAAAACGGCTCACCATTCCTTGCCTTGCATGACGCAAGGCTTCTTCATAGAATTGCTTGTTGGGTCTTTGGCTGCCAAGAGCGTAGAGCTGCCGATAAGACCTGGAAGTCGAATCGTGTGGGTCCACATAGTCGAGGCGGTTTAGAAGATTAGAGGGGATGGTATATCCAAACCGTTGTCCCGAGGAATATCTAACCAGGGCCTTGGTAAGGTTGTATTCCAATCTGGCAAGAACCTTAGCAGCAGGGTGTTCGTCATCAAAGCGAAGCTCGCGAGCACGCTCCAAGTCTTGGCTTATCTCTGCGATGCGGAAGCGCCTTGGATTGAAGCCCATTTTCTTTACTGTGCCCAATCTTGCCAGTAGGCTGTCGGCACTTTCGCTCACGCCTTTGCGGCTTATCCATACCAAGGAGCCGTGCTTTTTGTAATATTTCCTGACGTGGAAATCACTTAAAGTGGTGTCGCCGTCATTGCTTATCATCCTCCGCAACTCTCGCTTTACCTTGCCTTCTGATATGCCGTAGGCTGGGATTGACAGGGAGTCATAATAAGCCAACGACAAGTCTTTGTTGGGATTGGTCTTCCTCTCTTCGCAAGAAGTGCCAAAGGCCAACAACGACAATATTGCCAACGCAAATTTAAGCGACAGCAATCTTTCTGACCACATTGCCAACTTTAACAATATAGCAACCGCTTGGAAGGTTAAGATTCCAACTCTTGTCGTCCCCGTCAATCTTCTGGCACATTACCCTCGTGCCGGTAAGACTGTAGACTGACAAGGTGAGGTTGGCTCCTCCGGTAATACGCAACGTGTTGCCGGAGAAATATATATTGACCACGGAAGTCAAGGAAGCTTCCGTCAGCAATGGTGAGGAAACCGTCTCGGCGCTTGACAAGCAAGGCATCATCACCATTCCCATAAAGGCGACAAAAAGTAAACGTTTTCTCATAAGCTCTTATATATTTGCTGATTATTTTTATTTTGATTCTATTTTCAAATGTCCTTTGTAGTTGACCGCCACGTCCACTTGATAGCTGCCCATGCTGTCGCCCGGTTTAATGAACGAGGCTGTGTAATGTATTCCCTTCTCGTCACAATGGTCGAAAGTAAGGTCGCTCAATATGCTTCCGTCCAGGAATTGTGATGGCACCCATTTCGCGAACTGTTGTTTCTTGAAGTCGCCGCCAAAGAGCCTTTGAGAACCATGAAACACGTTAAGGTTTATAATGTTGTCATAATAAACATTGTCCACTTCCACTCCGTCGTCATTGTAAGAAGGGCTTGTCACCTTATACGTTGTAGGGTTTACTTGAACATAGCAGTGATAACGCTCTCCGTCATAGTCAATTACCGTGTCTCGTTTTATGAGCTGGTTTTGGTTTATTGGCAAGGGACGCTTCGAGGAGAAGAAGGAAGCGTCGTCGGGATTGTCGCTCAACACACATCTCACCTCGTCTCCATTCTGGTTGCGGAACACGAAGAGGTGGCTTGTCTGCTTCACGATAGGATATTTTGCCTCGTTTGCCCCATGCAAGACCAACGTGTCGTCTATTATCTGGAAATAAACAGGCTGCGACGTGGAGTCGGGGTAGAATATCGTGTCACCCTTAGCCTTGAAGGCCACGTCTTGCTCGTCCTCGTCAACCCAGATGCCTTGAAGCATCTTCTTTGCGGCAAGGTCCTCTTGCTTTGCTTCCTGCGATTGGTTACTGCTTTTCCGGCATGAGCTAACGCCTAATAGCAGCATGGCGAAAAGCAACAATACAGAATACTTCATGGCCTCGTTTCTATTCAAACACATCTGCCTCGGCGAGGCTCTTGCCTTTAAGGTCTTTCTCGCTTGTCACCACGTCCTTGGAATCTATGGGCCACTTTATGTTGATGGTCTCGTCGTTCCACCTGATGCTTGCCTCCTGTTGTGGGGCATACAGGTTGTCTACCTTATAGGTGAATATGGCCTCCTTGCTCAAGACGAGAAAGCCATGGGCAAACCCGCGGGGGATGAACAGCTGGCGCTTGTTGTCTTCGGATAGCTCCACGGCGACATGCTGGCCGAAAGTGGGCGAGGAGCGACGCAAGTCCACGGCGACATCGATGACGCGCCCCTTTATGACACGCACAAGCTTGGCCTGTGAATATGGGCCTTTTTGGTAATGGAGGCCGCGAAGCACTCCATAAGAAGACTTCGACTCGTTGTCTTGGACAAAATCAACGTGATAACCTATGTGGCTGTCAAAGTCGGACTGCTTCCAGACTTCAAAAAAGTAGCCTCGCTCATCATTGAAAACCTTTGGCGTTATTGTCCAAACTCCTTTGATATGCGTCTCTTCGTAAATCATTGTCAATTTGCTAAACTTAGTTTGGCACAAAGATAACAAACTTTTTTATAACGAGCAACACAAGCAACCAATATTTTGTTTTTATTTATTTTGCCCCGTGATTTTTTTGGAGGATATTGCCCTTTTTCATAATTTTGCAAAAGTGAAAGAGATAAATCGACATATTGAGATACTACTTTTGAGCAATGATTGTGTCATAGTGCCTGGCTTTGGCGGGTTTATGGCGCACTATGTTGACGCTCGAAAGGATGAGACAGACGGGAGTTTCCTTCCGCCAATCCGCAACATTGGTTTCAATCCCAAGGTTACGGTGAACGACTCATTGTTGGCTCAATCTTATGTGGACTCTTATGACATAAGTTACCCAGAGGCTTGTCAACGTGTGGAGAAGAGCGTTGAAGAATTGAAACGAATCATCTCCACCGACGGATACTATGAATTCAACGGCATAGGAACGGTCAGCGTTAATGGTGACGGCAACTATGAGTTTACCCCTTGCAAGGCAGGCATACTTACCCCGGAGCTTTATGGTCTCGACGGTTTTTGGATGAAGACCTTGAACGAGCTGCATGACGTAGCCGCAAAGCCGTGGTCTGTTGTAAGCACCGAGCTGCCTGCGATCGAAAAAGAGGCCATGGAGGTTAATGATGATGTCGATGAGGATTACGACAAGAAGCACACCCAGCGCGTCATTGCCATGTGGCGTAATGTCGCAGTTGCGTGCATTGCCGCGATTCTGTTCTTGCTCATACCTTCTCCTCTCGTAAACAGCGCGCAAATGGCTGGCAACAATATCGACTTCCGCTTGCTCAACCGTGTCATGCCGCATGAGATAACCACGGGAAGGCAAAATGTAGTGGATGCCATAAAGGGCAGTTCGCAAGTTGCGAAACAGGTTGATAGTCAAGAAGCCGAAGAAGTTGGCTCAACGGAAACATCAAGTGCTGAAGTCAAGGCTGAGGCACGCTTTTCAATAGTCGTGGCAAGTCATGTCACTAAGGACAATGCTGTGGCGTATGCAGCGGATTTGACTCGCCGTGGCTTTAAGGACGTGCAAGTCCATCAACGTGCCCATGTCAAAGTATTGATGGGTTCTTTCTCTTCACACGAGGAAGCCATGAAATCTCTTAATGAGCTTCGCGACAACAAGGAGTTTTCCGGTGCTTGGGTAGTTGAGTTAAAATAACCTTGCATTCAGATATTTTGTCTTAATACATATTCCATGAAACGAGTACGCTGCCCGAAATGTGACGAGTTTATCACTTTCGACGAGACCAAGTATAATTCATCTTCCACTCTGATATTCACGTGTCCTTATTGCAGCAAGCAATTTGGCATTCGTCTTGGCACGTCGAAAGTGCGCCCACGCCAAGATGACGAAAACCCGGAGGAAGAGGCCAAGGCCAACGATAAGGGATGCGGAAGCATAACCGTCATCGAGAACGACTACTGCTACAAGCAAGTGTTGCCGTTGCAAATGGGTGACAACTCCATAGGCAGATACATGAAGGGCAACAAGATAACCATGCAGATAGAAACAGGTGACTTGACAATGGATTTGCTTCATTGCGTCATCAATGTCTCTCGAAACAAGCGTGGACAACTCAAATATGTGCTTCGCGACGGGCCTTCAAACCATGGCACGTTCTTGAATGGCGAGCGAATAGATCCACGCGAGAGGCGCGCCTTGGACAATGGTGCCGTATTCAACATCGGAGTAACCACAATCATCTTAAACACAGACGATAAGAGCGAATAGACGAAGCTGGTGGCATGTCGGTTTTCCCATGCCATCGTCTTAGCACTGAAAAGCCGTTGTCTTTGCACTGAAAAGCCATTGCCTTTCCAGTGCAAAGACAACGGCTTTTCAGTGTAAAGGCGAATCCTCTATGATTCAATGATATTATTTTATGGATTTAACCGTGAAAAGTTGGTAAAACTCTTGAAGTATCGTAAAATAATTGTATTTTTGCAACAAAGAAAAGTTGCTTGAAAAGCTTTGCATAAAGCACTCCTTAATTCAACAAATGCTTATGAAGAATATCATATTGCTCATATTACTGCTTTTGCCCGCCGCTTCTTTCGCCGAAGAAACGACTGA
>CAVKWN010000109.1:0-8582 GCA_963660075.1 Lachnospiraceae bacterium
CGACCCAGCGTTGGCGCGCTGGATGGCGCCGGACCCGTTGGCTGAGAAATACTATAGCGTCAGTCCTTACGCGTATTGCCACGGCAATCCGATAAACGCCACGGACCCAGACGGAAGAAATCCAATTTTCAATACAAAAGGTGAATATATAGGAATGACCAAAGAAGGGTACACTGGTCAAATCTATGTATATACAGGCATGTCAAATCTTGATTTTTCAAGCGAGAACATTGCATTTTGGACAAAACCTGATGGTGAATACAGTGCATATTTTAAGACTTATGATGAAGTTGAGAGAAGCTATACAGGTAAAGCTAAGGCAAATTTTGAGTCTAATGTATTGAATAATGTCGTATCTCATTTTAATGGAACCAAAGTGTTTAATGACAGGACTTTTAATACATCAACATTAAAGAATGGCAAGATTTGGTTTAGTATAAATGAATCATCAAATTTTTCCACATTAAGAAAGCATGATGGTATAAAAACACAAATTGACGCTCATGAGAATGTCACTTCTGACTATGAAGGTACTGTAGAGAATTTTGCCGCTTCAATTATAATTCATGAATGGTACAGTCATGGAGAATATAAAATAGGTTCTAAATATAGAAATCATTACAAAGCCTATCAAAATGTAATGAAGGATAAATTATTCTATCCAAAGACAACTAAAAAGTACAAAGAGTTTGTAAAACATAATTATGGAATCTATCTTAAAAATAAAAACAAATAATGAGAAGTATAATAGTCATGTTATTATTCAACTTTATTGCTGGGTATTGCTCTTGCATTTATCAGAATGAAATTTTCAGAACTATGGTAAGCCAGAAGATAGATTCAATTAAAGTTGAATATCTTCATTCTTTATTAACAAAATGCAATCTTACCATTACGGTTAAGACAAAAAATAGAGGGGTGTCCTTTACCCTTGACTCTTTGGTATGCAAGGAAGCTGACAGAAAGGACATCAATGATGATATTCCGGACGATTTCGAATTTGTTTACTATCCGGCCAAGCTCAGCTTCGATGATGAGGATTTCTTATTATCATGCATTAATGTCTTTTTCATTTCAAAGACAGGAAAGATTTTCAAGCTTAGAAGAAAAGAAGAATTTTATGCAGAGTCAGACGATGATCACTTGAGCATCACGTATTATAAAGGCAAAAGGAAGGATCAATTTGGATTCGTGTTATGTAATGTTTATGATCCAAAACCGACTTGGTATGGCAATGAGACGCATCAATACTCGCGCGAGTTCATGTGTTTCATGCAACTGATTATTTATATAACTGCCAAGCAAGGCCCATACAGTGAAAGATATGAGAGGGCAATTAAGCGTATGGCAGCCGACCCTAATTATATTGTGTATGATTTTTCAAAATAAGCGAAACGGCTGCATTTATGCTGTTATTGTCACCTTGCTACTTATGTTCGCATCGTGCAACCTCAATTCATACATTGATTTGCTGACAGGGGGAAGTATAAGTTTTTCACAAAGATCGTAAGAGTTTAGAATAGTTGGGATCCGAATTTAAGCATTGCTGCTTTAATGGCAATTGCTATAGAATTTCTGTTGCTTTTTATAGAAGACAAGTTAATTACGCACCCTAAATTATTAATGGATTATGATTTGGGGCTTGTTTTAGCACTTTCTTTAGATGTTATTCTTTATAAGATATACACTAAGAGAGAGGCGAAAGTGTTAGAGAAATACAATGGATATAGCGTTGCTATAAAGGTTCTGATTAGTATAACATCCTTAGTGACGATATACTTGTGTTGGGCCACGTCGCTATTGTAAAACTTTAGGCCATGATGAAACAAATGAACCGCGGTATTTGTGGAATTGGATATAATTGCATGGTTTTCCATCAGAAGCAAATTACTCTGGAATTTATAGTTGACAATAATTCTTGAAACTGGCGAGGAAGTCGTTGCCGTTTAATCTATTTTGTGTAACTTTGCGATGAATATGGAAGGAAAACGTTCACATATCTATATCATGGCTCTCGTTGCCTTGGTGTTTTTGGGCAGTTTGGCGATAATCAGCTTGGCGACTTTCAGGAGTGAGGAAACCACGCCACAAGACACCGTGGGCAAGATTCATGTGAAGAAACCTAAAACACAAATGGCAAAGGTTGACACTTTGCGCAAAGCGAAGGTGACCGACTCTATACCCGATTATGACCCAACCGTCAGGGGAACGCTGACCGACAGTTTGGGTAATCCCATGACTGGTGTCGTGGTGAGTGACGGATATTCGTGTACAGTCACCAACGACAAGGGTATGTATATCTTCATGCGCGACAAGAACGCGCGGTTCGTGTGGTATTCTGTTCCTGCAGATTGCGAGATACCCACGCATTCGGCAACCGACCGAACCGCGTTCTTCTATAAGCCATTGACGGCAAGGCAAAACGAATATAACTTCACCTTGAAACGCTTGGCTGGTGGGCCAGAGCACGACTATAAGCTGATAGTTTTCGGTGACCCTCAGATAACAAACGCCTTTAGTCCTTATTACACAGGACCTGACGACAATCCGATACAGAAAAGTGACCTTGCCCGTTTCACCGACGAGACCATGGTTGACGTGAGGCAAACCATTGCCTCGTTACCAGCAGCCATACCCGTGTATGCCATATCCATGGGCGACGATGTGCAATATTACGGAGGCTACAACGCTGGCTTGGAACGACAGATACGTGAGGCGTTGGGCTCGTCGAGAGCGACAGTGTTCTCAGTGATAGGAAATCATGACCAAGACGGAAAGAGTCTGTATGTGAGGAAATGGGAGCAGAGTTTTGGTCCAACCGATTTCAGTTTCGACCGTGGTGACGTGCATTATGTATGCCTCAACGATGTGCATTTCTATCGTGGCATGCTTTATTGGCAACCAGGGGAACTGACGGCTTCGCAACTGCGTTGGCTTCACGAAGACCTCTCTTTTGTCAATCGCGACAAGAAGGTCGTGCTATGCTATCACATACCTCTTACCATGGGCAATCGCCCACGCAAAGGAGCGTCGTCGCTAAACCTTGAGTCAGAACCAGGACACTACTCATCGTCAATACTTAACCGCGTATTGAATGAGCTGAAAGTTTTCAAGGGTGGATATGAACTGTTTTGTGGCCATACCCATTTTGCTATAAACCATGAGATTGAGTTTGATGGCGGCCATATACTTGAACATTGTCATGCCGCGGCTTGTGGCAATATTTGGCAATCAAACGTAAACATCTGTGGTACGCCAAACGGCTATTATGTCTATACCTTGAATGGAACTAATATAACGGATGGTTACTATAAAGGTACTTTTTGGCCAAGGTCAAGGCAGATGACATTGTTCAGGGCGTCAACCGACTTCAATGGCGAGTCGTATGCTGCTGATTGGCAATTGCCCGTGGATAGCGGGGTGATCGTAGCAAACGTGTTCAATGCCGACTCGCGGTGGCGAGTATATGCGATAGAGAACGGTGTGGAACGTGAGATGCATCGCGTCGACCATCAGGGGCAAGACGCTTTCGCCACAGGCTATCATCATCGCTATTCAAAATCGGTAAGCTATCAATTCGTGAGCAAGGATAATGGCTATCTTATAATGAACCACTTATATTATTATCTGCCTCGCTCAGCTGAAAGCCGTATAATGGTGAAAGTAAAAGACGCTTACGGAAACACGTACACCTCATCGTCTGATGATTTGATAAGTGAGCCATTTTTCAATTTTGCGCATTATTATGAAGAAAAACGATAATTTATCATATTTTCCTTTGTGTTGTCTGTAAAAGATAGTATCTTTGTCAAAGATAACAAAACCAGACAATAACGTAGGCCTGAAATGAGACAAATAAAAATCACTAAAGCTATTACCGCCCGTAACAGCGAGTCTTTGGATCGCTATCTTTCAGAGATAGCGCGTGAGCCAATGCTCACGCCAGAGGAGGAAGCCTCTCTCGCGCAGAAAATTCACCTCGGTGGCAAGGAAGGACAAAAGGCGAGAGACAGGCTTGTCAATTCCAACTTGCGTTTTGTCGTTTCTGTTGCCAAACAATATCAGCACCAAGGCATTTCCCTTGTGGATCTTATCAACGAGGGAAACATTGGGCTTGTGAAAGCCGCCGAGAAGTTTGACGAGACTCGTGGATTCAAGTTCATAAGCTATGCCGTTTGGTGGATACGCCAAAACATCATGGAAGCTCTCGCCGTGAAAAGCCGTATAATACACGTGCCCATGAACCAGATGGGGGTGGCGTTGAAGGTTAACAGGGCCACGGAAGCTTTCCTTCAGAAAACCGGAAGGATGCCATCCATCCATGAGATATCGGTTGAGACGGGACTTGACGAGGAAGTTATAGAGTCGGCAAAGGACGCAAATAATAGGCCAACTAGCATAGACGCGCCATTGGGTGATGATTCCAGTGACAATACAATTGGCGAAATGCTAACTTCTGATGACAATGCTTTCATTTCAGACAAGTCGGTAGACAATGCGTCGCTCAACAAGTTTATAGAGGACTTGCTCAAGGAAGTGCTTACTGAGCGCGAACAAGTAATCGTAAAGGCATCGTTTGGAATAGGAAGTCCTGAAAAGAGTCTTGAAGAACTTGCCAGCGACATGGGCATGACAAGGGAGCGCATCAGGCAGGTCAAGGAAAAGGCCATAAGGAAAATAAGGCACTCGCCAGCGGCTAAAATCCTGAAACAGTATTTGGGATGATTGGCAAAGCCACAGGTAAATATGAGGATAATAAGCACGTGGTGAAGCAGATGTTTCATAAATTATTATTAACTTTGCAACCAGAATAATAATTTACGGACAGGGGTACTTGCTAAACCCCCTTTAACAAAACAAGAAATGACAAAACAACCACGTGCTGAGGTTAGCGTGCTTTTCATGCTCTTTAGCGTTATTTTCTGTGTTTGCCTCATCTTGGCAAACATCCTTGAAACCAAGCAAATAGCCATAGGTCCTGTCAACTTGACGGGTGGCTTGATAGTTTTCCCGGTTTCATACATCATTAACGATTGTGTCTGTGAGGTATGGGGTTATCGCAAGGCTCGATTGCTCATATGGATGGGCTTTGCCATGAATTTCTTTTTCGTGGCGATGGGCGCATTATGCGATTGGATACCCGGCGCGCCATATTGGGACAACAACGAAGGCTTCCATGCCATCTTTGGACTTGCCCCACGCATTGCCGCCGCATCGTTTGTGGCGTTTCTCGTGGGTAGTTTCATGAACGCCTATGTCATGAGCCGAATGAAAATCCGTGACCAAGGACGCCATTTCTCTGCACGTGCCATATTGAGCACCGTGGCAGGGGAGAGTTGTGATTCCGTGATATTCTTTCCTCTTGCGCTTGGTGGGGTTGTGCCCTGGGAGGAGTTGCCCGGTCTTATGTTGTGGCAGGTATTCCTAAAGACGTTTTACGAGATTATGGCCCTACCACTCACTATCCGTGTTGTTAGATTCTTGAAGAAGCATGAAGGTGAGGATGTTTACGACAAAGGCGTTGACTATAATATACTTAAGATTTTCAATATTTAAGAAATACAATGACACAAAGAAATGAAGAGGGGCTCCAAGCCCTTGGCAGGAAGACTCAATACAGCATGGATTACGCGCCAGAGGTGCTGGAGACCTTTGTCAACAAGCACCAAGGCAACGACTATTGGGTTAGGTTCAACTGCCCGGAATTCACGTCGGTCTGTCCTATAACCGGTCAGCCCGACTTTGCTGAGATTCGCATTAGCTATATTCCTGATGTGAGGATGGTGGAGAGCAAGAGCTTGAAGCTCTATTTGTTTTCCTTCCGCAATCATGGCGATTTTCATGAAGATTGCGTAAACATCATCATGAAAGACTTGATTAAGCTGATGGAACCGAAATACATTGAGGTGACGGGATTGTTCACACCACGTGGAGGTATCAGTATATATCCTTATGCCAACTATGGCCGCCCCGGAACCAAATACGCGGAGCTGGCAGAGAAGCGTTTCGCCACGCACGAATAACCTTAAAAGAACTTTTTATCATGATCCATCAAGTGTCGGGTAGACTCTTGATGGATTTTTTTTCGCCCACTACCCAAATTATGTCACCTGCGGCAAACTCACGATTCGGATTCATGCATGTAAGGCTGTCCTGACCTTCCTCAACGCCAACCACCATACAATTGTATTGCTCTCTGATGCCGCTTTCTTTAAGAGTGCGCCCGATGAAAGGACTGTCCTTGCCAAGCTTTACCTTTTGCAACTTCATTTCCCGGTGTTCAATCTGTGTGTCCTCTGCCTCCACGTTTGACTTTACAGCTTGTGCGAAGTCCTTTAGTTGTTCATCGTTGCCAATGGCTTGCAGGCGGTCGTTGGGAAAGATGATAGTGCGTCCTCCTGGGATGTTGATGCGCTTATGGCCACGAAGAATGCTGCTCACATACACCCCAAAACGCGAACTGAGCTTGAGCTCGCCGAGCGTTTTGCCTGCCCAGGAGGAATTTGATGGTACGTCAAAGTCGGAGATGTGTATGTCGCGCTCAACGAGGTTCTTCTCGAATTGTGGCTTGTGCTTTCCCTCAACCTGCTCCATTATTTCGCGAGAGTGAAGGTTGGCTACGAAACGCCGCTCCATGCCTATCGAGCTTTTTTTGAGTCGGCGTGACAAAGCCATGAGAACTATAAGCGTCACGGCAAGTGTTATCACCAATGCGTTTGCAAAGCGTGCAAGGTAGTTGCAGACATAGAACAGTATTGATGCGGCAATGGTTACCCTGAATAGCACTGTGAAAACGAGGGGAAGGCGATTGAGACGACTCTCGGTCCACAGTTCCTTAAACTCTTCGCTATGATTGTTTTTCATGACCAAGGCTCGCATGAAAGGCGATATGCAGACGAAAGTCAAGACTCCGGTGACTCCGTTGGCCCACCAATGTGGCAGTATGTGGCGGAAGAATGGCAGGGCGAAGGTCAGCATCACCGCGGTTACTGCTATGCACAGCACTGTGTATATCAGTGTGTTTATGCTCATCTTGCGCAACAGGCGATTCCAGGTAGACAGTTCTTTGGTCGTTGTTTGGTGAGCGCTTCCCAAGTGGTTGAGCCGTCGTAACCATTTGCGGGGCAACACCTTGGTAATGCCATTGTAGGCAGGCACGGCGGAGCGTATCATGTAAGGAGTTATGAATGTGGTGACAACGCTCACGGCCACTATGACAGGGTAGATGAAATCGCTGATGACGTTAAGTGACAGTCCGAGAGAGGCTATGATGAAGGCGAACTCACCCACCTGCGCCATGGAAAATCCGCAACGCATAGCCGTTGCAAGGGGTTGACCTGACAGCATGTAGCTGAATGTGCCAAACACGGCCTGTCCAACCATTATGGCTATCACGAGAACAATGATAGGCAGTGCATAGCTCACAAGAACATTAGGATCCACAAGCATGCCCACCGACACGAAGAATATCGCGCCAAAGAGATTTTTCACTGGTGCCACGACCTTCTCTATACGCTCCACCTCTATCGTCTCTGCAAGGATGCTGCCCATGACAAACGCGCCGAAGGCCGACGAGAAACCAACCGCCGTGCTTATCCATGCCATGGCGCAGCAAAGGCCAAGCGCCACGATGACAAGGGTTTCGTCGGTCATCAGCTTGCGAGTGGCGCGAAGCAGTGTCGGGATGACATAGAGGCCAACAAGAAACCACAGTATGAGGAAAAAGCCTATTTTCAACAGCGAGCCAACCATCTGCGCCCCGTCAGGGTCACTGCCAGAGGCTATGGCCGACAACATTACCATCATCACGATGGCGAGGATGTCTTCAAGAATGAGTACGCTCATCACGAGTTTGGCAAACGATTGTTGTGAAAGCCCCAGGTCGTCGTAGGCCTTGTAGATAATGGTGGTTGACGACATGGCGAGCATACCGCCAAGGAACACGCAGTCCATCTGGCTCCAACTGAAGAGATGTCCAACTGTCATACCCGTCATGGACATGAAAAACACCGTGCACACGGCGGCGATGATTGGCGCCAAACCCATCTTGAGAATCTTCTTGAACGAGAAGTCGAGACCAAGTGAGAAAAGCAGGAACATCACGCCTATGTCTGCCCATGTCTGTATGTCTGCCTTGTCAACAACCGACATCGTGAGAGGTAAATGTGGAGATACGATGAAGCCGGCGACAATATACCCAAGCACCAAGGGTTGCTTGAGGCGCTTGAAAATAAGAGTCACCATGCTGGCAACGATGAGTATCAATGCCAAGTCTTTTACAAGAGCTGGAAGTTCTGCCATAGATGCGTCTTGCTTTTATTTAGTTTTGTCCTATTTGCAAAGTTACGAGTATTCATCGATAGCGCAAACTTATTTGGGTGATATTTCTGTTGTCTGTTTCTTTTGCCGTTATTGGGGGCACATTATGTTAACGACAAATCAAGATGCCTTTATGATCCGCCATACGCTTTTTTATACATATAAACGAAAAAAGCAGTTGCCAATTGTAGCAACTGCTTTTTTCGTTTATGTGGACCAGCTAGGGCTTGAACCTAGGACCTCCAGATTATGAGTCTGTTGCT
>CAVKWN010000110.1:0-8303 GCA_963660075.1 Lachnospiraceae bacterium
CGGGCTTGTTCTGCAGATAGGGCAATGGCATCTCGTGTCGCTCGGTTGGCTCCGCGTATTGTGGAGGCCACACGGCGGGCAGAGTGATGCCGTTGCTCAAGGTCTGCGCCGCCGCCAATGATGTGGCGGCGCAGAGTATGGTTGAGAATAATGCTCTTTTCATAAGACGATTAGTATCCCGGGTTGTTGCTTTCGATATTCGGGTTAGAGTTCATCTCGTTGATAGGTATTGGGAGCCATTCGTGCTTGTTGGTCACGAATCCCTTGTAATCAGTAGATGAGACAAACTTCTTGAAGTATGGGTCTTGTGAGGTGAGCGTTTGGAAACGCTGTGCCAGTTCGCCCCAGCGGAGCAAGTCATAGAAACGGTGACCTTCAAAGGCAAGTTCGAGCACACGCTCGTGCTTCACGTCTTCGAGAGAAGCGGAAGTCAGACTCTCCAGTTCGGCACGGTTGCGTACAAGGTTGACTGCCTCGGTAGGCGACATAGTGCCTTGCGTTCCGCCGTTGAGCACAGCCTCTGCATAGAGCAACAACACATCGGCGTAACGCAGGTAACGCCAGTTAACGCCATGGGCGCGAGGCTGGTTGTAAACATACTCCTTGGTACCGGAACCCACGCCATTGGTCTTGGGAGTGCCATCGGCATTGGTCATTGTTGGCATGGAGTAGTCGAGGCCCTTCTTGATGCCTGCCTTGAATGGGTGAGCCAAGGTGTTTGCTACAGTCTGGAACCCCTCAGCACTGGTGGTAGCGGGATAGAAATCTTCCCAATGGAAACCGCCAGGACCTTCGAGGCGTATAGCCTTGCCTTCGGCATCGGTGTGAAGTTTGATCTCCGGCTTGAGGTCATCGAACATCAGTGTAGAGAACATGCGGATGTCGGTGCATCCGTTGCGGTCGATGGAGTTGACAAACTCATTGTACAGCCAGTTGTGTGCCACGCCCTCGTAGCCAACGCCTGCTCCGGGGAGCATCAGTCCGCGAGCGTCAAAGGCGAGACCCGATGTGGCGGTACCTGGGTTGAAAGTGGTATTGTTGACATCGCCAAGGAACTGAATCTCAAGAATAGACTCAGGATTGGCATCGTTCTCGTGGGCCACATCGAAATTCCAGGAATAGTCGGAAGCCAACTGATATGTGCCATACTTGCCGTTGATAATGTCGGCAAACTCCTGTGCGGCCTCGTTGTAGTAGGTCTTGGTGCTTGTGCCGTAGTGGCTCTCAATGCCAGTGCGGTACATATAACTCAAACCTTGCAGGGCAGCGGCTGCAGCCTTGGTCACGCGGCCTTGATTGTCGCTATTCCAGTAACCTTTGGCCGGCAACAACTCCTTGGCCTTTTCAAGGTCTTCTTGAATGAAGTCCCATACAGCCTCTGCCGTCTCCGGCTTGCGCACATAGTCCTCGGAGTTGCGTGGCATGCTTCTCACCGGTGTCACTTGGCGGAAGTTGATGAGCAGATAGTAGTGGGCGAAAGCGCGCCAGAAATATGCCTCGCCCATGTATACGTTGCGCAGTTCATCGTTGCCGGAGAAGTCTACGTTTGGAGCTTCCTCGATGATGTAAGAAGCCTGTGAGGCGGTGGTGTACATCAGTGTGTAGGGCTGCTCTATGGTGTAGTAACTCGAGTTGAGATCCTCGCCGAACATACCGGGCTTGCCGTAGTCGGAGTTTGACGATCCTTCGTCAGAGCGAATGATTTGAGTCTTGGAACCAGATGCACCCAAACAACGTTGGGTGGAAATGTATCCATACATGGTGGCCACGGCATCGTTTACGCCTTCAGGAGTGGAGAAGTAAGATGACATGCTCGGTTGGTTGGGGTTGACGGCGAGTTCATCGAAGATGCCGTTGCAACTTTGCAGTGTCAGTCCTGCTCCGAGCAAAAGTGTGGCTATGATTTTGTTCTTGCTTTTCATTGTTGTGGTGGTGTTAGAATGAAACGTTGAAACCTATGGTGTAAGTTCTCGCATTGGGATATGACTTGGAGTCGATACCGCGCGAGAAGAGAGCGTTGCTGCTCACCTCAGGGTCGTAGCCAGAGTACTTGGTGATAGTGAACAGGTTTTGAACGCCGGCATAGAAGCGCAGACGGTTGAGGCCTAGCTTTTGTGTGATGCGCTCGGGAACGGTGTAGCCCAGTTGCAGGTTCTTGCAACGCAAGTAAGAACCGTCCTCGATGTAGAACTCGCTCGGCAGGGAGTTGCCGCCGTTAGTGTTCTGCGTTTTCATGATTGGGATGTTAGTGTTGTGGTTCGTGGGGCTCCATGCGTTGAGCACATCGGTCACGCAGTTGTTGGAGTAGGTGAAGTAGTAGGTATACTTCATCTGATTGAAGATCTCGTTGCCCTGTACACCCTGGAAGAACATGGTCAGGTCGAAATCCTTGTAGCCCATTGACAAGTTGAGACCATAGGAGAAGTCTGGAATAGGATTGCCGAGTATTACCTTGTCGTCGGCATTGACTATGCCGTTGCCGTCAGTATCGGAGAAAATGAAGTTGCCGTCGGCATCGAAACCGTCGATCTTGTAGCCATAGAACGAGCCGATAGCATAACCTGGCATGGTGATAGATGGCGAGTCATTGAAATAACTTGACATGGCTCCCGATGTAATAGGCTGCACGTTGTCACCAAGAGCCAACACCTTGTTGCGCAGGGTAGAGATGTTGAAGGTGGCATCGATATTGAAGTCTTTGGTGAGTTGCTTGCGATAGCCTACGGTAAATTCCCATCCGGTGTTCTTCACAGAAGCGGAATTGACATAGGGCTTTTCGCGTGAACTGTTGATTTCGAACACCTGACCAGACGAGAGGTTGAGGTCAATCTGTGCCAGAAGGTCTACATTCTTCTTCTGGAAATATTCTACCTGGAAGGTAAGCGAATTGTTGAGGAATGCCATTTCCAAACCGATGTCGGTAGTCTTGGCGGTCTCCCACTTCAGATTTTTCGACTTCAAGTAAGCCGCACGACCGTTGACGTAGCGTGTTCCACCGAAGGTGTAAGGTATAGGACCATAAGCGATAGCGTCGAAGTTGTAGGGGTCGAGGAAGTTAGAACCGAGTTCACCATAGCTGGCACGCAGTTTCAGTTTGTTAATAACCTGCTTCGGGAACCAAGACTCTTCCTGTACGTTCCAACCAACGGAAACAGAGGGGAAATAGCCCACGCGCTGGTCTTTAGCGAACTTTGACGACTCGTCGCGACGGATGCTGGCAGAGAGCAGGTAGCGGTTCTTGTAGTCGTAGTTCAAGCGTGCGAAGAAAGAGAGCAGGGCAGCGTTCTCGTCACCTGCCGAAATCTTTCCGTCAATGCTCTGGAAACCAGTAATCTCCGTGCCGCCGATATCTTCTATCGTACCGATAGTCATCGAACGGTAGTACTCGCGCATCCAACTCGTACCGAGCAAGGCATCAAAAGTGTGTCCCTTGAAGGTCTTGTTGTAGGTGAGCAGGTTATCGATGGTATAGGTGAACGTCTCACCGCGTGACTCGCTGATGCTGTTGCGGGTATTGCCGTAGTCTTCGTCAGCAGTGCCGTCGGCATTCCATTTGGTGTTGTATACCGGTGTGTGGGTATAGTTGTGCGAGTTGCTCCAGTTGCCGCTGAAGGTGAACTTGTACTTCAAGCCGTCCCACAGGTCGAGTTGGGCGTTGATGGCACCGATGACGTCGGTGTTCTTGTTGTAGCGGTCTGTATAGTAGAGTGGCGCAATCTTGTTGATGGCCTTGCCGTCCTCAGGATTGATGTAGTAGTCGGGACCACCGCTGACGAGACGTCCCTGACCATCGTAGATGGGCAAGGTTGGCAGAGATATGCTGAATGCCGTGGTAGGAGTCTTGTCGCGATGAGAGATGGAAAGGTTTTCCGACAAGGAGAAAATGCCTTTCTTGTAAGAAGAGTTGACACGGAAGTTGTAACGCTTGTAGTCGGAGTAGATGGTCATACCCTTCTGGTCGAGATAACCGACACTTGTAGAGAAGGTCGTGTTCTCTCCACCGCCTGAGATAGCCGCGTTGAGGTTCCACATCGGAGCGAACTGAAGCCATTGGTCGGCCCAATCGGTGTTGGTGTTGGGATTGGTAGGGTTGTCGTTCTCCGGTGCGTGCGACAATCCGCTGTTGTCGGCCACCGTATTGGCAAACGAGCGCCACTGCTCAGCGTTGAGAAAGTCGGGTACGTTGGTCGGGGTCTGCACGGCAAACGAGCCGTCGATCTCTACTACAGGTTTGCCTTTTTTGCCACGCTTGGTAGTGATGAGAACGACACCGTTGGCGGCACGTGAACCGTAGATGGCGGCAGCTGAGCCATCCTTGAGTATCTCGATAGACTCGATGTCGTTAGGATTGAGTGTGGTGAGTCCGTTGTTGCTGAATGCACCGTCTATGACGTAGAGAGGCTCGGTCTCACCAAAGGATGCCGCTCCACGAATGATGATGTTGACGTCGGCACCGGCAATACCTGCCTGCTGTACTACGTCGACACCAGGAGTGCGGCCTTGTAGTGTTGATGCCACATTGGAAGTGGTCTGCTTGACTATTTCCTTGCTTGAGATGGAGGCTACCGCCGCCGTCATGCTCGACTTCTTCTGCGTGCCGTAGCCCACGACGACGAGTTCGTCGAGCGACTGCGAGTCGCTCTTCATCGTGACGTTGAGTGGTGTTCCGTTCCATTTCACCTCGGTCGGCTCGAATCCCAGATAGGTGATGACGAGCACGTCGCCCTTGCGCGCGTTGGCAATAGAGAAGTTGCCGTCGATGTCGGTGACTCCACCATTCTTGGTGCCCTTCACCATTACCGTGGCTCCAACGAGCGGATCGCCGTTAGGTTCTTTTACTGAGCCCGTGCAGACAGATACCCGGTCTGCCTGAGCATACACGGCTTGCTTTGTGGCAGTTCCTGCCGATACAGGGCTAAGGCTTACCCCCCCCCAGGCCAATAGAACTAAACTAATTGATTTTAAGTTAGTTGCCATAAATATTGGGTTTAGAATTGTTAATTAGACGTGTGATTAAAGTTTCACTTTTACTATAAGTTTTCTTACTTTTCCTGTACCTATTACAGGAGCGTGTGGGTCTTCTGGCCAGACAATCATGAACTGTCCTGGCCGCAGCGTGGCATACACTTGTGCGGGCTCGGCATAGAGGGCACAGTCGGCAGAGGCATCGTAGGGCTGCTTCACGTTAGTGCAGTCCTCAACGGGCTTCCAGCCTATCGTTTCCTCGCCTTCGAGAAGCACGTGGATGTCGATGTAGTCGCGGTGCATCTCGAGCACTTGCTCGTCGGTGCTGACGAGGTCGGGATTGACATTGTTGATGAAGAGGCGGTCGCCCTCTATCTCGATGCGTCCGCATGGAGTGTTTAGTAGATCGTGCGACTTGATGTAGTCGAACGCTTCCTTGAAGAGCGGATGGAGCTGTTCGATGCGCTCAGAGTGTTGAAGATTTGAAACGATCATATAGATGTCTTTTATTACACAGTTTTGTTTATTCCATGTTGTCGGTCTTGGGGCGCAGGGCGTAGAGCTGTACGGCGAGAGCCACTGCCACTACTGCTGCGAGTCCGGCGAAGCCCATTCCGAGGTTGCCGTCATCGCTCCACTTTCCAAGCACGTGGGTGATGGCAGCTCCAGCGAACACGCCTACCATGTTCATTATACCGTATGCCGTGGCACGTTGGCGTGCGCCTACAAACTGGCAGAGGATAGGCATGTTGTTGGCGTCGAACATTCCGAAGCCTATGCCGAAGAGCAGTCCGGCGCAGATGATGCCCACCACATTATGTCCAAAGCCGAGGAGCAGGAGCGACGGAATGGTCAGACCCAGACCGATAGCACCGGTATAGACACGTCCGCGAAGAGTGCGCTTCACCCAACGGTCGGACAATGTTCCGCCAAGCAGTACGCCGATGAACGATGAGGCTGCGATTGTGATTGTCGCCATAGGCCCGGCTTGCGACATTGGCAGACCGAGGTTCTCGGCGAAGAGAGTAGGCATCCAGTTCTTGGTGGCCCAGCCCGGCAGACTCGGCACTGCGAAGTAGAGCAAGATGACCCAGAATGCCACATTGGTGAGCAGTGAGCGCATGCTTGCTATGACACCCATCGTCTGAGTCTTGGCGGGCTTGTCGGTGGCAGGGGCCTCGCCGTGCTTCTTGTCTTTGAGGCACAGGGCCAACACCACGGCGTAGGCTATGCCGATGATGCCAAACCAGTGGAAGGTGGTGTGCCATGAGTAGGCAGCCGCGAGCGTAGCGCCGAAACCGCCGATGGCCTGACCGATGTAGAGACCGGTCATGTGGATACCTACGGCGAGCGAGCGCGAACCGCCAGTGTGGTAGTCGGCTATGAGCGCAAGTCCTGCAGGCAGATAGAGAGCCTCACTGATGCCCATGAGCGAACGGAGCCAGAACACTTGGTTGAAGGTGGTGGCAAGGCCCATGAAGTAGGTCACCGACGACCACACAAGCAGGCTTCCCACGATGAGCCACTTACGGCTCAGGCGGTCGGCGATGATGCCCGACACTGGGCTCATCAGTCCGTAGATCCAGAGGAAAACAGCCATGAGACGCCCGAAGTTTGTGGCCGACTGCAGTTCGGCGATGTCTATCTGCATGGCATCCTTCATGGTGCTGAGCATTTGGCGATCCATGTAGTTGAGCAGGGCGACACCTCCAAGCAGGCCAACCACTATCCAGGGATAGATTTTGGAGTTTTTCATATTGAGTTCTTTAGAATTGACAGTTGACATTGAGATTAGAGTTAGGTGCGCCGTCCGTTGGCTTTCTGACGAAACCGTGCGAGGCGCACCTTAAGCCTAAACGTGTCTATTGCCTTGCCGCGAGTATCTCGTTGCAGAGCAGATGCGAGCGAATCATCATGCGGGGCACGTGGAACGGGCCTTTGAAGATGTTGCCCTTGGCAGGCTGTGCCACGCTGCCGTCGCGGTGCAGATAACCGTACCACTCGCCATACTCATGGTCAGGGAAGTGGGCGTAGGTCCAGTCGCTGATCATGCGGTGACGCTCGAGATACTTCTCGTCGCCGGTGAGCTTGTAAGCATAGAGGCAGGCGATGATAGTCTCACACTGAGGCCACCAGAACTTCATGTCCTGCGAGTAGTCTTGCTGAGGGAATCCTTTGCAGTCGCGGAAGTTGATGATGCCTCCGAACTCCTTGTCCCATCCCCAGTCCCAAGACCAGTCGAAGATCTGCAGTGCGAGCTTCTGCAACTCCTTGTCGCCCTTGCGTTCTGCCACGTCGAGCAGGAACCAAGAGGTCTCTATGCAGTGGCCGGGATTGATGAGGCGTCCGTTGATAGTGTCGATAAATTCGCCCTTAGGACCTACGGTCTCAAGCAAAGCTTTAAACTCAGGATGTATGAAATACTGTGCCAAAGCCTTTATCGACAGTTCGGTCTGCTCTTCGAGTTCCGGGTCGTCACATACCTGGCGCAGCACGTTTGCCACATTGATGAGAATCATCGTGATGCTGTGGCCCTGTGCCTCCATGGTGGGCAGGTACTTGGGCTCGAGCAGTCCTGGGGTGGTGAGCATGCGGCGCATGTCGCGGAATATCTGCATGGCCTTGTCGGCATAGGTCTTGTCGCCCGTGGCCTTGGAGTATTCTGCCATGGCGATGGCAGCGAAACTCTCGCTGAACACATAGCGGCGCTTGCGCAGAGGCGTGCCGTCGGCTGTGACCTCGAAGAACATGTGGCGGTCGGTGTCGAAGCAGTGAGCCTCAATGAAGTCGATGGTGCTCTTGGCTGCATCGAGCCACTCGGTGCGTTGCTCTATGTGGTTGTAGGCGTAAGAGCAGATATAGGCGAAGCGGCCCTGAAACCATACCGACTTGGTAGTGTCCATGAGCGTGCCGTCGCGGTCGACGCAAGTGTAAACGCCACCATTCACGCGGTCAAGGCCGTTCTTCAACCAGAAAGGCATGATGTTGTTCACAAGGTCTTCGTGATAGCACTCGCCCCAATAGGAAAGATATTTATTGATGTCCATTATCTTTTTCAGTTGAATGAGTACACCTTATTATATATATCAGAACACGTTGCACTTGTTGAAGAAGTCGATGGCTTCGAGCTCCTTCTTCAGTGCCACCTCTTCCTCGTCGGTGACATTGCGGAATGGGGTGCGGTTAGGACCGAGGTCGAGACCGATGAGTTTCATGATGCGCTTGCCGCCTACGATGTTGCCACGGTAGTGGCAGATGACATTGATGACCTCCTGAGCGTAGTTCTGAAGTTCGCGTGCCTTCTCAAGGTCGCCGTTCTTCCATGCTTCGAGTATGCC
>CAVKWN010000111.1:0-8196 GCA_963660075.1 Lachnospiraceae bacterium
CCAAGGACGGAGCCTTCCACTCTTCGGAGCTATGGTATATGTTCCACACATTGAATCGCAGCTGGCGTCCATTCACCGAGGCTGACTACCGCCTGTCAGACGAGATGATGGACTATTGGACGAACTTCGCCAAGTATGGCAATCCCAACGGCAAGGCTTCCGTGGAGACATGGCACCGCTTCACCAACGACAATCCGTATGTGAAGACTTTGAACGTCAAATGACAAAAAATGAGAATAAACTTGCCCCACACCCATGTGCAAATCTGCTCGCGGGTGTGGGGCTTTTGTCTATTAGATGCCCCACATCTTGTTCAGCATGTCGATGGCAAGGGCAGAGCGGAACACCTTTTCCCGGAACCTGACGATGCCGTCGGGCGAGATATGGTCTTCGAAGGAGTTTACGAGAAAGTCGGCCTCAAGGAGTATGCGGTGGTCGGCCGAGGTCACATTGTTGTAGGTGTGATGATGCCCGATGAGCCAGCAGACGCGTTCTGTTTGCGCTTCGGTAAAGCCACCCACTTCCAGCAATAGTTTGCGAGCCTCCCCGGGACCAAGCTCTTCCTGCGCCTTGCCGTTGCAGTTGCCATACTTGGCTTCCGCCGGGTGGATGCCGATGTCGTGGAGGATGGCTGCCGCCTCAAGGACGAATTGCGTCTCTTCATCCAAGTTCTCCGACGCGCCGATGGTAGCGGCGAAGTCGTGCACTTTCACAAAATGCTGTATTCGTGGCACGTCGCCACTGTCGTAGCTGACCATTGCCTGCATCAGCCGTGCGAGTTGTCTGTTCATGTCGTTTCTTTTTTATTGACAGGTTTACTCCATCCTACCGTATTTCATTTCCTCGCCGTTCTTGTCATATTGCTTGCGCTTTCCCACGGAAGGCTCGGTCAACGTGATCCTGACCACTGCCGTCCGCCCGAGCGACCGGGCTACGCTGCTGTCGAAGGCATCCATGTGGCCTGGCAGGAAACGCTCGCAAATAAGGCGAAGGCCATGGATCTTTTCCTCGTCGTCTTCCACCAGTTCCGCTGTCCCTGCGGCAGTGGCAGATTTGTATTGAATGGTAAAGTCGCCGTCCTTCGGCCCCACAGTAGGGGTGCATCGCGTCACGGCAGAGAGAAACACCTCCGGGTGCGTCTTTATGGCATCCAGCTTCTTGCCCTCCAACGCGCAATGGAAATACCAATGCTTCTCATCGTCGGATGCCAGCGAAAGGGGCAAGCCGTATGCCTTGCCCTCGGCATCAGTGAAACTCACGGTTATATACGGAGCGCGGCGCATCACTTCCAAGGCCCACAGCTCGTCCATCTCTCTTGACTTCTTTCTCATTATTGTTTATTCTGTTTTTGGAACCATTCAGGAAGGTCTCTTCAGGTTTGGTTCTTTTTTTATGAGCGTCCCGGTCGGCTGGCAAGCTCCGTGGCTGCCCCGACATGCTTCATGCGCTCATGTTTTTTTTAATATTCCACTTACAAAAGTATGCAAAAAAACAACATGTTGCTCACTTTTTTATGTAAATTTGCAAACAGAAATGCCTTCAATGCTCCAAAGGCAACGTGCATGGCAAACCAAACCTATATCGCTACATATGAACAAGTACCACTTTATCAGCATCTGCATGCTTCTTGCGCCTTTAGCGGTGCAAGCACAAGGCACGGCTGCCAAGGCGAAAGCCGCACGGCAGGCACGTCAAGCCAAAGCCGTGACGAAACTCAACGCCACCACGTCAGCGGGAAACACCTTCTCCGACTCGTGGGTTGAAAACCAGCACAAGTTTGAAGACAACAAACTGAGTGCCCACGCCACTTTCATCCCATACTCCACCACAGCCTCAATGCAGAGCGACGAATGCTACTCGCTGCCATGGCTGATGCCAAAGAAGGCCGACTACATGTCGCTCAACGGCACGTGGAAGTTCAAGTACACAAGCGACTGGAAGAAAGGCAAGCCGGAAGAGGAGTTCTACGCCGATGATGCCAATGTCAGCGCATGGGACGACATCAAGGTGCCGCTCAACTGGGAAATGGCTGGCTACGACGTGCCTGTATATAATAATGTGGGCTATCCTTTCAAGAACAACCCTCCATTCATCACCGCCATTGCCGACAATTTCGATGCCAACCCCGTAGGTTCTTATCGCCGCACTTTCTCTCTCCCTGACGGATGGGACAAGAAGCGCGTCACTCTGCACTTCGATGGTGCATGCAGTGCCATCGTGGTCTGGATCAACGGTCGCTATGTGGGCTACTCACAGGGAGCAAATACTGATGCTGAGTTTGATGCTACCCCTTATCTTCGCACAGGCGAAAACAATCTCTCGGTACGCGTCTACCGCTGGAGCGACGGTTCCTATCTTGAGGGACAGGACATGTGGCACCTGGCAGGCATCCATCGTGACGTGTATCTCGTGGCAACGCCAAAGACCTACGTCTCCGACCACTACATCACTTCGACGCTCGACAACGGCTACACGAGCGGATCAATGCAGGTGAACCTCACCCTCGACAATGCCGCAGGCGAAAAGGCCAGCAAGCAGATAGAGGTGACGCTCGTAGACAGTGAGGGCAAGACTGTTGCCACGCAGTCGGCGGTTGTCAGCGTCGACAAGAAGACAAAGAAGAAGGATATCACCGTAGACATGGGTCACATAGCAAAACTTACCCCATGGAGCAGCGAGAACCCTTACCTCTACACGGTCATCGTGAAGCAGATGAACGCCGATGGCGAGGAGATGGTGTTCTCCACGAAATACGGTTTCCGCGACGTGCGCATCAATGATGACAAACAGATGCTCGTCAATGGCAAGCGCATCTTCTTCAAGGGTGTCAACACTCAAGACATTCATCCTCTCTATGGTCATGCCATCGACGTGCCTACGATGCTGCGCGACGTGACTCTCATGAAGCAGGCTAATGTCAACACCGTGCGCACAAGCCACTATCCCCGCCAGCCTAAGATGTATGCCATGTTCGACTACTATGGACTCTACTGCATGGACGAGGCTGACGTGGAGTGCCACAACAATCAGGGACTGTCAAATGACTCCACATGGGAGGCCGCATATGTGGACCGCACGGAGCGCATGGTACTGCGCGACCGCAATCACCCGAGCATCGTGTTCTGGTCGCTTGGCAACGAGAGCGGTGGTGGCGTGAACTTCCAAGCCACCTACGACTGCGTGAAGAAACTTCTGCCCGGCCGCGACGCCCTCGTGCATTACGAAGGCTACCACCATGGCGAGAAATACTCTGACTTCGGCAGCAACATGTATCCGAAGATTAAGGTCGTGGAAAGTCTTAAGGACGGTCTCAACGGCAAGCCTTACTTCATCTGCGAGTATGCACACGCCATGGGACAGGCTGTAGGAAACCTGCAGGAGTACTGGGACATCATCGAAAGCAGCAAGTCTATCGTCGGCGGATGCATTTGGGACTGGGTTGACCAGGGCATTTACGACACACGTCGCATCAAGAACCATCAGCCTCTCACCGATGCCAAGACGGGTCTGCACTACTACACCTCGGGCTACGACTATACCAAGCTCAACAAGGGCATCATGGGTTTCCAGGGCGACTTCATGAGCAACGGCATCATCACTCCGGGCCGCGAGTGGACTCCAAAGCTCACTGAGGTGAAATACGTCTACCGCAACGTCGACTTCGTGTCGTTCGCGGGCAAGAAGCTCACGCTGAAAAACAAATACGCTTTCACCAATCTGGCCGACATCCTTGCCCTGCGCTATACGGTGCTCAAGGACGGAAAGGCAATTGAGACATCCTCAGTGGCGGTGCCATCCACACAACCAGGTCTCACCACCACGATAGACATCCCTTACACGACTGCCGTGGACGACGCTCACGAATACATCATCACGTTCAGCCTGGCACTGAAAAATGCTACCACATGGGCAGAGAAGGGCTATAATGTGGCTGAGCAGCAGTTTGCTCTCTCCGCAGACGGCAATGGCGAATGTGCGTCAGTGGCAGATCCTAAGTTCATTGAAAGCCGCAACACTACGCTCGCCCCACTGTCGCCGAAGGGAAAGATAAAGGTGAAGGGCAACACCATCACCGGCGACAATTTCACCATCGCGTTCAACGACAACGGCACCATCGGCGAGTGGACATACAGTGGCACCAAGCTCGTGGAGCCGGGCACCGGTCCCGACTTCAATGCTTTCCGCCGCATAGCCAACGACAACGTCAGCCTCGGCGCCACTGGAGGCGTTGCTGAGAACGAGAACAAGCAGGAAGGCTTTATCGGCGGCAAGAAACAGCTCTCCAAGGCTCCGCGCAAGGTGGGCAAGAACGTGGAGGTGCAGACCACAGTCTCCGGTGGCGACGACGCCCATGTCATCGACTACACGGTCTATCCTGACGGCATCGTCGACATGCGCGTCACCTACAGCAACTCGTCGGCGGACACTCGCCGCATGGGCATCACGATGCAGTTTGCCGAGGGATTTGAAAATGTAGAATACTATGCCAAGGGTCCCGAGAGCAACTTCGTTGACCGTCAACGCGGTTCGTTGCTTGGATACTACACCACCACCGTCGGCAAGATGTTTGAACAGCAGAGCGCTCCGCAGACCATGGGCGACCGTCAGGGACTGCGCTTCCTGTCGCTCGACAACGGCACCACAAAGCTCTCTGTGGAGACCGACAAGCTGGCGTCATTCTCCCTGTCGCACGTAGACGACGAGCAGTTCAACTATGATGTCTTCTACGGTGGCAAGCATCCTTACGACCTCGTGAGCAAACCGCAGGTGTTCGCCCACTTCGACTATTGGCAGCGCGGCATAGGCAACCACAGTTGCGGTGGCGACTCCGTGCTCGACCAGTACAGGTGTCCTATAGGCACATTCACCGTTACCTATCGCTTCACACCATCTGCAAACTAAAAGTAGTATAGTAGGTGCAGCGTCCTCGTAGCACCTAATATGAATTAGTAGGTACGGCGCCCTGTAAGGGCAACTACATAATCTCTTCCCGAATCAATTGTAGTTGCCCTTATAGGGCGCTTCTATGTTGTGGCTATTGCTTAAAAATTACTATGAGTAAAAGTTTTAGGTTGTTTTGACCTAAAAGTGTCATGGAAACAAAAGTTTTAGGTCGTTTTTACCTAAAACTTTGCAAATACGGATACATTTAGGCAGAAATGTCCGAGAAAAGATGTACCTTTACACCCATAACATACTTCTTAAAGCATAATAGAATGAAGAGGATAGAACGAACGGAATATCTACAGAAGCTGATATCCTTTAAGGACAAAAAGCTCATCAAGGTGATAACAGGCATACGCCGTTGCGGCAAGTCTACCATCATGGATATTTATCGTGACTGGCTGCTTGCGCATGGGGTTACGCGAGATCAAATCATCTATCTCAATTTCGAGGATTATGACTATTATGAGTTGCGAGACCCCCGGAAACTTTATGATTACATCAAACCTCTGATACATCAGGACAAGACGACTTATTTATTCTTTGATGAGATACAGCATGTCAGCGAGTTTCCCGACATCATCAACAGTCTCAACTTGAAACCGATGGTAGATCTATACGTAACTGGTTCGAATGCCTATATGCTTTCAAGTGAAATCGCTACGCTCTTGTCTGGCAGGTATATAGAAATATCGATGCTTCCATTGTCTTTCAAGGAGTTTGTCGAAGGTATCGGTGGAACGGACAACCTTTCTCAGGCATATATGGAATATGTGAGCAAGAGCAGCTTCCCCTATACATTGGAATTGGATTCGCAAAACGAGATAAGCGACTACTTGAATGCCGTCTACAACACGATTGTTGTCAAAGACATCATGAGCCGGAAGAAGATAGCCGACGTCATGATGCTGGAGAGCGTAATCCGTTTTACGGCAGATAATATCGGAAATATGCTCTCTACAAAACGTATCGCAGATTTGATGACGGCTGACGGACGAAAGATTGACCAAAAGGCAGTAGAAAAATACTTGTCCACGCTTTGCGAGTCTTTCTTCTTGTATGAAGCTAAACGTTATAACATCAAAGGCAAGCAGTTGCTCAAGACCTTGGGCAAATATTATCTGGTGGACATAGGTTTGCGACGCATGTTGCTTGGCTCCCGCTCTTTTGATGCAGGGCGCATCTTGGAAAACATCGTTTATCTCGAACTCCTGCGCCGACAGAAGAAAGTCTACATAGGCAAGATGGACAACCTTGAGGTGGACTTTGTTGCCATCGATGAGAATGACATCACCTATTATCAAGTGGCTGCAACGGTGAGAGACGAGAACACATTGAAACGTGAGTTGGCTTCGCTCAAACAAATCAAGGATCAATATCCTAAATATATCCTGACACTCGATGAAGACCCGACGGCAGATTATGATGGCATCAAGAGAGTAAATGCCTTGAAATGGTTGATAGGCGAAGCCTGACCCAACCAATCAGTTAAGTTATACTGCAATATTCAACCAAGTAGGAGGTAAATGCTAATAATAAAAGGCATTTACCTCCTATTTTTGTTTCTGCTTTTTTATCAATATATAACCATCCACGACCTCCTTGTAGACAAATAGTAATTAAATTTACGCCATTTATAAACAAAATGTCGGATAAATTATGTTATAATCAACATAATGTTGTATCTTTGCAGACGTATTAAGTCGATATGTCACAAGATAAACCCTGCGGCAAACAATATGTAAGGTAATAAGAGAGATAACGGTAATTAATGGAAAAGAAAAATCAGGTATAGCCTATGAATGTAAACATCAAGGATTTAACAGACAGCAGGGACACGGTAAACAAGTGGATGGAACGTTTCGGCGTGCGCTTCGGCGTATATAAGAAAGGTGTCTTCAAGGAACAACTCTTCCCGTTCGACTCTGTGCCGCGCATCATCAGCAAGACCGACTGGGACTATCTGGAGCGTGGACTGCAGCAAAGGGTAAAAGCCCTCAACATGTTCCTATGGGACATTTATCACGACAAACGTATCATCAAGGACGGCATCGTGCCGGAAGAATTTGTCTACTCCTCCAAGGGCTACATGCCCGAGTGTGAGGGCATCAGTCCCGAGGGAAAGGTGTATGCGCACATTGCGGGCATAGACCTCGTAGAGGGCAAGGACAACAAATGGTATGTGCTGGAGGACAACCTGCGCATCCCGTCAGGGGCCAGTTACCCCATGATAGCCAGGATGATAACGCGCAAGGTGTCGCCACGTACCTTTGCCAGCAATGCCGTGGCTGACAACCGCGACTATGCCGACTTGCTTCGCGACATGATGGACGACATGAACGCCGGACGGGGCATCGCTGTCATCCTCACGCCGGGACGCTACAACTCGGCTTTCTTCGAGCACTCTTACCTCGCGGAGAAGACGGGAGCCACGCTGGCATATCCCGGCGATCTCTTCGTGGAGGACGACAAGGTGTACTATGCCGGCATGTACAAGGAGAAGACACGCGTGGGGTGTATCTACCGCCGCGTGAGCGACGAATACATGGATCCCATGATGTTCGAGCCCTCTTCGCTGCTTGGCATACCCAACGTGATGCAGGCATACAAGGCGGGCAATGTGGCTCTCATCAACGGCATTGGCAACGGAGTGGCGGATGACAAGGGCATCTACTACTTTGTGCCCAAGATGGTGAAATATTATCTCGACGAGGAACCCATCCTGCAGAACGCACCCACCTATCTGCCTTATTTCAAGGAAGACTACGACTACGTGCTCCAAAATATACAGAAACTCGTCATCAAGGACGTGAGCGAGGCTGGCGGATACGGTGTGGTATTCGGAAGCGACCTGAGCGATGATAAGTTGGAGGAACTGAAGCAACTCATCATCAAGTTCCCCAGGCGATGGATAGCACAGGAGGTGGTCGACTTCAAAGACCTCGAACTGCTGGAAGACGGCAAGCTGGTTTGGCGCAAGGCCGACCTGCGTGCCTTCGTGGTGAGCGCACGCGACACCACACGGGTGTGGAAGAGCGGACTGACGCGCTTCTCGCGCAACCCCGACTCCTTCGTCGTCAACTCATCGCAGGGAGGCGGATTCAAGGACACATGGGTGATGGAAGTGTGAAGAGTGAAGAATGAAGAGTGAAGAATGAAGAGTGAAGAATGAAGAGTGAAGAATGAAGAGTGAAGAATGAAGAGTGAAGAATGAAGAGTGAAGAATGAAGAGTGAAGAATGAAGAGTGAAGA
>CAVKWN010000112.1:0-8174 GCA_963660075.1 Lachnospiraceae bacterium
ACGGGCACGATGGCATCCTCGTGCCGTACCGTGGATTGACGCGCGAAGAACAAGTTAACAACCTCGCCCTTGCCCTCTGCCGCATGATGGATAACGAGGAGCAGATACCCACAATGGGCAAGGCTGCCCAGAAAACATCGCAGCGATACACCGCCGATAACGTCATCCCCATGTGGGAGCGGTTGTTCGACAGTCTGTAAAGCTAACGTATCATGGGGGGCATTGAACCACGAATTAAACAAATCTGACGAATGGATTGCACTGAATATGAAATGAACATCCATGCAAACGAAACGCCTTTCCAATTTTGAACTCCTTAGGGTGCTTGCCATGTTCATGGTGTTGGCACTCCACGTCAACTTCAAATCCCTTGGAGAGCCCACGTCTGCAGATATTGCGGCATCGCCCCTCAACGTCTGGATGCGTATCGGGTGCGAAATGGCGTGCATCGTTGCCGTCGATGTCTTTGTCTTTATCTCGGGATGGTTTGGTATAAGGGCAAGCGTAAAGGGCTTCTGCAGGTTCTTGTTCACTTGTCTGTTCTTCTACGTCGGAGTGAACGTGGTGATGTGGATCTGTGGCCTTCAGTCGTGGCAAGACGAGAACTTGCACACTATATTCGACAAATTTGAATTCGGTTGGTTTGTCAAGGCATATATGTTGTTGTATGTCCTTTCGCCCATCCTCAATGCTTTTGTCGCTACGGCATCGAGACGCACGCAAGCGAGGGTCCTGATAGGCTTCTTCGGCATCCAGACCTTTTTCGGCTGGATGACTGCATCTGCCGAGTATTTCACGCAAGGCTACTCGCCTCTTTCTTTTATCGGGCTTTATCTGTTGGCTCGTTATGTGGCAGTCTTCCATCCTACATGGAGCAATGGCAGCGCGAAGAGCTTTCTCACCGCGTATGTGGTTGTCACGGCATTGCAGACCATTGTAGGCTTAGGCTCACTGAAATGTGACTTCCACGTGATTGATCGGCTGATATGGTACAACAATCCATTGGTGATTGTGGCATCCTTGTGCCTGTTGCTGTGTTTCAGAGAAATGCATTTTCAAAGCCGGCTTGTCAATTGGCTGGCAGGCTCTTGTTTCGCCGTTTACCTTCTGCATACCCACGCCGCCTTGTTTGGCTGGTACAGGCAGGCTGTAGTATGGATATACGATAATTATTCGGGGGGGTATATCTTTTGCTCCTCTTCCTGTTCCTGTTAATCGTGTTTACTGTTGCAGTGCTGATTGACCAAATAAGAATAAGGTTGTGGCGAAGCGTTGAAAAACACATTAGTTCGAAAAAATAGTGCAACATGAAAATACTTCTTCTCTTGTCCCGTTGCGACCAGACGGGAGTGACTACCCATACTCTCGACCTTAGTGAGGCATTGGTGGCACTGGGACACGACGTGACGGTGCTTGTCGGGAAAACGAAGGGTGTGGACGCTCCTGAAAGCGAGATGCTTTACCAAAAGTTCGTCAAGACGGGTGCCACCATTGTGCCTTATCCCTTGCCGGACAATAGTTCCATGTTAGGGAAAATAAAGTCGGTATGTGCTATCGTCTGGTATCTGCTCTGGTATCGGTTCGATGTCCTGCATGTGCAGTCGCCCTACCTCTCCTTCATTCCTTGGCTGTTGCGCCGAAAGTTTGTGTCCACCTTGCACGTCACCGACCTCGTGCGGTGCTTCTATTACAAGAACGCCACGCACCTGATAGCCATCAGCAAGGAGACGAAAGATTTCGCCAAGCGGTTGTACGGCTATCATGACGAGGATATCACCATCGTACACCACGGCGTGTCGCTGCGTTTCTCCACGCTCCTCTCTGACGAGGAAAAGGCGGAGACGAAGAAAAGACTAGGTATTCCCGAGGGAAAAATCATCATAGGACTGGTGGGCAGCGTGGAGCGCCGCAAGGGCCACGACGTACTATTGAAAGCAGTGCGCCAGATGCCACAAGCGTTGCGAAACCAGATTCACATCGTGTTCCTGGGCAGTTCGAAGGACGGCAGAACGGTAGGCTGGTTGAATGGAGAGATAGAAAATTCCGGACTGAAAGCGCAGGTGTCATGGTTTCAGTATCAGTCACCGGAGATGTTTTATAAGATTTTCGACATCTTCGCCCTCCCCTCACACCAGGAGGGTTTCGGATTGGTGGTCCTGGAAGCCATGCTGAGCGGTTGCTGTGCGGTGCGCAGCAACACTGAGGGTGCTTATGAGCAGATAGAGGACGGCAAGAGCGGTTTCATCTTCGAGGACGGAAACGTCGGTCAACTGAGCAGCATCTTGTCGCGCTTGGTTGAAGATGCGACTCTGCGCAAGCAAGTGGCAAAAGCCGGACGGGAGAAAGCCCTCGGTGAGTTCACCTCTGAAATCATGGCACGCAATACCTTGGAGGTATATAATAAGCTAATGAAACGATGAAGGTAATCTGTTTCGACCTCGACGACACGCTCTACAAGGAAATAGACTTTCTGAAGTCGGCTTACCGGGAGATAGCCCTCTGTGCCGCGCAAGGCGACAAGCTATTGGCTGACAAGGCGTTCGGCGTAATGCTGCAAGCCTATAAAAATGCTGACAACGCTTTCCTTCGGCTCAACGAACTGCTTGGGAGAATAACGTCTGTCGACGAATATCTCGCTATGTATCGTAATCATCTCCCCAATATCCACCTTGACAGAGAAATAGCCGAGGTGCTTGATGCACTAAAAGCTGCAGGTTGCACGCTCGGACTTATCACCGACGGCCGCTCCGTGCAGCAGCGCAACAAGATAGCAGCATTGGGACTGGACCAATGGATAGCCGAGGAGGACATCATAATCAGCGAGGAAATAGGCAGCGAGAAACCGTCGGAAGCCAATTACCGACGAGTGATGGAACGGCATCCTGATGCAGAGCGGTTCGTCTATTTAGGCGACAACCCAACAAAAGACTTTGTCGCACCCAATCGTTTGGGCTGGGAAACAGTGTGTCTTCTTGACAACGGCGAGAACATACACCCACAGGATTTTTCAAAATTAGAGCAGCAATATCTGCCATTATATAAGGTAAATTCATTGAAGGAAGTGGAAAATTACGTCTTTTGATGGTATAAAGGTGCAATAAATGCAGCATTCGTCATGACGTAAAGGAAAAAATGACTAATTTTGGACTTTAGTAAGTTGTGCCGAATATTGCAGAAATATACGGCGGCACGGCACGTGATAAAGATGAAAAAAGATTCTATTTTGACAAAAATGGCAGAAAGAAAAAGAATACTGCTCTGTCTTGCTCACATGAGCGGCAATGAGCAGAAATACATTCAAGAGGCATTTGACACAAACTGGGTGGTGCCGCTCGGCCCTAACGTAAACGCTTTTGAAGAAAATCTAGAAACATTTCTTGGTTGTGACAGTCATGTAGCTGCCCTTTCGGCAGGCACGGCAGCAATACACCTCGGGCTGGTGATGCTCGGGGTAGGGAAGGGCGACGAGGTTATTTGTCAGAGTTTCACCTTCTCCGCCTCCGCCAATCCTATAGTATACCAAGGTGCTACGCCCGTTTTCGTGGACAGCGAGCCAGGTTCTTGGAACATGTCGCCCGAACTTCTTGAGGAAGCCATCCGCGACCGCATGGCAAAGACCGGCAAGAAACCCAAGGCAATCGTTGCAGTACATCTATATGGTATGCCAGCGCAGCTTGACGAGATTATCGAGGTGGCGGCGCGTTATGACATCCCCGTGTTGGAGGATGCCGCTGAGGCCCTTGGCTCGGAATACAACGGGCGGCAGTGCGGCACATTCGGACAGTTTGGCGCACTCAGCTTCAACGGCAACAAGATGATAACCACGTCGGGCGGCGGAGCAATAGTCTGCCATAGTGATGACGACAAGAAGCGCGCCACGTTCTTCGCAACGCAGGCCCGCGAACCATTCCCATACTATCAGCATGAACATATCGGCTATAATTACCGCATGTCGAACATCTGCGCCGGAATAGGGCGCGGACAGATGACGGTGGTTGCCCAACACATAGCTTATCATCGCCATACGGCAAGTGTTTATGCCCAGTTGCTTGCCGATGTTGCCGGTGTGACACTGCATACCAATCCTTCAGCAAAACAGCATAGTAACTTCTGGCTCAATACTATAACTCTTGACGTGAGTATTTTTCCTTTAGACTGCGACACGCTACGTCGCCGCCTCGACGAGAAAGGTATTGAGAGCAGACTTTTGTGGAAACCGCTCCATTTGCAACCCGTATTCAGTGGATGCCCAGCATACGTAAACGGCGTGAGCGAAGAACTCTTCGGCAAGGGATTGTGTCTGCCCAGCGGACCGATGGTGAGCGATGATGATTTGGAATATATAGTGGGGGAGATAAAGGCATGTTGCACAACAAAATAATAGACTGGTATCTCTCACGCGACTCATTGCCTTATTGGTATGTGCTTGGGGGCGATAGCCTTATCGTTATACTCTCTGGTGTTATGGCGTTTGCCGCCAACCACGGGCCAGTGCAAACGTTGAGTAACTTGGGCATACTCATTTTCACTCTTGTTGCTTGCTTGCCCTGCTATTATGTAGGCTTCCGCTTGGAGCATACCTATAGTGGGATAATACGCAAGAGTACCTTCGCTGACCTAGCCCGTCTGTCTGTGGCACTTGTCATTGGCATGGTCATTGTTTCGCTAATTCGCTTGTATCTTCCCACAGAAACATTCTTGCTGCAAATGAGGTTTCGCGACCTCGTACTGCAGGTGATTCTGTCGATTATAATGATGTCGGGCATGCGCGTGTCGATAAAGATCTTCTACGACCGCTACATAAAGAACCACATGGGCATCTATGGACTGGGTAGCGACAAACTGCTAGACATCGAGCTGAAAGATCTTCTGCCGCGCGAACCAATTGTGGTTGACACGGAACTGATACGCACTCAGATGAAAGGCAAGTGCATCATGGTGACTGGAGCTGCAGGAAGCATTGGGTCGCAGTTGGCAAAGATACTCACAAAGTTTGAACCTAGCCGTCTTGTGCTTATCGACCAGGCGGAAACGCCTTTGCATGATGTGCGCTTATGGATGAAGGAAAACCATCCTGAGATAGAAGCTTTGACAATAGTGTCAAGTATCTGTCACGGGCACCGTATGGAAAAGATATTCTCAGAAACGCGCCCAAACATAATCTTTCATGCAGCGGCATACAAACACGTGCCAATGATGGAGGACAACCCGGTGGAGAGTATTCTTAACAATGTTGACGGCACGCGAAAAATAGCCGACCTCGCTGTGAAATACGGTGTGGAGCGCTTTGTTATGGTGAGCACCGACAAGGCGGTGAACCCAACAAACGTTATGGGATGCTCTAAAAGAATCTGTGAGATATACTGCCAGTCGCTTACGGGGAAGACGCAGTTCATAACAACACGTTTCGGAAACGTGTTGGGTAGCAACGGTTCCGTAATACCTATTTTCCGTGAACAGATACGTCAAGGAGGCCCAGTGAAGGTCACTCATCCAGATATCCAGCGTTTCTTTATGCTTATTCCTGAGGCATGCATGCTCGTTCTTGAGGCAGCCACGATAGGAAAGGGCGGACAGATACTTGTTTTCGACATGGGTAAGCCTGTGCGAATCTATGACCTTGCTAAGCGCATGATAAGCTTGAGCGGACATACCGACGTGAAGATAGAAATATCGGGTCTGCGTCCGGGCGAGAAACTCTACGAAGAAGTGCTCAATGACGAGGAGACCGTTTTGCCCACAACCCACAGGAAGATAAAATGTGCCAAGGTGCGCGAATACGAAAAGGACGAGGTTGAGATTAAGATCAACCATTTGATAGAAGTGGCACGCACCTATGACGAGAATCAGACAGTGTGTCTGATGAAAGATCTCGTACCGGAATATATAAGTCAAAACTCGAAATATTGTGCCTTCGACAAGTGATTTACATCGAAATGTGTTAAAAAAAACTCTCTTTTATAAAAATAATTGTAAAATATTGAAAGGGGTTTATCATATTATTCGTACTTTTGTCGTATAATTCGAATTATGGTTTGTTGCGTAATGCTGCAGTGGAACAGGCTCTTATGATACATGATTTGGCTGCAGACATATAGAAAGATTAAATATTAGCGTACGTTATAAAATTATGAAGAAGAATTTGTTAATGTTGTTTTCGTTGGCTTTGTTGTCGTCTACGGCTACATATGCGCAACGTGACAAGTACAAGGACTATCCGATTATCTACACAGACACAGTAGACTATACGGCTCCTACGCAGGTAACGCTGCAGACGGATACCGTGTTCGACCCGATGCGCGTAGTAACCAACCGCTTCGGCAAAAACTGGTTCGTGTTCGGTACGGTTGGTGCCCACTCTTTCCGTGGAGACTTTAGCAATACGGGAAAATTCTGGGGCACTGTCTCACCGGACTGGAGCCTGGGTGTTGGTAAATGGTTCACGCCGGGTATCGCCCTAAAGTTGGAGTTCATTAAGTCAAACTCTCGCGGTTATACCGAATATCTTACAGGCCACTATGGTTATGGTGACGTGAAGATAAATGACGACAATACGCCTTACCGTAAGATGCGCACTGGTTGGTGGGACATCAGCGGAAGCGTTGTACTCAACCTCACCCGCCTTTTCTTCGGATATGAGGGCGTGAACAGCAAGAAATTCATGAACCAGTTCATGTTCTCTGCAGGTATTGGCGGTGTGCATCATACAGGCTTTGGTCATTCGGCTGGTAGCGACAACGAATGGAGCGGACACTTGGAACTGCAGTACAGCCGCTTCTTTACCCCGCGCAAGAACTTCTCTCTTGACATCAAGGCGCGCGGATTGTTCTATCAGACAAACTTTGACCTTGAATACGGACAGGCTGACCATTATGCTGAGAAGTGGGACGGTAACTACGGTGTGGACATAGGTTTTACATGGTATTTCGGAACGAAGAACAACAATGGTTGGAAGCGTAGCACGCAGGCTGTTTATCGCCGTGACTATCGCGAGCGCGACATTCTCACCGTCAAGGCAAAAGATGCTAACGTAACCTACCGCACAATGACATTCTATGTGTTCTATCCGAACAACTACTCAGGACGTAGCGATGCTCCAACGGTTTCAGGAAGCGATGTTAATGCTATCGACTATCTTGCTGGCGGTCTCTTCACACAGAAGAAATACAAGAACAACTCACAGGTGGCAGAGCGTCTGGCTGACGGCAAGACACCAATAGGACTTTCTACTGTGGATATTGCAACGGAGACTGCCGATCGTACTTTCGAGACAGGCACTCTGCCACGTGGTTATGAGATGTCTAAGAAACCGCTCTCGCTCAGTCTTTCTGCCGACAGTATGGCTGCTTTCCGCCAGAACTACGGATATTACTACGCTCCAATATACGACGGACAGCACACATGGCAATATCGTATCGACAAGCAGACAGAGGGACAGAAGCTATTGCTGAACGACAACTATATGGAGACTGTTTCTTTCGGTCTTAACCAGCATGCAGGACTTTCAACAGTTCGTGACAATATGGATGTTGAGGCTGGCGAAGAGCTTGTGAGCTTCGCTGACGTATATGCAGCAATGAACAGCAATACTGGCTATATCGCTCAGTATACCGATACTGCTACTGTTTCACATATACAAGACATTCTGAAGAACGGAACGATTGCCATGATACAGTGTGAAGGTCTTGCCACAAGTCAAGACAACTACACCGGTGACAACGCTGCACAGGTGGGGCTTGACCGTAATAACGCCCTCTCGCAGAATCGTGCTGCAACCGTCATCACATGGCTTAAGCAGAAGCCTTGTATGAAAAACGTTGCTTCACAGATTTATATGGTGAGCAAGCTTAACGGAAGCATTCGCACTGTCAAGGATAAGTCTACACGCGGTCTCTCTGCAAAGCTTAATCGTTGCGTGAAAGTGCGTATCCACTATCTTTTGAAATAATAATTGAACATAGATATAACAGAACCAAATACACAGAAAAAAATGAAACCAATGAACATTAAAGCTATTTTGGGCTTGGCTCTTGTTGCGGGAGGATTGGCTTCGTGCTCGGTAGAAGAGCAGGAGATACCCGCAAGCGAGCTTTATGCACGCGAGTTCTACAAAACGTTTGGCGTGAACTGGTCGAGCGAAGGCTTCAACGTGGTGGAACAGAAGAGCGTTAAGC
>CAVKWN010000113.1:0-8059 GCA_963660075.1 Lachnospiraceae bacterium
ATATATAAACAGAAAATCTCGCGAGACTACTCGCGAGATTTTTTCGTTTAATGGAGTTGCTGTGCTTGTCTTGCAAAGAGGCTGTATAGGGTTGGCAGAAAAAGGAGTATGGCAGTCGTGCCGACTATCATTCCGCCCACGACGCACGTGCCAATCGCCACGTTGCCCCTTGCTCCGGCGCCATGGGCAAGCATAAGCGGTATCATTCCTGCTATCATCACGCTCGCGGTCATCACTATCGGGCGCAGTCGGGCGGCGGCCGCGGACAAGGTTGCGTGGGCTACTGACATTCCGTCCTTGCGTCGCTCCGTGGCGTATTCCGTGAGCAGGATAGCGGTTTTTGCCAACATGCCGATGAGCATCACGAGGCCTATCTGCATGTAGATGCTATTGTCTATGCCAAGCGCTGCCGACAACAGAAAACTGCCGCAGAGCCCGAACGGCACCACGAGAATGACGGCAAAGGGAATGAGCAGACTCTCAAACAGGCAACACAAGATGATATATATGAACACTATGCTTATCGTGAGTATCAGCAGCGTGGCATTGCCTTGCGAAGACTCTTCGCGTGAGAGACCGCTCAGCTCATGGCCGTAGCCGTGGGGCAGGGTCTGTGCCGCCACCTCGCTTATGGCTTTAATGGCCTGTCCGGAACTGAAACCCGATGCCGCCGTCCCGTTCACGCGTATGGCAGGGAAAAGGTTGAAGTGGGTCAAGTATTCAGCTCCGTTGACCCTCTTCAGTTTGACATACTCGCTCAGTGGCGACATTGCCCCTTCGTCGCTCCTTACATACATGTTTGACAAGGAAGCCTCGTTGAGCCTGCAGACGGCAGCCGATTGCACCATTACGCGGTACAGCTTAGTATACTTGTTGATGTTTGAGGCGTAATCGCCGCCAATGTATGCCGAGAGCGTGCCTAGCACGTCTTTTGGCGACACGCCCATCATCATGCACCGGGCCGCGTCAACCTCAACCAAGTATTGAGGATAATCCATGTTGAACGTGAAGTGAGTCTTGGATATCTCTTGCCGCTTGTTCAGGGCATCCACGAACCGTCTTGTGGCAAGCAAGAGCGATTTGAAATCCTCGCCAGAGCGGTTTTGCACGTAAAGCTCGAAGCCGCTGCTCGACCCATAGCCACGTATCGTAGGCAAGGTGGCGCAGTTGACATCCGCCTCCTTGATGGAAGCCGTGCGACGGTAAATCTCGTTCACCACGCTGTCCACGTCGTCAGCTCGCCCTGTGCGCTCAGCCCAGTTTTTGAGCCTTATCGACAGGAACCCAGCCGACGAGCTTTGGTTCGACTGCGCGTCACGCCCGTCAATGCGGGTGTATATCTTTATCTGCGGTATGTTTTTTATCACAGCCTCCACTTGATCCATCACTTTAGCCGTTTGCGCAAGGCTGTAGCCTGGATGACACTGCACTCCCACGTCGATGGTTCCCATGTCTTCCTGCGGCACAAGGCTCGTCTTTGTAGTGAATATCATCACCGCCAATGCGACAATGGAAATGGGCAATGACAACACAACGAGTTTGCGATGGCGCATCATGCTTAATACGCCCCGCAAGTAGGCTGCAGTCCATTTGCTCTGCTGGTGAGTCGTCCCAGTCGTTGTCTTTCTCAGAATTAACGCGCTGAGCGATGGGCATAGCGTCAGGGCATTGAAAAGCGATATTGCCACAGCCGATGCCATGGTGAGTCCGAACTCCTTATAGAATACGCCTGTGGTGCCACTTGTAAAGCTTACGGGTATGAATACCGCCATGAAGACGATAGAGGTGGTGACCAGGGCGTGCCTCAGGTCTTTCATGGCTTCCAACGTGGCTTTGTATGCACTTGTGTGACCATGACTGAGCTTCGCTTGCACGGCTTCCACAACTACTATGGAGTCGTCGACCACGGTTCCTATGACGAGAACGAGAGCGAACAGCGTGAGCAGGTTCAAGGTGAACCCCATGGCATACATGAAGGTGAAGGTGCCGATGAGCGAGACAATGATGGCGATGACGGGAACTATGGCGGAACGCCAGTCGCGCAGGAACAGGAACACTACAATAACCACGAGTATAAGGGCTATGACAAGTGTCTCCGTGACGTTGCGCATGGACGCTCCGAGAAAGTCCATCACGTTGGTTTGGTCCTCAAGCACCATGCCTGGAGGCAGAGTCTTCCTTATCTCGTCTTCCACCTTGTCGAGTTGCTTTATTATGTCGTTGGCGTTTGAGCCTGACATTTGCGTTATGCCAGCCGACGCGCCCGGCTTGCCTTCCGTGGTGCTCGTCATGTTGTAGTCCACGGTGCCAAGTTCTATCCTTGCCACGTCGCCCAGACGCAGTATGCCTCCTTCGCCATTGGCCTTGAGCACGATGCTCTTGAACTCATTGACATCGCTATAACGTCCACGATACTTCAGCACGTATTGGAACGTGTTTCCCGACTCGGCGCCTAGGCTGCCCGTAGGCGACTCGATGTTCTGTGCCGCCAAGGCGTTGTCGATGTCGCTTGGCACGAGTCCGTAGACTCGCATTTTGGCAGGGTCGAGCCAGACGCGTAGGGCATAGTCGGCACCCATGACATTTACCTCGCCTACGCCAGCCACACGCGCCAGTTGAGGCTCGATGTTGATTTTCATATAGTTGGTCAGGAATTTTGTGTCATAGCGCCTGTCGGGGCTGTAAAGCGTTATGAACTTCAGGTTTGAGTTTTGGGTCTTGCGAACCGTCACGCCACTCTTCGTCACCTCGGCGGGCAACAGCCCTTGTGCTGATGCCACGCGGTTTTGAACGTTCACCACCGCCATGTTAGGGTCGGTGCCTTGCTTGAAATATATCGTTATGGTGCAAGTGCCGTTGTTGGCGGCGTTTGAGGTCATGTATTGCATGTTCTCCACGCCGTTTATCGCGGTCTCAAGTGGCGTGACCACGCTTTTCATCATCGTCTCGGCGTTGGCCCCGGTATAGGTGGCGTTCACCTTGACGGTGGGCGGCGCTATGTCGGGATACTGCTCTATGGGGAGACTCAATAGGGCTATGACTCCAATGATGACGATGACTGCTGAAAGCATGACCGAGAGAATGGGGCGGTCAACGAATGTCTTTATCTCCATATTTATTGTTGTTTTTTTTATGTCCTGTTACCTGTTTGCCGCTTCCACGCGGCTTCTTGACGCAAAAGTAGAGGCAGACTTTGAGTATTTTTGGTAGATGGCATTATTTTATCCCTAAAACTCGTTTCTTCAATATTTCCTCAACATTATTTCATAAATTTGCAAGCGAAAGGGTCAAAGGGCATCTTGGCTCTCCATGAATAACACTGAGACACAGGCAAATGAAGATACTTATCGTTGAAGACGAGCGGAAGCTGTCAGACAGCATCGTGAGTTACTTGAAGTCGGAGAAATACGTGTGTGAGCAGGCTTTCGACTATGCCGAGGCTTTGATGAAACTTCGTGTCTACGATTACGATTGCGTCTTGCTCGACCTCATGCTCCCTGGCGGCAATGGCCTTGACCTGCTACGCGACATCAAGCGCAGGGACAATCCCGCCGGGGTGATAATAATCTCGGCGAAGAACTCGCTTGAGGACAAGATCAACGGGCTGGAGATTGGGGCAGACGACTATCTGGCAAAGCCTTTCCACCTCGCCGAGTTGAGCGTGCGCGTCTATGCCATTATACGCCGAAAGGAGTTTGGGGCAAGCAACCTCTTGAAAGGCAATGGAATAACGATAAACTTGCTGGAGAAAAGCGTCGAGGCAAACGGTCATGCAATAGTGCTCACCAAATCGGAATACGACCTGCTATTGCTGTTTATAGGCAATGGAAACCGTGTGATGTCAAAGGCCGCGATTGCCGAGCACCTGAGTGGCGACTTTGCCGACATGATGGATAATTTCGACTTCGTTTACACGCACATCAAGAATCTGAAAGCAAAGCTTGCCCAGGCAGGCGTGCCAAACTGCATAAAGAATGTATATGGAATGGGTTATAAATGGTTAAAGGTATGAAGAGTTTGTTGAGAAAGTCAATGATGCGGTTCGTGGCGTGCACGGCCCTGCTTTTCGCCCTTGCCGCACCTGCCTTCTATTACCTCACGAAAAACTATTACGCCGAGGACTTGGAAGACCTGATAGAAGCCGTGCGTGAGGGTCAAACGCTCCCGACGTTCGACTTGGCCGAGGACGTGATGAAGGGCATAATGCTGCAATACCTTCTCATCACGGTGCTGCTTGGCGTGGGCGTTACGCTGACCATGCGCCTTGTCTCGAAACGCCTGTGGAAGCCCTTTGAGCAGACCCTCGAAAGCATAGCGACGTTCCGGATAGAGAAGTCAAGAATACCCGATTTGCCACGTAGCGACATCAAGGAGTTTGCCACGCTCAACGAGGCGTTGCGCAGGCTGATGGTAAAGAGCGTGAACAGCTATAAGGCGCAAAAAGAATTCACCGAGAACGCCTCGCACGAGCTTCAGACACCTCTCGCCATATTTCAGGCCAAGCTTGAGCTGCTTCTGCAACAGCCCGGGCTCACTGAAGCTCAGGCGGAGATTATACAAGACCTCTTCCAAATGACCTCGCGCCTGTCGCGACTCAACCGCAACCTCCTGCTTCTTGCCAAGATAGACAACGAGCAATTCGACAATAAGACCTCCATACGCCTCGACACTTTCATGGACAAGTTGTTGACTTCGCTCGAAACCATTTCGGGGCAGTTGGTCTTAGAGCGCCGCTATTCGCACGAGCCATTGGTGATCAAAGCCAACGGCGCGTTGATGGAGAGCATGGTAAGCAACCTCATCGTAAATGCCGTGAGGCACAACAGGCCGGAAGGCAAGATAACCATAGGTATAGGCAACAACGCCTTGTGCGTGGCCAACACGTCGGACGAGCCCGCACTGCCCGCAGAGCACATATTCAACCGCTTCTATCGCCCAGCGCAAGACAAGGGCGGCAACGGCTTGGGCCTTGCCATAGTGAAGGCCATTTGCGACTACCATGGGTGGGTAGTGGAATACGGCTTCGATGACGGAATCCACTCTTTCGTCGTGAATTTCGACAAACAAGGCAAATCGTAACCATATCCACAAACTTTCCACAAAGTGAGACCCTATCTTTGTGACGGTTTATTATCGCGTAACAAGAATCATAATAGAAAGGTCCTTATGAAGAGAACATTTGTTGCCAGGTACGTAGTTTGCCATGTCTTGGTGTCGCTTGTCCTGTTGTCAATGCCGGGCAGGGCTCATGCTGATGGTCTTATGGGCGACAGCGTTGACATTGGGGGAAGCGTCTCGTCGCGTTTGGGCAGGATGGCTCTCACGGGTGCCCCCTTGATAGCTGCAGGCCTTGTGGTGAAGGGAGAAGACGACCATTTTCGCAGCTTGCGAAACGACTACTTGCCTGAGTTTCGCAATGGCCTCGACAACTATATGCAATACACCCCGGGGATAGTGATGTTGGGGCTGAAGGCGGCAGGGGTCAAAGGCCGTAGCTCATGGGGCCGCATGCTCGTGTCCGACGCTTTAGCAGGTTTGATTATGGGCGGCGTGGTTAACACGTTGAAAAGGACGACGAACGTGACGAGGCCAGACGGATCGGACAACCACTCCTTCCCGTCAGGGCATACCGCCACGGCTTTCATGACCGCCACTATGCTGACGAAGGAATATGGGCACATAAGCCCGTGGATAGGCATCGGCGCCTATGCCACGGCGACGGCGACGGGCGTCTTTCGCGTGGCGAACAACAAGCATTGGCTCAGTGACGTGCTCACTGGGGCTGGTGTCGGCTTACTGTCGACAGAGATGGGATATTGGCTTGGCGACCTGATTTTCAAGGACAAAGGCTTGCGCAAGGAGGCAAGCATACCCGAGGGTGAAGGCAAGGTGCGCCCATCGTTCATCAGCCTTTATGTAGGGCTCAACGTGCCTTTGAGCAAATACGACATCGACGAAAACAACACGTTCGAGACCTCGTCGGGCTCTTCCGTCGGGCTTGAGGGTGCCTACTTTTTCAACCCTTTTGTCGGGGTGGGCGGACGGTTCGCGGTCACGAATACCGCATTGATCTTGAATGGCGACCAAGCCGAGGACAACGCTTTCGACGCGTTGTCGGCGTGCGGTGGTTGCTACCTGTCGTATCCGTTGTCGAGGCGCTGCCTGGTGGGAAGCAAGCTCATTGGCGGACTTGTGCATTATCCCCGATTGAGCCTGTCGTCTATGACGGTAGGTGCGAGGAGCGGCTTCTGCCTTGGGAGTGGGCTGTCTTTCACCTTCAACGCGAACAAGTATTATGCCATGAGGTTTTTCGCCGACTACAATTTGCTGCCATCCCACAACAAGGCAAGCAAGGAATGGATGAACACCCTGGCGTGTGGCGCCTCGTTCGCCCTGTTGCTGTAGGCACGTTTTTGCACTCATCGGCATTGCACTGAAAAGGCATCGGCTTTATACTGAAAAGGCATCGGCATTCCAATGGAATGCCGATGCCTTTTCAGTGCTATGCCGAAGGGGCACGATTTTTTGTGTTTTTTTATGCCTCTATCTTCCAATCCTCGATGTTTCCCTTCGTCGAGTCGAAGTTGACGCCCACCTTGGTGATTGGCTTGCCGCAGAGGGCGAAGCGCTGGGCGTAGTCTTTGAGGTTGATTTGCTGCAGGGCTGTTTGTGCGTTCTTGTCCATCTTCAGCTCGATGATGTAGAGGTCGGTACGCGTGAGCACTACTATGTCAACCCTGCCCTTGGGCGTGTGCACCTCCACGTCCACCATGTAGGCGGTGAGGAGCGAGAAGATGATGAAGAGCATCTGCTGGTAGTGTCCCTCGTGGTTGGTGACGTTGCAGTAGGGCACGGTGCCGAGGAAATCTTGCAGTAGCCGCAGGGCTGCGTCCATGTCTTGTTTGTCGAGAGCTTGTGCGATGCGGCGCGCGGTGTTGGTGGTTAAGAGCGTGTTACGGGTTACATACGATGGGATGAGTGCCCTCGTCAGCCCCACCTTCACCTCCTTGTTGGGCATGTCGAGAATATAGTAGTTGTAGTCGCGGTTATAGTCCTTGATGGTGATGTAGCCGCTTTGGTAGAGCAACGGCATGATGGTGGCCAGGTTTTCCGTCGGCGCGTCGAACTCGCTCTCGTCGGCCTCCACCCGGCAGATGTCGGTGGGCAAGGTGTCAAACTTTCGCATCATGTTGATGAGATAGGTGGGTGTGCCGGAGCTGAACCAATAAGCTCCGAATTTTCCCTCCGCGAAACAGTTGAGTAGGCTGAATGGGTTGAACACGTCGGGCGAGAAGGCGGAGAAATGGTATCCGTCATAGTTGTCTTTGAGTTTTCTTACCACCTCGTCCTTGTCCAGCTTCATCTTCTTGCTGAGCTGCTCGATGTCATCGGCCATCTGCGTGAGCATTTCCTCCTTGGTGATGCCGCAGATGCCGGCATAGTCGTCGTTCATGGAGATGTTGGTGATATTGTTCAGCTCGCTGAAGATGCTGAGCTGCGAAAACTTGGTGATGCCCGTGAGGAACACGAAGCGCAGGTAAGGGTCGCAATCTTTCAGGGGGCTGTAGAAGTTGCGCATCACTTCGCGTAGCACTCCCTGGCTTTCTTCCTCATGTGCCACGTCCAGTAGAGGAGCGTCATACTCATCGATGAGCACCACCACCTGCCTGCCAGTCTGCTTGAATGCGGACATAATTAAGTCTTTGAAGCGAATGTTGGCATCTGTCTTGTCGCTCTTATAGCCAAACTTTTCCTCCTGCTTGTCCAAGATGTCAGCCAAATATCTGTTCAGCTGCTCCTTCTCCATGTGCTTGCCGCTGGCCATGCTGAAATGCAGCACGGGATATTCAGTCCATTCTCTCTCCAAATGTTCCATGGCAAGCCCCTTGAACAACTCCTTCTTTCCTTCGAAATAGCTTTGGAGAGTAGACACGAGCAATGACTTCCCGAAACGGCGAGGCCGGCTCAGAAAGAAATAAGTGCCATTGGCATGGGTTAGGCGGTGGATGTACTCGGTCTTATCAACATAGAGATAGTTGCCGTTTATTACCTTCTCAAA
>CAVKWN010000114.1:0-7912 GCA_963660075.1 Lachnospiraceae bacterium
AATCGAACCCCTATGCCAAGATTGAGAATCTTGTATCCTAACCATTAGATGAATCCACCATCTGGTTTTCCTTGCTGAAAAAAGCCTTGCCCGCACGTCTGATGTAGACAAGACCCGTCAGTATGAGAAGTAGTCGGTAAGGGAATCGAACCCTTATGCCAAGATTGAGAATCTTGTATCCTAACCGTTAGATGAACCGACCATCTTGGTTATAAACCTTAGCGGAAGCTGGGGGATTCGAACCCCCGGTACGCGTAAATGCGCACGGCAGTTTAGCAAACTGCTGGTTTCAGCCACTCACCCAAACTTCCAATCCTTTGGTTCTTTGACCTCACAGCACTCGTTTTCGGAATGCGGATGCAAAGGTAAGCATTATCATCGGCTTCACCAAATGTTTCTCGATATTTTTTTCAAAAACTTTTATTTCCAGTCCTCTGAGAGGCTAAAAAAGCCCGCCGACGGTCAAATTCCGTCAACGGGCGTAAATTGTTGCATAGGTATAGGAAAAGGAAAAGGGTCGCTTGCGCCGAACGGGGCAAATATAAGATATGTCAGAAACGGGTCATGAACTCTATCACGAACTTGTCTTTTTCCGAAGGCTTCACGACACCATCCTTGCGATAGAAATATTTCTCGTAGTTGATACGTATGTCGGATACGAACGGCTTGTTCATGCTGAAGGTGACTCCTCCGGTGAGGCGGCCGCGCTGCGCGTCGGTCACTTTCAGGCCTGTCACCTTGGTGCCGTCTGCGGCTGTCGAAAGCTCATATTCCTTGCCATCGCTGTGGTCGGTCATATAGTCGTAGCGCACGAGGGGTGTCACTTTTGAGAAGAAACATTTTCTCAGTGGAATGTCGTATGACGCGAAAGCGTCAACGGAGTGCACCGCATGGAAGGCGTTGTTGGAATAGTGCTTGTAGAGGTACTCGGCTTCCACGTGCCAGCCGCGTGAGTGGTAATAGGTGCCTATGTCGTACATCATCACGCCCACTTTCTCTGGCTTTATCTTCTGGGTGCTGAGTGTCAGGTTCCAACCATGGGGGAAGAACATCTGTGCCTTGGCAGAGAAGTTCACGCCTTTGGTCCAGAAGTCTTTCTGGTTGGTCAGTCCCGAGCCGTTGAAAAGCCCCGCCTCGAGTATCACGGGTATTCCTATGTTTGTCTGGTATCCGACAGTGGCTCCCACGTCGCGCACGTTGCCCACTTGCTTGGCTATGAACGAGCGATTGGCGAAATACTGCTGATGCGGAGAGCGGTGGGCATCGATGGTAAATGGCACGCGCATCTGGCCTATGGTAAACTGGAAATGATCCACCGGCGTCAGACGCGTATAGGCGTCGAGCATCTTTATGCTGCCTTCGTCGGAGAGGTCCACCTCTGCCTTGTAAGCCACAGCCTGGGCCACCTTGCCCTCCACGCTGAAGCGGGCGTTGCGCACCTCAAAGCGTCCGGCATGGTCGTCGGGCTGGTACTCATACTTTCCGCGGATGGTTCCGTGAATGTGTGGAGTGAGGTCTGTCTTCTCTTTCTCCTGCGCCAGCGAGCTTGTGGCCAATGGCAATGCCATCATCAGGCACAACAGGGTTTTCTTCTTGTCCATTATCGGTCATTACTGATTTCGAGTGCAAAATTAGGCACGCGGTTTTACGATTCTGTTACGCTGATGTTACAATGTTGTTAATACCAGCAAGACGTAGGCGGGCGACATGTCCATCCTTAGGGTGTAACACGTTTGTAACGTTATTGTTACAAAATCGTATCATTATAGACATCAGTGTATCAATACATTAGCGTAACTTTGCAAAAACAACCACATATAGCGGTTATAACCATAAAAAGAAACAAGATGAAGTCAAAGAATCAGGAGGAGGCGCAGCATTATGTTGAGCGCGACATCAGTTGGATGTATTTCAACCACCGCATTTTGCAAGAGGCACAAAAGGACAATGTGCCGCCATTGGAGAAGATGTCGTTTCTTGGCATTTACTCCAACAACCTCGACGAGTTTTTCCGTGTTCGCGTGGCGTCGTTGACGCGCCTCGCCGGTGCCAAGGGCATTGGGGAGAGCACGCGAAAAAGGCTGAAGAAGACCATCAAGACTATCAACAAGCTCAACGAGGAATACAGCCGCGAATATACAGATACTATAGATAAGGTGTTCAGCGAGCTGGCCGAGCACCGCATCCGCCTCGTCAACGAGCGGCAGCTAAACGATGCCCAAAAGAGCTACCTCAAGGGTTTCTACTACGACAAGCTCAACGGTTCAACAAATCCCATCTGGCTCGACGCCGTCGACGACCTCAACACTCTAGAGGACAACCGCATCTACCTCGTGGTGAAGAAGACCCACGCCGACGACAAAAAGGTGAAATATGCCATCATAAAGGTGCCCGACCGTGTCTACGGCCGATTCATCAAACTGCCGTCGGGTGACGACTTCTGCGACATCATATATCTCGACGACGTTGTTCGCTATTGCCTCCCGCTCATCTTCATCGGCACCAAGGAGAGCTCCTACGAGGCTTACTCGTTCAAGTTCACCAAGGACGCTGAGATGGAGGTTGACAACGAGGGCGACTATGGCACGATGGAGAAAATCGCCATGGGCGTGAACAGTCGCAAAAAGGGCTCGCCAATTCGCGTCATCTACGACCGCGACATGCCGAAGGAGATGCAGAAGAAAATCCTTGAGCGTCTCAACGTGAAGGAACTGGACACATCTCTCGCCGGAGGCAGATACCAGAACCACCGCGACTTGATGAGGTTTCCCGACTGTGGGCATGGCGATTTGAGATACCCACGGTGGCCACAGGTGATGAAGCCTGAGTTCCTTGCCGAGGAGAGCATCATCGACTCCATCCGCGAGAAGGATCGTTTCATCCACGTGCCCTACCACTCCTTCGACGGCTATATCCGCGTGCTACGCGAGGCGGCGCTGCGACCGAGTGTCAAGGAGATCAAGACCACGCTCTACCGCCTCGCCAAGGACTCAAAGGTGGTGAAGGCGCTCATCTGCGCCGCGCGCAACGGCAAGAAGGTTACGGCGGTGGTGGAGCTCTTGGCGCGTTTCGACGAGGAGAGCAACATCAAGTGGAGCAAGCGCATGCAAGAGGAGGGCATCAATGTCATCTTCGGCGTAGAGGGACTGAAGATCCATTCCAAGCTGTGCCTTATCACTACCACAAAGGGTGACATAGCCTGCGTTGGCACGGGCAACTTCCACGAGGGCAACGCGAAGGTATATACCGACTACCTCATGATGACGGCCCGCCAACGCATAGTGAGAGAGGTGGCAAAGGTGTTCGACTTCATCGACCGCCCGTTCTCGCAAGTGAGGTTCACGGAGCTCATGGTGTCGCCCAATTCCATGAAGACGCGCGTCTTGAGACTCTTCGACAACGAGATAAAAAACGCCAAGGAGGGAAAGGAGGCCTGGGTGAAGATAAAAATCAACCACATCACCGACCACGACATGGTGAACAAGATCTATGCCGCATCCAATGCCGGCGTGAAGGTGGACATCTTGATTCGTGGCAACTGCTCGCTCGTGCCCGGGGTGCCCGGGGTGAGCGAGAACGTGAAGGCCATAGGCATCATAGACCGCTATCTTGAGCACGCGCGCATCCTCATCTTCTGCAACGGTGGCAAGCCTCGCTATTTCATCGGCTCTGCCGACTGGATGCCACGCAACCTCGTAAACCGCATCGAGGTGATGACGCCTGTCTACGACGACGACCTGAAGCGCGACCTGCTTCGCACGGTGGAATATGGCTTGCGCGACACCACAAACGGACGCGTAGTCGACGGCAAGGGAACCAACGAGATTCAGCCTGTCACGGAGGGCGGCACGCCGTTCCGCTCGCAGGAGGAGCTGTTCAAGGCTTACCAATAGCGTGACTCTTTAAAATGCGACAAAAACATCAAAACTTTTTAGACACATGAAACCAACGACATTAGCCGCCATAGACATTGGATCCAACGGCGCCCGACTGCTCATAAAACGATTCGACGACAGCGCGCCGGAGTTTGAGCGCATCCGCAAACTGATGTTCATACGCGTGCCCCTGCGCTTGGGCAAGGACGTGTTCACACTTGGCAAAATCTCCAAGCAGCGCGCCGAGATGATGCTCCACATGATGAAGGGCTTCAAGCAGTTCATGCTCCTTTACGATGTCAAGGCGTTTCGTGCCTGCGCCACGTCGGCCATGCGCGACGCGGAGAACGGCAAGAAAGTGATGGAGCGCATCAAGGACAAGACGGGCATCGGCCTGGAGATAATACCTGGTGCGCAAGAGGCGCAACTGCTCTGCAACAACCTCGTGGAGAACACGGAGAGCGGCACGGGCAACTTCGCCTATGTAGACGTGGGCGGCGGCAGCACGGAGATCTCGTTGCTTCACGACGGCATCCTTGCCGAGAGCCATTCGTTCAACATCGGCACATTGCGCCTGCTCAGCGGCAACGTCAGGGCGGAGGAATGGAACGACATGAAAACGATGCTTGAGGAATACGCACGCGAGTTCCCCGACACTCGCATCATAGGCTCGGGCGGAAACATCAACAAGCTGTTCAAGCTCGTAAAGGACAAGAACAGCAACATGAGGTTGAATGTGCAGCAGCTGCGCGACATCCACAACCAGCTCTCGCTCCTCTCCATCGAGGAGCGCAAGGCTCAATTCAACCTCAAGGACGACCGTGCGGACGTCATCGTCCCCGCTGGCGAGATATTCCTCAAGGTGGCGGAGCATCTCAAGTGCGATGAGATCATCGTGCCAAACATCAGCCTTGCCGACAGCATCGTCGACGGGTTGTACCGCGACATCAAGGGCGCGGAACAAAAAGGTTAAACGCATCGCGGGGCTGGTGTCGCGCCAGCCTCCGCAATGCGTTTAAATTAACGATTTTTTATCTCGAATATTTGCTCTATCACGAGCGGATTTCGTAATTTTGCCAATGGCTTTGAGTTTAGAGTAATTCTTTTTTTTCACCTCTTGTTACTCTCTTCCCGTGGCCTACGGGAAAGCTCAAAGCCTTTTTCGTGTCCTTACAGCGTTAGATATCGAAGTCGATACCTACGGCAAACACGTTGTTGTTGCGCGTGTAGTCGGAGTTGTAGTTGATGGTCTTGTCAGCGCTCAACGCCACAGCCTCGCTGGTCTTCTTGTGCTCGTAGAAGGTGTGGAAATATGCCACGTTGAGGTGCATCTTCTTGTTGATGTGGTAAACGCCGCCAAACGCCACGGAGTTGCTGCTCACCACAAACGACTTGTCGTCCATGTATTCATCGCTCAGACCATAGTTGGTGTTCTGCCAACCCGTGCTGAGGGTGATCTTCTTCGTGATGTCATACTCCACGCCGGCGTTGTACTCCAGCGTGCCGCGCTTCAGGGTCTTGTTGCGGTTGTCGTAAGAAGTAGCGTTTTTGTCGTCAAACCAGTGGAAGCCGACATTCACACGGAGCGCGTCCACAGGCTTGTAGCCCACGCCCACGGCAAGGTAGGCAGGGATGTCGGCTGCTATCTTCTTGCCGTCGGCATACTCGCCAATGGCAGTCTCAAGCTTGGTGTCAAATTGCTGCTTGAGCTGGCTCATGGCACCCTGGACGACCTCATGACCAAGGATGGCATCGGCTACCTGTGAAGGGAGACCCAACCTCTCGGTGTAGGCAGTGCGGAGGTTGTCGGCGAGGTTACCGATGGATGGAGCCTGGTTCACCGACTTGTTCTTCAAGCGCATACGTGTCTTGAACTCATACTTGGCGGAGAAGTTCCAGCGGCCTGTCTTGAAATCAACGCCGATGATAGGCGTGAAGCCTATGCCGCTCTGGTCGCAACTGAGCTCGATATTGGCGGCATCTTCCTTCGTTGGGTCGAGAACCTGGTAGAGGGGCATGCTGCCCACCTTGATGTCGCGCACATAGCCATAATAGTTGCACGAGGCGTAAACGCCGCGCACGCCGGCGAAGACGCTGAAGTTGTCGCTGGCCTTATATGCCGCGCCAACCGACAGACCATAATAATACTGGCGACCATGCATATAGCTGTCGTAGCTGTAGCTGCCCTTTGAGCCGAACATATTATCTGAGGAGAACACATTCTGCGGAATGCCGATGCCCATCTTCTGGCCTACGCCATAACCCACTTGGTCGATGGCGCTTGCAAGCTGGCAGGCACCCATTGCGGTCTCCGATACGATTTTCTCAAACGAGCCAAGGCCGTTGTCGAACGTGCACTTGCCACCGCCGCCCACGAGGGCAAAGCCCGACTGGAACGACCACTTGCCGGTGTTGTAAGCATATTGGAAGGAAGGGATTACGGGAGCAAACGCCTTGCCCTTGAACTCTCGGGGTGTAGTGGGGTTGTTCACGTTGTTGGTGAACAAAGGATAATCATTCTGGATTGTGCGATCCTGATACGCCAACTGCCAGTTGATGGCCAGATGGTGACCCTTGCTAAGGAAAGCCACACCGGCAGGGTTGTAATACACACCGTCGATGCCTATAGAAGCCTCGCGGCTCATCATGCGGTTGAAAGCGACGTGCTGATTGGTGTTTGTAAGCAGGCCTCCTGCCATTACGGCATTTGCCACGAATGCGGCCATTGCGCTAACGGCCCATCTTTTCTTTGTCATTTCTAAATCTTGCTTAATTATATTGGTTGCAAAGTTACGTATTTTGTTCTGTTATTCCCGTTCGCTCCTTTCTTATTATCCTTTTTATAATATGTTTATTGATTTAAGTCAACACGGCTTTGGCACGACGCAAAAAAAATGCGGAGCATCCACATGGATGCTCCGCATTTATTTTTGTTCGGCTGAAAGCAATTAGACCTTGATCTCAACCTCAACGCCTGAGGGAAGCTCAAGCTTCATCAACGCGTCCACAGTCTTGCTTGTAGCGCTGTAGATGTCGATGAGACGCTTGTATGTGCAGAGTTGGAACTGCTCGCGGCTCTTCTTGTTGACGAATGTTGAACGGTTGACAGTAAAGATGCGCTTGTGAGTTGGCAATGGAATAGGTCCGCTCACGATAGCGTCTGTAGCCTGCACAGCCTTAACGATTTGCTCTGCCGACTTGTCGACCAGCTGGTGGTCGTAGCTCTTCAGCTTAATACGAATCTTCTGACTCATTGTGATAATTGTTGTTGTATTATTAATATAATGTGTAAGGTGGGTGTCGCCAAAGAGTCATTCGCTCAGCGAGCACCTGCCTTAGTTTTCTTACTTCTTGAGTTCCTCAAGAACCTGAGCCTGCAAAGAAGCAGACAGAGGAGCGTGGTGATCATACTCCATAGAGCTTGTAGCACGACCAGAGGTGATGGTACGGAGCGCTGTCACGTAACCGAACATCTCAGCCAGTGGCACCATGGCCTTCACGATACGAGCGCCAGAGCGAGCCTCGTCCATGCCCTGGACAAGTCCACGACGCTTGTTGAGGTCACCGATAACGTCACCCATGTTCTCCTCGGGAGTAACGACCTCTACCTTCATGATAGGCTCCATGAGCACGGGGCCTGCCTTCTGGCAGCAGTTCTTGAACGCGGCGTGAGCAGCGAGCTCGAACGAAATCTGGTCAGAGTCCACAGGGTGGAAGCTACCGTCGGTAAGAGTAACCTTGAGGTCTGTCATTGGGAAGCCACCGAGCACACCATTCTTCATGCTGTCCTGGAAGCCCTTCTGCACTGAAGGAATGAACTCCTTTGGAATGTGACCGCCAGTAACCTCGTTAACGAACTGAAGGTCGCCCTCCTTGTAGTCCTCGTCCTTAGGACCAACAGTAACGATGATGTCACCGAACTTACCGCGACCACCGCTCTGCTTCTTGTAGACCTCACGATGGTTCTCAACGACCTTAGTGATGGCCTCCTTATAGTTAACCTGAGGCTTACCCTGGTTACACTCTACCTTGAACTC
>CAVKWN010000115.1:0-7494 GCA_963660075.1 Lachnospiraceae bacterium
AACTACGACCGTGCCGTGCTGACAAACGGCTGGTGGGAGTATGTGCGCTATCACGAGTTGCGTGAAGGCATCGACTTCGATAAGGACTACATGAAGAAGGTGGACGATCTTACCACAGGCGACATCCGCGACTTCTGCAAGCAACTCATAGCGCAGAAGAACCGCATACAGGTAACAATGAAATAAGACAATGACAATCATGACAAATTCTATTCACCTGCCACTCTCAGGCACAAACGCGAGACTCATGGGTATCACCATGCTCCTCGCACTGTTCGTTTCGCTCCCCGGCCATGCCGACAACGTGATGACAAAGCAGGCAGATGGCACTTACGTGGTCAATACCACCACCATCTGCAAGGCGCGCGGCTACCGCAAGGGCACGCCTGTGGAAGTGCATATCAACAAGGGCAAAGTGGTGAAGGTTGTGGCACTGAAGAACGAGGAGACGGTGCCTTATTTCAAGCGTGTCAAGGAGTCGCTCCTTCCACAATATGCCAACTTGAAGGTTTCCAAGGCAAAGAAACTCGCGACTAAGACGGCAGTTGACGGTTGTACTGGAGCCACATTCAGCACGCGCGCGATTCAAAAGAATGTCAAGGCTGCCTTGGATTATTACGAGAGTCATAAATAGGCGTTTACCTTTGCACTGGAAAGGCATTGCCATTCCAGTGTAAAGGCATCACGATTCCAGTGTAAAGGCATCGGCTTTTCAGTGTAAAGCCGATGCCTTTTTTAAATGCTTGATAATGAGAGGTTTCACAAATAGAATTCTCGGGTCAGCAAATGGTGCCAATCCGAGCGTTTGCCTTCCTTGTCGGTGAGTACTACGACGGCATTGTCGAACACTTTTTGCCGAGACTTGGAGAAAGCCACCAGGCACCGTTTGGCAGGTTTGCGCTCAACGGTTTTTATCATGTACTGTCGTGTAAGGAACATGCCGCGCGTGAAAGCCTCTTGCGAGAACGCCTCCATGTAGTCGGCTGGCACAATGGCGGATATTTCACCATCGTCAGTGAGGTGGCTCGCGGCAAACGAAAGGATGTCGGCAAACGACAAAGTCACGGTGTGTCTCGCCATGTTGCGTGAGGAATCCGGGGCATGCAGACTGTTGCTGAAGAAGGGTGGGTTGGTGACGATGCTGTCGTATGAGGTGTCTGGATAGAAGTCTTGCAAAGCCTTGCCAATCACCTTGATACGGTTGGCGAATGGGGAACTTGATACATTTTCCATGGCTTGCTCTGCCGCGTCTTTGTCAATTTCCACGGCATCGACCTTGGCCTCGGCAAACCTCTGTGCCATCATCAGCGCCACAAGGCCCGTGCCCGTGCCAATGTCGAGGATATGCGCCCCTCCACGTGCCCACGCTCCAAGGAGCACGCCATCGGTGCCAACTTTCATTCCGCAGCGGTCTTGGGCAACGGTGAATTTTTTAAATTGAAATGTGTTTCCCATACTTTTCCAACGACATTTGCGCTAATTTATTATATTCTTCGTAACTTTGCATATCGTTTTTATATAGAATATTTTACATTGACTTATTAGGTATCGACACGATATGCCAAAAGAAAATACGACCATACAGATGTTTGCTGACTTTGATGGCGACATTTCCACCATCTTCAAGGAGGGCAAGGAATGTGATTGCCCGATCCTTACCACACGCAACATGGTGGTGATGCCAGGGATATTAGTGCCCATCCTCCTCGGTAGGCAGCCAAGCATCAACCTTGCCCATTATTTAAACAAGGACTCAAAGAATCGCATTTGCGCCATATTCTGTCAGAAAGACCCAGAGAACGAGCAACCCTACGACACAAGCGACGTTTATGAAATTGGTGTCATGGCAAAGCTCGTGCGCATCATAGAGATGCCCGCGTCTAACACCGTGACCGCGATCTTCCAGGCCACGTGCAGGTGCACGCTTGAGAAAATAACGTCGCGCCGCAACTATCTCAAAGGTCACGTGGTGCCGCTTCCGGAGAGCGTGCCCGATGCCAACGACACGGAGTTCAATTCCATTGCCGACAACGTGCGTTCGGTGACGCAGGAGCTCATACGCCTGAACGACGACATACCCGACGACAGCATAATGTCGTTTATGAACATCACCAACAACACCATGCTGGTGAATTTCGCCTGTACCAACCTGCCTTTCCCCGTGGAGGACAAGGCGAGGCTTATCAGGTTCGGCGACATAAGGGAGCGTGGCCTTGAACTGCTCAAGGTGGAGAACCGCGAGATACAGTTTGCCAAGTTGAAAGGCGACATACGCAACAAGACGCGCGTAGACCTCGACGAGCAACAAAAAGAGTATTTCCTCCACCAGCAGATGAAGAACATCAAGGAGGAGCTCGGCGACAACACGGAGACCGCGGCGAAGACATCGCTTGAGAAGAAAGCCAAGGACAAGGACTGGCCTGAGGCGATAGCCAAGCTGTTCAAGAAAGAACTGGAGAAGCTCGACACGTTCAACCAGCAAAGCCCGGAATACAGCGTCCAGCTCAACTATCTCGACATGATGGTGTCCTTGCCCTGGAACTATTGCACCACGGACGACCTTCAGCTGAAGCGTGCCCGCACCATCCTCGACCGCAACCATTATGGCATGGAGAAGGTGAAGGAGCGCATATTGGAATACCTTGCCGTGTTGCAACTTCGTGGCGACTTGAAGTCGCCAATCCTCTGTCTCTATGGTCCCCCGGGAGTGGGCAAGACATCGCTCGGCAAAAGCATTGCCGCGGCAATGAAGCGCAAGTATGTGAGGGTATCGCTTGGCGGATTGCACGACGAGAGCGAGATACGCGGCCATCGCCGCACCTACGTGGGCGCCATGCCCGGCAGGATAATAAAGAGCATACAAAAGGCAGGGTCATCGAACCCGGTGTTTATACTCGACGAGATAGACAAGGTGTCTTCCAACAACTACAACGGCGACCCATCGTCGGCATTGCTTGAGGTGCTCGACCCAGAGCAGAACAACGCTTTCCACGACAACTATCTCGACGTGGACTATGACCTGTCGAAGGTGTTTTTCATAGCAACCGCCAACGACATAAGCACTATCCCGAGACCACTTCTCGACCGAATGGAGCTCATTGAGGTGCCGGGCTACGTCACGGAGGAGAAAATAGAGATAGCCAAGCGTCACCTCGTGCCGAGGGAGGTGAAGAACAACGGTCTCGACAAGACGGAGGCGAAGATCAAATTCTCCAAGCAGGCATTGGAAAACATCATTGAAAACTATACTCGCGAGAGCGGTGTGAGGCAACTTGAGAAGCAGGTTGACAAAGCCTTGAGAAAGGTGGCGCTGCACATTGCCATGGACGAGCCAATACCCGACAAGGCCTTCTCCGTGTCCGACGTGGAAGACTTGCTCGGGAAACCGCCTTTCATGCGCGACATTTACCAAGGCAACGGATATGCCGGCGTGGTGACTGGCTTGGCCTGGACTTCGGTGGGAGGCGAGATTCTCTTCATAGAGACTTCGCTCTCAAAAGGCAAGGCCGGAAAACTGACGCTGACCGGAAACCTCGGTGACGTGATGAAGGAAAGTGCCATCATTGCCTTGCAATACGTGAAAGCCAACTGTGACAAGCTGGGCGTGGATTACCGCGTGTTCGAGAATTGGAACATCCATATCCACGTGCCTGAGGGTGCCACTCCAAAGGATGGCCCGTCGGCAGGCATCACGATAGCCACGTCGTTGGCCTCGGCGCTCACACAGCGCAAGGTCAGGCTCAACACTGCCATGACGGGCGAGATAACCCTTCGCGGAAAAGTGCTGCCCGTGGGAGGCATTAGGGAAAAGATTCTCGCGGCGAAACGTGCCGGCATAACCGACATCGTGATCTGCAAGGACAACAAGAAGGACATAGACGAGATTCAGCAAGAGTTCCTGAAGGGCGTTAGCTTCCACTATGTGGAAAACGTCCAGGACGTATGGGATTTCGCACTTACCGACGAGATAGTGAAGAACCCTATAGACCTTTCTGTTCCCAACGATGAGGACAAAGAGAAGAACAAGAAGAATTAATCAAGAATAAATAAAAACGCGGGACACACATGCTTGTCCCCCCGACAAACAGATATGGATTTTCAGCTCCAATATACCGACAATGCCTCGGATGCCCGGGCTGGCGTGATAACCACCGACCATGGCAAGATAGAGACACCTATATTCATGCCAGTGGGTACTGCTGGCGCGGTTAAAGGCGTTCATTTCAGCGAGTTGCGTTCGCAGGTCAATGCACAGATCATCCTCGGAAACACTTATCATCTCTACCTGCGTCCAGGTCTTGAGGTGCTGAGGAAGGCAGGCGGCCTTCATGGTTTCAATGGATGGGAGCGTCCTATCCTCACCGATAGTGGCGGCTTTCAGGTCTTCTCCTTGTCGGGCATTCGCAAGCTCACGGAGGAAGGTTGCGAGTTTCGCTCCCACATCGATGGCTCGAAGCACATCTTTACCCCCGAGAACGTGATGGACACCGAGCGAGTGATAGGTGCCGACATAATGATGGCACTCGACGAGTGTCCTCCTGGCGTCAGCGATTATGCCTATGCCAAGAAGAGCCTCGGCATGACTCAGCGTTGGCTCGACCGCTGCATAAAGCGTTTCAACGAGACTGAGCCGCTCTACGGTTACCGTCAGGCGCTTTTCCCCATCGTGCAGGGATGCACATTCAAGGATCTCAGGCAAGAGGCTGCCAAGTATGTTGCAGACAAGGGCGCGGAAGGCAATGCCATAGGCGGCCTGGCGGTAGGCGAGCCCACGGAGGTGATGTATGAGATGATAGAGGTGGTCAACGAGATCTTGCCAAAGGACAAACCGCGTTATCTCATGGGTGTGGGCACTCCGCAAAACATACTTGAAGCCATTGAGCGAGGTGTTGACATGTTCGACTGCGTGATGCCAACGCGCAATGGCCGCAACGCCATGCTCTTCACCTATGAGGGCACGATGAACATGCGCAACAAGAAATGGGAGATGGATTTCTCGCCGCTGGACCCCGACGGTTGCGAGATAGACCGCGTGACGACAAAGGCTTATCTGCACCACCTGTTCAAGGCGCAGGAGTTGCTCGCGATGCAGATAGCGAGCATTCACAACTTGGCGTTCTACCTGAGGCTTGTCACCGACGCTAGAAAACACATCCTTGCCGGCGACTTCGTGCAGTGGAAAAACGGCGTAGTGGCGCAGTTGGGGCAGAGGCGATAAGGAAGAAAGGCTAAGTATGAAGAGTTATAGTAAGATAAGGAAGCATCGGCGGCTTTATAAGGCAAGAAGGTGGATGGGTAGGCATCCAAGATGGTTGCATCGCTTCTTCAGGTGGACAGCCAACCACACGCGTCTACTTCAACGGATATTTAAATGGATTGGCAGGAAGCTGAGTTTTCTGCGAGTGCTTAAATATCTCAACCCTTTCCGTTACATCAAGAGGATGGACTGGTATATCATCAAGAAGTTTATCGGAACATACTTCTTCTCGATAGCCTTGATAATCTCCATTTCCATCGTCTTCGACGTCAATGAGAACTTGGCCAAGTTCACGGAATATCATGCACCGCTGAGCGCCATCGTCTTCGACTATTACGCCAACTTCATTCCTTATTTCGCCAACCTCTTCAGTGCGTTGTTTGTCTTCATAGCCGTGATCTTTTTCACGACCAAGTTGGCAAGCAACTCTGAGGTGATAGCCTTGCTGTCGGCTGGCATCTCGTTTAAACGTCTGCTGCGGCCTTACATGATGTCGTGCGTGTTTCTTTCCGCCTTGTCATACTATCTTGCGGCTTACGTCATCCCTCACGGAACCGTGATCAAGCAAAACTTCGAGTCGATGTACAAGAACAAGAAGAAGAACACGTCGGCGGAGAACGTGCAGTTGCAGGTGGCTCCTGGGGTCATTGCCTACATCCAGCATTACGACAACAACAGGAAGCATGGCTATGGATTCTGCCTCGACAAGTTCCAGGAAAAGAAACTCGTTTCCCACATGACCGCCACCGATGTGCAGTATGACACAATCTCTGACAGCAAATACCACTGGACACTCTCCAACTGGAAGATTCGTCAGTTGAAAGGCTTGAAGGAGCACATCACGAGCGGGGTGCGCAAGGACTCCGTGATACAGATGGAACCAACCGACTTGGTCTACTCTAAAGGCCAACAGGAAACCTTCACGTCTCCCGAGCTGAAAGACTACATTTCCAAGCAAATCGACCGTGGTTCGGGAAATGTGGTGCAATATCAGGTGGAGTACTACAAACGAATAGCCTCGTCGTTCGCGTCCTTCATCCTGACCATCATCGGAGCCTCGCTCTCGGCAAGAAAGCGAAAGGGAGGAATGGGAGTTTACCTCGGCATAGGATTGGCACTGTCGTTTGGATACATCATGTTCCAGACCATCTCCGCCACATTCGCCATCAACGCCGGCTTCCCACCATTGTTGGCAGCGTGGTTGCCTAACATCGTGTTCGCGGTAATAGCGTTTGTCTGTTATCGAAAGGCACCTAACTAACCCCACCCTCATCAATCCACCCCGTGCCGCCTTGGCGGTTGACACTAAAAAGAAAGAAAACAATGAAATTTGAAGAATTAAATCTCACCGACAACGTTCTTGACGCTCTCTACGACATGCGTTTTGACGAATGCACTCCAGTGCAGGAAAAATGTATACCACCTATCTTGGACGGCCACGATGTCATGGGTGTGGCACAGACAGGAACAGGAAAGACGGCTGCTTATCTGTTGCCGATTCTTTCCAGGCTCGACAGTGGCAATTATTCAAAGGATGTTGTAAACTGTATCGTGATGTCTCCTACGCGTGAGTTGGCACAGCAGATAGACCAGGCCATGCAAGGCTTCGCTTATTACTTGCCCGACGTGTCGAGCGTGGCTGTATATGGCGGCAACGACGGTAACCGCTACGATCAGGAGATGAAGAGCATGCGTCTTGGTGCTGACGTGATAATAGCCACTCCGGGACGATTGATATCGCATATCTCAATGGGAAACATCGACTTGTCGAAGGTAAGTTTCTTCGTGCTCGACGAGGCAGACCGCATGCTCGACATGGGTTTCTCCGACGATATTCTGAAGATTGCCTCTAAGCTCCCGAAGAACTGCCAGACGATAATGTTCTCTGCCACGATGCCGAAAGACATTGAGAAGCTTGCCCAGAGCTTGCTGAAGAACCCTGTAGAGGTGAAGCTTGCCGTGAGCAAGCCCGCTGAAAAGATCAAGCAGAGCGCTTACATCTGCTATGAGACGCAAAAGTTGCAAATCATTCAGGACATCTTCAAGGCTGGCGACCTGAAGCGCGTGATCATCTTCTCGGGTAGCAAGATGAAGGTGAAGCAGATTAACCAGGCCCTCATCAAGATGAAAATCAACAGCGGAGAAATGCACTCCGATCTTGAGCAAGCCGAGAGAGATGACATAATGTTCAAGTTCAAGAGCGGCCAGATAGACGTGCTTGTTGCAACCGACATCGT
>CAVKWN010000116.1:0-7117 GCA_963660075.1 Lachnospiraceae bacterium
ACCTTGAACTTGTCGTAAATCTGCATGGTCTTGTCCGCATCTGTGTAATAGTTGGTATAATTACCTTCCGTGGCTTCAACAAGCGTGATATTCTTGATTGTCACGAGCTTGCAAACGTTTTCCGTCTTGACAGCGTCTTCTATTGTCATCTCTACAGGAGTCACCGTGCCATCTATAGCCGTGATGTCCAAAGCCGTGATGCTGGTCAACTCTGGGAGCTTGTTGAACTCAGCGTAAGAGCCCTCGATTGTGCCGTTGAGTATCTGGCCGGCAGTGTAGGTCAGTCCAACCTTGTAGATATCAATGCCACCTGTCGCGTCGACGATATACATATCGTTTGTGCCGTTCACATATTGCACCTGAGCGTCCTTCAAAGTCAGGATAGCCTTATTACCAGTGCCTATGGCTTTGAAAGCAGCGATATTATCAACCTTTTGGGTTTCCTCAGGAGTCGTCGTTCCTTTTTTCCAAATCAAGATCTTCTGGATTTGGTCATTGTTGGCATTGGTTACCTTGATTGTGTACACGGTATTTGCAGATTGCTTGTCAGCGGCAATTTCATACTGTTTTGTACCTTTTGCACTTGTGGTCTCAGTACTAACAGCCTCATCACCTATGAAGATGTTTCTTGTGGTTTTTCCAGAGGCACCATCAGGACCTACGACATCAATTCTCTCTACGTCAAAATCGAACTTAGGCAGAGTGACGGTTGCGCCCTCCTTGCCATAGAGCAATGCTTTATTTTGGCCCAACCAATAATATGCAGTTGGAGCTGCAACTGTGATAGTGTAAGTTCCATTTGTAAAATCGGCAGCTGCGGTAGCTTTGTTTTTGGCTTCCTCTGGTAAATTCCAAACCGTGTTGTCTGTTAAGTCGAGTGTCACTTCCTGAGCGAAGCCTACGCTCGCCACGAGAGCGAGGACCAGCGATAGTGAATAGCGTAAAATTTTGTTCATAAGCTGAATTGTTAAATTGTTAATTAATTGTTTCTTAGTTAGGACGGCAAATGCCATCTTCGATGACATCCGCCATTTCTCTTTGCAAAGGTAGGCAATATATCTTAAACTATTCTAAAACGCGGCAATAATTTTTCATTAAAATCTTATGTCATAATGCGATGCGGGAAAGGCGCGCTTCTCGCGGTAATGGTTATGTCTTGCCAGAAACAAATGTTAAGTATATGTAATTGTTGTTCGTAGTCTTTGGCTTGATACTATAATCTTTTATCTTTGCAACGCGAAGATTATTGTTTAGTGATTTTGCAGTTAGTAATTCAAGAAACACTAATATGAAATTTGTTGATAGAATCAAGGAGCAAGAAGTCCTGCGGACAGCGTTGGAATCTGAATCTTCAAACTTCATTGTCATATACGGACGAAGGAGGCTTGGAAAATCAACTCTCATCAGAAGGGTGTTGAAGAGTGGAGACATTTACTTTGAAGCCAGTCTTAGCGAGAAAGCTATCCAACTAAGCCTGTTGGCACGAGCCATTGGCACGGAATATCCAGGCTTCGACAAACCCGAGTATTCCTCATGGGAGGACATTATCATGGCATTCAACTACCGTTGCAAGGAAAATGCCACACTTGTTTTGGACGAGTTCCCCTATATTGTCCAGAAAGATCCGGCTTTGCCATCTACACTTCAACGAATCCTTGACAAGCGTATTGCCGGGGTCAATGAATTGCGCTGCAACATTATCATCTGCGGCTCCTCACAAAGGATGATGCATGGGCTCCTGCAAGGCTCTGAACCTCTTTATGGAAGAGCTGACCGCATTTTCATCTTGCGTCCAGTCATGCTTCCTTGGTGGCGTGAAGTCGTCAACACCTCCACCAAGGAACTTGTGGAAGAATACGCCGTATGGGGTGGAGTTCCCCAGTACTGGAGCCAGCGAGAAAGGTTCGGCTCTCTGGATGATGCCATCCAAGGGCTTATCTTAGACGGAATGGGGAATCTCTACGACGAGCCCGCACGTCTTTTCTTGGATGAGGTATCAGACATCGCACCCTATTCGTCTATCATGCTTGCGGTAGGCAGTGGGAAACAGAAGTATTCAAGCATTTCCGATGCCTTAGGCAAGACAACGGCAGAGCTTGCCAAGCCAATAAAACATTTGACAGAAATGTTTTTCCTAAGAAAGGAAGTGCCATTCGGTGAGAATCCTGCAAAGACAAAGAAGATTCTTTATCGGATAGAAGATCCATTCATGGCTTTCTACTACAGATTCATCGAACCCAACAAGTCTATGATAGCTTTGGGACGTGGCAACATCGCAAAGAAATTCATCAATGATGGATTCAACGACCATGTTTCCGAAGTTTGGGAAAGACTGTGTCAATTGGCTGTCAGCGGTAGCGACATAGAAGGTCACACATGGGGTGTCGCCTCACGCTGGTGGGGTAAGGTGCCTATCTTTGAAGACGGAAGAAAGACTCCTGTCGGCAGCGAGGAACTTGAATTTGATGTTGTCGCGGAAGACCTCTACGACAAGAGCACTATACTTGTCGGAGAATGTAAATGGACTGCCCCCGACTATGCTGACAGGCTCTTGGCAAAGCTGAAGAAAAAGGTTTCTCTCGCGCCATTTGCCCAAGGAAAGAATGTGATATACATCCTTTTTCTAAAAGAGAAACCACTTGCAGGCCCTCAGAATTGCAAGGTGATACAGCCAGACGAGGTCGCAAATTTACTGCATCAATGAACCACCACTTAAAAAATCCGACACGATGAGGCATGAAGACAAATAAAAAGCGTAAATTTGCAAAAACCTTATATTACAACTAAAAATGAACAAGAAGCCAATCAACAAGTCGATAGCCACGCTGGCTCTCGCCGCGCTGTCCGTGCTCCCCGTCTCGGCAGGCGACAACGTGAAGGCCCCCGCGCCAGTGCTGCCACTGCCACAGCAAAAGCAAGTGGACTGGCAGAAGATGGAGACCTACGCCTTCATACATTTCGGTCTCAACACCTTCAACGACCGCGAGTGGGGCTATGGCGACTCCGACCCCAAGACCTTCAACCCCAAGCGCCTCGACTGCGAGCAGTGGGCGCGCACCCTCGTGGCTGCCGGCATGAAGGGCGTCATCCTCACCGCCAAGCACCACGACGGCTTCTGCCTCTGGCCGTTCGCCGGCAACGACTACAACGTGAGCCAGTCGCCATGGCGTGACGGCAAGGGCAACGTGGTGCGCGAGCTCGCCGACGCCTGCAAGAAACACGGGCTGAAGTTCGCCGTCTACCTATCGCCATGGGACCGCTCGCGTGCCGAATACGCCACGCCGCAATACCTGCCCTATTTCTACGCGCAGCTGCGCGACCTCCTCACCAACTATGGCGAGGTGTTCGAGGTGTGGTTCGACGGTGCCAACGGAGGCGACGGCTATTATGGCGGAGCCAAAGACAGGCGCACCATAGACCGAAAGAACTACTACAACTACCCCCGCATCTTCGAGATGCTCGACAGCCTGCAACCGCAAGCCGTGGTCTTCGGCGACGGCGGACCCGGATGCCGATGGGTGGGCAACGAGAAGGGATTTGCCGGAGAGACCAACTGGGCGTTCCTGCGCAAGGGCGAGGTGTACCCGGGCTACCCCAAATATCCCGAACTGCAATATGGCCATGCCGACGGCAACCAGTGGACGGCGGCGGAGTGCGACGTGTCGATACGCCCGGGATGGTTCTACCACCCCGAGGAGGACGACAAGGTGAAGTCGCCTGAGCAGCTCGTGGACCTCTACTACCGCAGCGTGGGCCACAACGCCACCTTCCTGCTCAACTTCCCCGTAGACCGCGACGGCCTCATCCACCCCGTGGACTCCGCCAACGCCGTGGCGTTCCACAAGATAATAGAACGCGAGCTGGGCAACAGCCTCGTGGCAGGCATGACGCCAAAGGTCACCAGCACGCGAGGCAAGCAGTTCGCGGCAAAGGCCATCACCGACAACTCGTGGGACACCTATTGGGCAACACCCGACGGGGTGACGACGGCCGACATCGAATTCCGCCTGAAGAAGGCGCAGCCCATGAACCGCATCATGCTGCAGGAATACATACCCCTGGGACAGCGCGTAAGGAAGTTCAGCGTGGAATATCTCGCCGCCGACGGCTCATGGAAGGCCGTGGACCAGCCTGAGGAGACCACCACCATAGGCTACAAGCGCCTGCTGCGCTTCGCCACGGTGACCTCAAAGGGCATACGCGTGCGCATCCTCGACGCGCGCGGCCCACTCTGCATCAACAACATAGGCGTCTACTACGGCGGCAAGGACTCGCAACTCTCGTGGAGCAAGGCGGCTGAGGAGATAGTCTCGCTGTCGCTCACCGTCAGCGAGCAGGGCGACGACGCCGTGGTGATAGACCTGGGCAAGGCCGCCGACGTCAACACGCTGCAATACCTGCCCGTGCAGGGCGACAAGCCCACGGGGCTGATCCACTCCTACACCATCAGCACCTGCGATGCCAGCGGCAACACGCTCAGCACGCTTGCATCGGGAGAGTTCTCAAACATACAAAACAACCCCATAACGCAGACCGTGAGCTTCAAGACGGTGAAGACGCGCTACATCAAGCTCAAGGCCGACCGCATGGTCAACCCGGGCGAGAAGATACGCTATGCAAAGATAGGCGTGAAATGACAACGTAGGCTCCTTCTGCCAAGCATGTTTCGCGGGCGGCCATTTACTTGAATCACCAAACGATGATTTGACTAAATGACCGCCCTGCTTAATTTCAGACATTCCCTCATAAAAGTGTGGAATTCCTTGGTCATTCCCTCATAAAAGTGTATCTTTACGCCCGATATTCCCTCATAAAAATGTGCGAACAGTCGGGGCAATCCCTCATATAAGTGTAAAGAGCATGAAAAGAGACATATATAACAAGCTGAAAGAATGGAAATTATCCGAGGGCAGGAAACCTTTGATCATGTATGGCGCCCGACAAGTGGGCAAGACTTACATCATCAAGGAGTTTGGCAACCAAGAGTTCGGCAACATGGTCTATGTCAACTGCTACAAGAACGAGACCATCGCCCAACTCTTCCAGGGAGACGTCAATATCGACCGGATTCTCATCGGGCTCTCCGCTTTCACCAAACAAGCCATCACACCTGGCAATACTCTTGTTTTTCTTGACGAAATACAAGAGATACCGCCCGTATTGTCTTCGCTCAAATACTTTTACGAGAACAAGCCTGAGCTTCACGTCATCGTGGCTGGTTCGTTGCTTGGAGTGATGAACATGAAAGGGGAATCGTATCCCGTGGGCAAGGTTGACATCATGCACCTCTACCCAATGACCTACGAGGAATATCTCTTAGCCAACAACGAGGAACAACTCGTGGACATACTAAAGCTCGGCGACAAGGTGCTTGTCAACAGTCTTGCGCCTAAGTACACAGACTATCTCCGCCAATACTATTTCGTGGGAGGAATGCCCGAAGCAGTGCTCCACTTCACCCGGCACCACGACCCGATGAAGGTAAGAGACATACAGCAGAACATCCTGACGGCATACGAGGCAGACATCAGCAAGCATACAGCCAACCAAACCCAACGAGTAAGGATGGTGTGGCAATCCATCCCGGCGCAATTGGCCCGTGAGAACAAGAAGTTCATCTATGGGGCTATACGGAAAGGAGCCAGAGCCAAAGACTTTGAGCTGGCTATCCAATGGCTGATTGACGCCGGGCTTGTACACAAGGTGGAGCGAACGAGGGATGCCAAAGTTCCCTTGAAATTCTATGCCGACATGGAAGCGTTCAAACTTTACTTGCTCGACGTGGGCTTATTGGGGGCACTCTCGATGACACCACCCGACCAGGTTCTTATCGGTGACAATGTGTTCAGCGAGTACAAGGGGGCTTTCACGGAAAATTTTGTCTTGCAAGAGATGAAGACCCTACCAGACTTGCCAGTCTATTATTATAGTAAGGACAACTCCACGCAAGAGATTGACTTCATCGCGCAAGCTGGAAGCAAAATTCTACCGATAGAGGTAAAAGCGGAAGAGAATGTGAAAGCGAAGTCGCTCTTTACATTCATCAATCACGACTTCGCCTCCTATCATCTGAAAGGCATACGCTTCTCCATGCTCGGATTCAAAGGGCAAGAGTGGATGGAGAACGTACCATTGTTTGCAGCAAAGGAATATATCTCGCAAAATAAGGAACAAATCTCGCAAAATAGGGAAATGCCTATGTTAAAATAGGGGAAAAGGATGCCACGGACTGCGGTTTTGCCGTAACTTTGCAACCAGAACAATAACGAAAAAGACAAAGAATATGGGCAAGTCATTCATCATCGGCATGTCGGCTCTGCTGCTTCTCGGCAGTTGCGACACTTATACGGGTTCCGGTATCTACATGGGCAGCTCCCTTGGCAGCATCTTCGGCTCCGCCATCGGCGGCATAGCCGGAGGGCCTCGCGGCAGCGACGTGGGCACCTTGGTGGGCATGGTAGGCGGCGCCGTGGCTGGCGCGGCGATAGGCCAGGCGGCCGACCAGAAACAGCAGGCACAGCACGACGCCGACATGGCAGACATGCGAGCCAGGAGGGCAGAGCGGAAGGCAAAGGGCCAAAGCTCCTACACCTACGACACGGGCACCACCTACGACACCAACAGCGGCTTCGACGCCAACAACGGGGGCGACGACCGCATATACGACTTCAAGGGATCCGACTACAGCGGCAACTACAGCGCGCGGCAGCCAGACGTGACCATGCCCATGGAGTCGGGCGTGGAGAGCCTCGCAGGAGACCTGAAATACACTCCCGACATAGAGATACGCAACGCCCGCTTCGTGGACGACAACCAAAACGGCAAGATTGAGCGCGGAGAGATGAGCAAGGTCATCTTCGAGGTCTACAACCGAGGCAACCACACCCTCTACGACGTGGTGCCCACGGTGGTGGAGACATCGGGCAACCGCCACATCGCCATCTCGCCAAACATGCACGTGGAGTCGATACAGCCGGGCAAGGGCATCAGGTACACCGCCCTCGTGAAGGCCGACAACAGGCTGAAAGACGGCGACGCCCACTTCTGCGTCAGCGTGGTGCAGGGCGACAAGAAGATAAGCAAGGTCTGCGAGTTCAACATCCCCACGGTGAGATAA
>CAVKWN010000117.1:0-6761 GCA_963660075.1 Lachnospiraceae bacterium
AGGGGGGAAAACGTATTAGAGCGAGAGGAGGTAGTCGATGAGCGTCACTGCCTTTTCCGCCGACATGAAGTCGAGGCCATGCTCCGAGGCGAACGCCTCAAGCTGCGCCTTCTGTTTGGGGAACTTCTTGTAGAGGTTCTTCAGGCGGCTGATGGCATACTGCTTGCCGTCTTTCTCGAAATAGTAGACGTTGGCGTTCTTCATCTTCCACACGTCGAGGTTTCGCCCGTTGTTGTCGCGGTTGTAGTCGGAAGACCCGTTATACATTCCGCCGTTGGCGAAGCCGCCCAAGCCGAAGTTGCCTTGCAGCTCTATCTTCTTGGCTCCCACCTGTGCGGTCTGTCCGAAAGCCCCCACGTAGCCCTCGTGAACCTTGTGGATGCGCCACAAGATGTCCACGGTGCCGTGCTTGAGCGTGCAATGCTCCACGAAGTCGCCATCGCGACCCACGAACTTGCGCTCGCCAAAGCGTATGGTGTCGATCTCCTGAGGCACGGTAAGCTCCATGAGGGTCTCGCCCTGCATGAAATACATCTTGCCGTTGTTGGCGTCGTAGTTCATCTTGCTCGCGTTCACGGCTCCCGTCTTGAACTTGATAAGCCCCGCGGCGAAGTTGTCGAACAGGAAGATGCGCTCGCCCTGTGCCGACGCTGCCAGCACGGAAGAAAGGGCGAAAGCGACAAAAACAAGAATTCTTTTCAATCTCATATTGGTGTTAATCTTTTAAATTGAACCATGCTTATAGCAAGAAAGGAGGGGGCGATGACCGCTCCCCTCCTCTATCTTGCTTTGGTCAGGAATAATGTTGCTTATCCCTCATGCTGTCTTACTGGTTTGGCGTACCCCACTGCGGCGCGTTCTTGTCCTGCCAAAGACGCTCCACGTTGAGAGGCGCGTTGCCGCTGTTGTACTGCACGCCTTGGCTGTTGGTGCCGAAGGTCTTGAAGCCCTGATCCTCGTAAGCCTTCATCACGATGTCGTGCATTATGTCGTCTACGGTAGGCTCGGTGACCACGAAGCGACGTGGGATGGCAGAGAGGGCGATGCCGTCGAACTTGACGTAAGGCAGGAGGTCGGAGCCAACCTTTGGATAGCCTGAACGGCGTGCCGTGACATACTGGTCGTCGGGCTGCTCGCTGAAGTGCATCAACAGCTGGAGATAGATCTTCTCGAGGTCTGCCGACTTGCTGCCCGTGAGCTTGACGTTGTCGGTGGCGAGCATGGCGTCGATCTCGCCGTTCTGCAAGGCGATAGACTTCTCAAACTTGTCGTAAGAGTAGATGCCAGGGTTGCCCTCGTCGTAGTAGTAAGGAATCTTGTTTGACTTGGCGAGCTTGTCAAACTCCTGCACCGAGGCGCGCACGCCAGCATAGTACCACTCCTGATAGCTCTTGCCGCCAATGGCGCCGCCCTTGAGGCAAGCGAACTCAGCCAGATAGAGGTTCACCTCGCCGGCTGTGAGATACATGCAGTAGAGCGGATTGTCGTCGGTGTCCTGCAGCACGTTCATGTCGATGTTATTGCCAGACTTCGTCATGACCGTCGGGAGCTGGAAGTCGTCGCGACCCTTGCGCATCTCCGTTGAGTAGTAGCTGAACGGTGAGTAGCTCTTCTGGTGGTCGTCGTCAAGTGAGATTATATAGCGCAAGCCTGGGTTGTAATACTCAACATATGTGAGTGAGTCCATCTTGCCTGCGGCATAGCTCGATCTGGCGTCCAAGACCAATGGCACAGAGGTGTAGCGCACCCAAGGCTCACCCATGCCGCCCCACTCCTTGAAGTTGCCATTCTCGTCGAGCACGACGTTGGCCTTCACTTCGGTAGGCAGGTCATCATAGCGTTTGGCATCGATAAAAGCCTGCACCACGGATGAGTTGAAGCTGTTCTTGGTGTAGATGAAGCGCACGCGCGGGTCCTTGGAACCGAGCATGAAGTTCATCACGTTTCTTGAAGCCGATGGCGAGAGGATGCCGTTGCCGGTGCCATAGACGTAGTCGTCGCTGCCCGACGACTTGGCCGTGGCCTTGCAGAAGAGGAAGTCGTCGTCGGTAGAGGTCATCAAGCCGGCAGAGTTGCTTGCAGCCTCCTCCACGATTTGCATGGCCTTCGTGGGGTCGTTGTTGTAGAGGCGGGCGGCAATCTTCAGCTTGAGAGAGTTGGCGAGCTTTGCCCACTTCTTCCAGTCGCAGCCGTAGGCAGCGTCCTGGACCTTGAAGGAAAGGAGGTTGCCGGCCTGGAGCATCTTGATGTAGCTGTCGAGCTCCTCAAGCCAGAGGGTGTAGAGCTCTTCCACGGTCTCATACTTAGGCGTGAGTATGCCCTTGTCGTCGTAGTGGCAAGCCTCCGTGTAAGGAATGGAGCCATACATGTCGGTATCGAAGATGCCGAGGTAGATGGTCAGCACGCCAGTGGCGGCGAGGAAGCCGTTGTTCTCCACCTTGCCGGTGTTGTTGATATACTCCTGGATCTTGTTGCGGTAGTTGAGCGTAGCCACATACTGGCTTCCCTGGCCGCCGTTCTCGGTTTGGCCGGTGTAGTCGTTCGAGTAGCTGCCGCCGCACATCTGGCTCCAGTGGTTGAAGTATGACACGTTGTAATACCAGATGAGGTAGTCGTTGGGCTGGAAAGCGTTTATTGCCGCCGTCATCAAGCCCTCCGGCAGTGTCTTGGTCACGTTTGCCGGGTCGATGTTGGTGTCCACGAGGTCATCAGCGCAGCTGCCTAAAGACAGGGCAGCCAATCCGGCAAATAACACGGAAAATATCTTTTTCATTTTCATGTCGTTTATTAATTGATTGTAACTTCTCGTTGTTTCGTTCTCGCCCTTGCCTTACTTGCCGATGGTGGCCCTGAGGGTGAAAGTGAAACTTGATGTCACACCAGAGAACTGGCGCATACGGAACTCTGCCGTTGTCGTACCTGCGACAGCCTCCGGGTTCTCCTTGTTTGGCATGGTGTTGAGCAGGTAGCCGAGGTTGTGGCCGGCGGCGGTGATGCTAAGGTTGTGCACGCCTATCTTGTTGGCAATCTTGTTGTCGAACATGTAAGACAGCGAGAGGTCACGGAAGGCGATGTAGTTGAGCGTGGTGAACCAGCTGTCGTTGATGACGCCCTGTCCCCAAGAGTTGAGGAAGTAGTTCCAACCTGCCGCGTGAACATAGTCTACCTTTTCCTTTTTCAAGAGCTCCTCATAGGTCTCACCCGATGAGTAAACGCCCGTGCCGACAGTATATTTGCTTCCGTCGGGCTGGTTGATAGTAGTACCCTTTGGCACGATACCGCTTGGTATGACACCGTCGTCGTAGGAGATCTTGTCCCATGAAGACGTGTATGTCAAGCCGCCGTTCTTGGTTCCACGGCCAGCGAGAGAAGTCTTGGTATAGCCGTAAGCCGTGCCGTAGCGTGAGCCATAGGAAGCCACCTTGCCGCCAAAGCGCATGTCGAAGCTAGCCGAGAGCGTGAAGTTCTTCCAACGGATAGAGGTGTTGATGCCGCCGAGGAAGTCGGGCACCATGTTGCCCACCTCCTGCACCACGCCTGAGCGTTTCACCGTAGGCACGTGATAGCCAGCGTTGTAGTAACCCATGTTGAGGACCTGGAGACCAGACTCCTCGTCGATCATTGGCATTGCGTCGGACATGAGCAAACCGTAGGTGCCGCCAACCTTCGCCACGGAACCGATGCGGTAGTTGCCGTAGGCTGGGTCACCCTGCAACTTGATGTAGTCGGCGCAGAGAGGAGAGAGCTCCACGATCTTTGAGTTGTTCTTAGACCATGTGAAGTTCAAGTCCCACTGCCAGTTCTTTGTCTGTATGGGCGTGGTGTTGAGGGCAACCTCGAAACCTGCGTTCTGGATGTTACCGGCGTTGATAAGGGCGCTGCTGTAACCAGAGGCGTAAGGTATGGACACCGTCATGATCTGGTCGGTGGTGTTCTCCTTATAATATGTGAGGTCGAGACCGATGCGGTTGTTGAGGAAACGGATGTCGGTACCGATTTCCCACGACTTCTTGCGCTCAGGCTTGAGGTCATGGCTGTAGAACGTGCTTGGGAGCACCGTTGAGAACGCCTTGCCGTTGTTGTTGGTGTAGCTCTGCAATGAGTAAGACGAGTTGATGTAGTATGCGTCGCAGTCGTTACCCACCTGTGCGTATGAGGCGCGCACCTTCCAGAAGCTGATGGCCTTCGGCAACTTGAACGTGTTGGAGATGAGCCAAGAGGCGTTGATGGAAGGATAGAAGTAGCTGAAGGTGCCGTGTCCGTCGGCGTAGATAAGAGCCGAAGACCAGTCGTTGCGGCCTGTCACGTCGAGATAGACCTGGTCGCGCCAGCTTGCGCCAGCCTGGAATGCCACCGAGTGCATGATCTTCGTGCCGGAGACACCGGCGGTTGTGGTGTAGCCATTAGAGCCGTTGGCAAGGAAGAACTGGTTGGCAACGATGAAGTCGCCCTCCGTCTGAGAGCTTATAGACGACGTGCGGCCGTTGTAGAACTCATAGCGCAGGAAGCCGCTGACGTGCCAGTCCTCGTTGATCTGCTTGTCGACCATGAGGTTGGTGTTTGCGTTGATTTGCTCCTTGCGGCTTTGGCTTGTGGCATACTTGCCACCCTGGTTGTAGTAGCCATCGCCTGGATTCTTGGTCTCTGAGTGCACCATGTAATAGTTGTAGTTGCCCTCTGACACCCACTTGAGCCATGGGGTGAGCTGCCATGTGAGCTTGAGGTCGGGACGGAACACGGTTTCCTTCTGGTAGTACTCGTTCTCCCAGATGTCCCACCATACGCCGCGTCCGATGACGTAGCCCCACTCGTCGCCATACTCAGTGTTGGCGATACCGCCATGGCTGCCTTTATACTTGTCGCGATAGTACTTGGCGTTGTACATACGGTCCCATGTGCCGTCCACGAAATGCTCACCGATGTTTGGCTGGGCGTTGCGCGGCTTTGAGTTGGCGTATGTCATGCTTGCCTCAAGCTCGATCTTGTCGGTCAGCTTGTGGGAGGCCTTTGTCAATACGCTCAGGCGCTGGAAGTCGTTGTTTGGCAACGTACCGTTGTTGTAGCGGTAAGAGAGAGAGGTGTAGAACGACGTGCGCTCGTTGCCGCCAGAGATAGACACGTTGGTGTTGGTAGAGAAGCCCGTGTTGTAGGCGTCCTTGAAGTTGTTCTCGTAAGCCTCCGGGGTGTAGAGCTGTCCGTCGTACATCTCTATCTTTCCGTCCTTGGCGTTGTTGCGGAGATATTCGAACGAGGGGCCCATGGCAGTGCCCATCTCGCCATAAGTGTTGAGCTTCTTGTATGAGGCGTAGCCGTCGGAGTTGGTCCAATAGAGGTCGTTCACATCGAACGGTGATTTCTTCGACGAGCAGTAGAAGAACGACTCGGCGTACTCGTTTTGCAGCGTAGGCTGGCTTGTCACCTTGTCGAAGCCGAACGTCTGGGTGAAGTTGACCTGTGTCTTCTTCTGGCCCTTGCCGCTCTTCGTGGTGATGACCACGGCACCGTTAAGACCGCGTGAGCCGTAGAGCGCGGTGGCGGCAGCGCCCTTCAGCACAGACACCGTCTCGAAGTCGTCGGGGTTGAGGTTCTTCAGCTCGTTACCGTAGTTCTGCGCGCCCGAAGCCCAGTCGGCATCGTTCTCCACGACACCGTTGTCGAGGATCACGCCGTCGATCACGTAGATAGGCTGGTTGTTCTTGTTGAGGGTAGAGGCGCCACGGATCAAGATCTTGGAGGCACCGAACATACCACCGTCGGAAGCGTTGATTTCAACACCTGCCACCTTGCCTTGCAATGCCTGCACGGGGTTGATGAGGTTGGCGTTGAGGTCAGAGCCCTTGAGCTCTGTCATGGCGTAACCTAGGGCCTTGGCGTCGCGCTTCATGCCGAGGGCGGTCACCACCACCTCGTCGAGGGCCTTGGAGTCGTCCTTGAGGGTGATGGCGAGGTTAGCGCCATTGTACACGACCTCCACTGGGGTCATGCCAAGGTAGGTGACGCGGATGGTCTCACCCTTCTTGACGTTCTTGAGAGTGAAGTTGCCGTCGATATCGGTAACGGTTCCCACTCCTGTCTTGCCTTTCACCAACACGGTTGCGCCAATCACTGGCTCACCTGTGGCGTCGGTCACGACACCCTTGCATTGCGCGTCTTGTTTCACGTCTTGCGCCTCGTTGACAGAGGTCACTGTGCCAGCAAAAGCTGAATTACCCCCCCCAATGGCCATTGAAGTGAGTGCGAGCAGCATGCCGACTGTTTGTACTCGTTTTGACATAGACTAAATATTTAATTGAATAAAAGAAGTATTTCTATTTACCATCGTTAACGTCAAAGGTGCTATAGTGTAATAGTATCTTAAAGCATATTGCAAACTTAGGCATTTTTTTCCATTTATGAAAGCAAATATTAATTTTTCGATACTTTTTTAACTGTTTCGTCTTTTTTTCCGCCCTTCCAGACCGCTCAAAAATCCGTTTTTCCGGCTTTTCCAACTTACGATTTGCAAGCAATCGTGCAAATATCATAGGGTAAAAGTTTGAAAAAGCTTCCGTTCAGATGGAAGGAAAGGCGCGAAACGCCCGATGATCTTTCAATTTGTAAATAGGCTGTCCAATTTGATGTACACACAATTTATCAACTTGTATTCCGCAACTTATTGATCATTCATGGATTGCCTTTTAAATATTTTCATGTTTGTGCGCTTCAAGTATTTTTGTACCTTTACATCCTAATAAACAAGTAACTGATTATGGATAAAGATA
>CAVKWN010000118.1:0-6523 GCA_963660075.1 Lachnospiraceae bacterium
AGCTCGCTGTTGTGGCCTGTCACGGTCTGTGCGCGCTTGGAACCAACCTCAGCGAGGCGTGGGTAGCCGGGCACGTTGAAACGCCAGCCCTGGTCATCGGAGATGTGCCAGTGGAGACGGTTCATGCTGTGCAGGGCAATGAGGTCGATATATTTCTTCACGAACTTCGCGGGGAAGAAGTGGCGCGCGCAGTCGAGCATCATGCCGCGATAGGCGAAGCGAGGCGCAGCCTCCACCTTGGCGCCGGGCAGATCAACGCTCTCGGCGGTCTCGAGCACGGGCAGAGCCTTGCGGAGTGCCTGCACGCCATAGAACACGCCAGCCGCCGTGGTGCCGGTGACGGTTACGCCACGCTTGTCAACCACGATTTCGTAGGCTTCAGGAGCGAGTTTCGCCTTGGCGTTGAGCACGAGGCTTATGCCTGTCTTTGCCTTACCCTTTACGGCTTGCTTGCCAAGTTCCAGCTTGGTCATGTCTTTCACGTATTGGGCGAGGAACGCGGCGTTGCGCTCCATGTCGGCGTTGCCCTCGGTGTAGTTGATTACCGTGGATGCCGACAGGGTGAAGTCGCCGCCCTTGGGGTTATAGTTGATTTTGTCGGGTGCTGGCACCACCTTGGCAAAGTTGGCCTTCTCGGTGGCGCTCACGGCTGTGAGGCACATCATGAAAAGGGAAACTAAAACGGTTTTTCTCATAGTGTTTGTTTTGGTTTGCAAGTTTGTGGGTTTATTACTTTATCTCATATACATTATTCCATCGTGAAGTCGATGCGGCTTCCGCCTGTCAGCGTGTCGTGGCTGAGGAAGTTTGTCGTGAGCGCCTGTCCGTCCACGCTCTTCGCCTTGATGAAACGCTTGGTTGGCGTGTCGCAGTTGATGACTGTCGTCTTGCCGTTCTCCAGGTGCAGCTTCACCTGCTTGAAATAAGGCGTGCCGATGGCGTAGTCGGTGCTGCCCGGGCACACGGGATAGAATCCCATGGCTGAGAAGACATACCATGCCGAGGTCTGGCCGTTGTCCTCGTCGCCGCAATAGCCGTCGGGTGTGGGCTTGTAGAGGCGGTCCATCACCTCGCGCACCCAGTGTTGCGCCTTGCGTGGCTGGTTGCTCCAGTCGTAGAGGTATATCATGTGCTGTATGGGCTGGTTGCCGTGGGCGTAGTTGCCCATGTTCATGACCTGCATCTCGCGAATCTCGTGTATCACCTGCCCGTAGTAGCTGTCGTCGAAGACGGGCGGGAGGTTGAACACGGAGTCCATCATGGCGTTGAACTTGCTTTCACCGCCCATGAGCTGTATGAGGTCCTCCGGGCGCTGGAATACCGACCACGTGTAGTGCCAGGCGTTGCCCTCGGTGAACACGCCGCCCCACTTGAACGGGTTGAACGGTGTCTCCCACGAGCCGTTCTTCTTGCGGCCGCGCATGAGGTTGTCTTCCTTTGAGAAGACGTTGCGGTAGTTGAAACTGCGCTTATAGTAAGGCTCCGTCTCCTTGTTTTTCTTCCCCAACGCCTTGCCGAGCTGGTAGATGCACCAGTCGTCGTAGGCATACTCCAGCGTGCGCGCCGCGCTCTCGTTGATGCCCACGTCGCATGGCACGTAGCCGAGCTTGTCGTAGTATTTCCAGCCTTTCCTTCCCGTTGATCCCACGGTGGGGTGGCTGGCGTGGGCTCCGTGGGTCACGGCTTCCCAAAGGGTCTCTATGTCGTAGCCGCGTATGCCCTTTATCCATGCGTCAGCCACGATGCTCGCCGAGTTGTTGCCTACCATGCAGTCGCGGTGGCCTGGACTTGCCCACTCCGGCAGGAAGCCGCTCTCCTTGTAGGCGTTGACGAGACCTTGCTGCATCTCCGACGCCACGGATGGATACACGAGGTTGACCAAGGGGAAGAGGCTGCGGAAGGTGTCCCAGAAGCCCGTGTCGGTGAACATGGTGCCTGGCAGCACCTTGCCGTTGTAGGGGCTGTAGTGCACGGTGTCGCCCTTGGCGGTGATCTCGTAGAACTTGCGCGGGAAGAGCGTTGAGCGGTAGAGGCATGAGTAGAACGTGCGCAGGTGGTCGGTGTTGTCGTCGTTGACCTCCAAGCGTCCGAGCACCTCGTTCCAGCGCTTCTTGGCTTCGGCCTTCACGGTCTCAAGGCTCTTGCCTTCCACCTCCTTGAGGTTTTGCCACGCCTGCTCCTCGCTGATGAACGACGAGGCGACACGCGCCGTGACCTTCTCGCCACGCTTGCAGCGGAACGTCACTATGGCGCCGCTGTGCTCGCCGTGGTTCTCATAGCTCACGGTGAACGGCTTGTCGAACGTCACGACGAAATAGTCGCGGAAGTTGTCGGGCACGCCGCCGCTGTTGCGCACGCTGTAGCCCGTGACGCAATGGCGCGCCGCGTCCACCCTTATTGCCGAGCCCTTGTCGAAGGCGTCAACCACGATGTTGGCGCTGTCGGTGGCTGGCATGGTGAAGCTGAACAGGCAGGCGCGCTCCGTGGGCGCCATCTCCGCCTTGATGTCGTAGTCGGCGAGATACACATTATAATAATAAGGTGTCACGGTCTCGCCCATGTGTGAGAACCACGAGGCGCGTGCCGTCTCGTCGAAGACGGGCTTGCCCACAGTGGCCATGAGCGAGAACTGGCCATAGTCGTTGATCCACGGGCTGGGCTGGTGGGTCTGTTTCAGGCCGCGCAGCTTGTGGGCGTCGTAGGTGTAGGTCCATCCGTCGCCCATCTTGCCGGTCTGCGGTGTCCAGAAGTTCATGCCCCAGGGCATCGCCACCGCAGGATAGGTGTTGCCCGTGGACAAGGCGTACGACGACGCTGAGCCTACCAGCGGGTTGACATATTCCACGGGATTCTCCACCGACATTGCCGGCAGGGCGAGCAGCGACGCGAACAGTGCTGTTAAGTATTTATTCATTAAAATATAGAGTCTTGTTTATTGATTCAAATTTTTCTTGCGGATTTCTCTCGCACGGATTTAAAAGATTTAAAAGATTGCTACGCCGCAAGCGGCTACGCGGAGGATGCTTCGTTGCGGGTATGTCGTATGTGTAATCGGTGGAGCCGAAATCTTTAAAATCTTTTTAATCCGTGTGAAAATTTACGATCCGTGTGCGATGAATAGTGCGATCGTCAAGGACGGTCTGCCTTTGCCGTGCCCCACTTTGAGGGCTTCGGACCCATCACGAGTTCGAGGGTGCCGCCGCTTACTATGTCGTCGTAGGAGATGTAGCTCTTTGTCAGTGGCTTGCCGTTGAGCGTGGCGCGCTGCACGTAGATGTTCTTGTCGCTGTTGTTCTTTGCCACTACGGTGAACGTCTTGCCGTCGCCCACGTTCAGCTCAGCCTTCTGGAACAGTGGCGAGCCGATGATGAACTTGCCGCCGGCAGGCTCGACTTGGTAGAGGCCGCAAGCTGAGATGACATACCATGCTGACATCTGGCCCACGTCCTCGTTGCCGCTGAGACCGTCGGGAGCGTTGAAGTACATCTCGCGGAACACCTGGCGCAGCAGAGGGGCTGCCTTGTAGGGCTGGCCGACATAGTTGTACATGTAGAGCACGTGGTGGCTTGGCTCGTTGCCGTGGGCGTATTGGCCGATGAGGCCGCTGATGTCTGGCGACGCTTCGGCGCCGAGGTCACCCTTGACCACGAAGAGGGAGTCGAGCTTCTTGGTGAAAGCCTTCTCGCTGCCAAACAGGTTCACGAGTCCATGCACGTCGTGGGGCACGAGCCATGTGTATTGCCATGCGTTGCCCTCGGTGAAGTCGTCGAAACGGTGAACTGAATGGAACGGGTTGAAATTCTCGCGGAAGTTGCCCTTGCTGTCTATGCCACGCATGAAGTTGACCCTCTTGTCGAAATACTTGGCGTAGCTCTTGCTGCGGTTGATGAAATAGTTGTAGTCTTCTGTCTTGCCCAGCATCAGTGCCACCTGCGCTGTGCTCCAGTCGGCGAGGGCATATTCCAGTCCCTTAGCCACGGTCTCGTTTGTGGTGTCCTTGTCGAAAGGTATGTATCCGTACTCGCGGAGCTGCTTCAGTCCGCGCTCATCGAGCAGTTGCGATGCCTTCATTGCGGTGAAAGCCTCCTCCTTGTTGGTGTAGAGCCCCTTGAGCACGAGGTCGGCAAGCACTGGCACGCCAGGGTTGCCCACCATGCAGTCGGTCTCGTTGTCCCACAGGTGCCACACCGGCAGCTTGCCCTGCTTGGCGAAGATGCTCATGAAGGTGTTGCCGACGTCGGCGCAGCGGTCGCGGTGGATAAGCGTGAAGAGAGGCATCTGTGCGCGATAGGTGTCCCAAAGCGAGAACGTGGTGTATCGCTTGCCCGTGGCGGCGTTGGCGTCGCTTATCTCCGATGGGGCCGTCATGGTGTGGTAGAGGGCGGTGTAGAAGATGGTGCGGTCGTTGGCGTTGGCAGTCTCTATGCGCACGCGTCCCAGCTCGTTGTCCCATTTCTTGTCGGCCTGCTCCTTCACCTGCTCAAGGTTCCAAGAGGTCAGTTCCTTGTTGAGGTTGGCTTTTGCCGCGTCTATCGACGTGGCGGAGATGCCCACGCGTGCCATGATGGCCTGGCCGTTGTTGTCGGCGGCGCGCATGTATGCCACGGAGTCGCCCTCCTGCCTGGTCATCTGCACGGGGCGGTTGAGCTCGGCGTAGAAATAAATGCGCTGGTCCTTCGCCCAGCCTTTGGAATAGCGGTATCCGGTGATGGCTGTTGGGGTGATTTGCGTGAAGTGGCAATCGCTCACCTTGTCCCATCCTATGCCCTGCTTGAGGTCGAGCCTGAGCTGAGGCGTGCTGCCGTTGGGGAAGGTGTAGCGGTGAAGGCCCGCGTGGGGTGTGGCGGTGAGCTCCACCTTCACGCCGTCGCCGGTCGTCACGGTGTAGAAGCCCGGCACGCATTTCTCCGTGTCGCGGTTGATGGTGGTCTGCCTCTCGCTGTCGCTCACCACGGGCAGAAGAGCCACGTCACCGAGGTCGCCGATGCCGGTGCCACTGAGGTGGGTGTGGCCGAAGCCTATGATGATGTTGTCGCTGATGTGGTAGCCCGAGCACCAGTCCCAACCGCGCGTGACCATCGTCGGGCCGAGCTGCACGAGGCCGAAGGGCACGTTGGCACCGTAGAACACGTGGCCATGTCCGCCCGTGCCTATGGCGGTGTTCACATACTGGGTATAGGTGCCGGCGTGCGCGCCGAGCGACGTTCCCGCGAGGAGAATCGCGGAGAAGATCTTTTTGACTGTTATGGTTTTAAGCATATTCTTATGAGATGTTTAATCGAATAGTATATTGTCTTGTCAATAAGCGAAAATAGGTGTGTTTCAATGAGTTTTTGGTTAACCACTATTTCTTTACAAAGTTATAAAAAATAATCGATAACGATAGGATGCTGATTAGTTAAGAAATATTTAAAATCATTCTTGCATGTTTTCTCAAACACGGTGCCGTTTCAGTTCCCGGTGGTGTCAATCAAAGTTTAGTCTGCAGCTTAGCGCAGGCAGTCTTGTACTTGTCTGACGATACGCTGAGCGTCACTTTGCCGGCCTTGTCGTTTGCGCGCAGAATGACGAGGGCTGAGCCGGCGTAGAGGCTGCGCTCTGCTTCCGAGGCAAGCTGCTTGCTTCCTATGGCCAGTTCGGCTGACTGTATGTCGCCGTTGTCCACGGCAACGATGGACGCTTCGCCCGTGACGCTGAACTTCAGCTTCTCCCCTGGAGCCACGAAGACCCTTCTGCCCTTCTTGTCTACGGCGTAGACGCGGACGTGCATAAGGTCTTTTCCGTCTGCCTTCCATGTCTCAGCGTCGGGAACGAGCTGCAGTCTTACAGCCTCGCCAGTGGTTTCCAACTGGTGGCGTGCTATCTCCTTGCCGTTCTTGCGTGCCACGGCAACGAGGGTGCCGGGCTGATATTCTATGTCGTCCCACTTGATGCGGTTGCGCTGCTTCGGGTCGGTGGAGTTCTTCTTCACGCCAAGGCTCTTGCCGTTGAGCAGCAGTTCCACCTCGTCGCCGTTGGTGTAGGTGTAGAGAGAAACCTTGCTGCCGTCCTTGCGGTTCCAGTTTTCCGAAATCTTTCCTACAGAGACGTTCACGTCGTTCCACATCGTGGTGCCCTGTGCATTCTCTATCACGCCGATGTGTACCGTGGGTGCATCTGAGAAGAAGCTCTTCATGAAGTAAGCGTCCGGCTTCGGTTGCAGTGAGATGTCGAACACGCCTTGGTTCCATCCCTTTGTAGGCCACCCGAGGCTCTCTCCGAGGTAGTCGATGGCACCCCAGTAGGCCAGTCCGATGGTCTTGTCGAGGTTCATCTCGAAGTAGTTCGGTCCCATGGCAGCCGTGGAAGCCTCGCTCTGGTAGAACATCTTGTTGGGGAAGCGTTTGCTGTCGCCGGGGAAGTACATGTAGCGGTAGTTGTATGAGTTCACCTCCGTTTCTACGGCGAGGTCGCACGGCAGGGAGTCGGTCTCCCAGTTGCGGTAGCGCGGGTGCATGGCCACGGTGGTCAGTCGGGTGTTGTC
>CAVKWN010000119.1:0-6495 GCA_963660075.1 Lachnospiraceae bacterium
GTTATTTTTATGCATGCAATTCAAAAAAACCGCCCACGCGATTGGCCAATTTCTTCCAATACATACATCTCGGAATGTACTACACCGAAGAAGAGGTGGAGCAGCATTACCCACGCGCCACCTATCCGTTCCTGCGAGGTAAACTCGATATCGTGGTGCAGTACATGAAAGATAAGTATAGCATCGACCTTACGGCCATACACAATGGCCCTGAAATAACGACAACAGACAATTAAATAAAAGTTCTAAGAAATCTTATGAAAAAGTTCATTTGCGGAGTTGTCATCGCCCTTTTGATGACCGCTCCCAGCCTTCTTATGGCTCAAAAAAAAGGGGAAATGGAGAAAGCAGTGGATATGAAGTGGCGACAATTCAAAGTTGCCAGCACTGACACCATAGACGAAATCCTGAAAGAAGGGGCGAAGATAAGAGAGAATATTGCAGCCAAGGGCGGCGATCCAGAAGCTTCCCTTGCCAATGACATGGAGCAGCTCAGACAAGTCAACGTTTTCTACAGCCTGCCTTACAAACGTTCTCTTATAGAGAAGCCTGTTACCCACAAGGGCGAAATTGACAAGTGGCTGTCTTCATTTGACATCTACGCGCCCAACGTGGTGTCTTCGTCGGCTTACAGTCTTATTGTAGACCAGTACTTTTTCGTCAAGAACCTTTGCGCAGGAGCGACGGAAAGTATGTTACTTGGGGTTCCGACCAAGTTTGATTACGAGTACCAGAAATATCGCACGCTGTTGCTTTCGGGCAACAACGAAGCCATGAAACGCTATTTTACCAGTCTCAACGTCGTGTTTCTATACGACGGTTACACGCCGGCCTTGAGGCGCATCCGTCCTCTCTTCGCTGAAAAGATGCCGGCTTGTGACGAAAAGACCAAACTCATGCGCAAGTTTTTCGATGCCGAGCGCATTTCACCGGGCATGCCTGCCGCCAACTTCTCCATGACCGACTCAAAGGGCAAGACACACACATTGGCTGAGTACCGCGGAAAGATTTTCGTAGCTGACGTTTGGGCAACGTGGTGTCGTGGGTGCTTACAACGATTGCCCGACTATTTGGCTTTGGCGAAGAAATATGCTGGGAGAGACGACATTGAGTTTGTCACAATTTCTCAAGACCGCAACAAAGAAGTGTGGTTGAAAGGTCTTGACAAGCTCAAGGCAGGTGAATTGACAAATCTTATCCAAAGCCCTTCGTTTGCCGCAGACTACAATATACCCGGTATACCTTTTTATATAGTGCTTAGCCCAAATGGTCGCTATCTTTTTGACAAGATACATTTCGACGAGTTGGAAGGCTATGTGGAAAAGGCTCTTGCAATGGCCAAGTCTTCATTCAGCTTCACCGTTAATGGCAACCTTACGGGCATAGACAAAGGTCTGGCATACCTTTACAACGGATATTTCGACGGTGCGCCAATAGATTCTTCCGCTGTGGTTGACGGGAATTTCGTCCTTCACGGCAAAGCCATGGCTCCAGGCGAGTTTACCATTGCCGTTGGCGATAAGTCTGTCACATGCCTTATCGACAGGCCGGACATAACCATAAGTGGTAATGCAGACTCTCTGAGGAATGAATGCGTCAGAGGCTCCCTTGCCAACGATCTTTATATGGAGTATTATCGCGAGCTGAAGCGGTCGATAGAAAAAGAGAAACTGGCAATAAGCCGTGATTATCATATTGCAAAAGACAGAAATGAGATAGCCAAGGCCGATAGCCTGACACTTCGTCTCTTAGACCTTGACAAGGCCACAATAGCTTTTACGCGCAATTTCGTTGCCCGTCATCCAGACAATATCTTCCCGGCTTATATCGCACGTCTCAACACCGACGACCGTTATGAATGCGCCGATTCGCTTTATCAACTTCTTAAAGGAGAAGCTAAGCAGAGCCGGTGGGGGCAAGCCTTGAAGTTGGAAACAGACCGGCTTTACGCCACATACGTTGGCCAACCTTGCCCTAACGCACAATTATTGAGGACCGACAGCACAAAGGTTTGGCTTAAAAACCTTGTTGACGGCGAATATAAGGGAAAGGTGGTCGTAATAGACTTCTGGGCTTCATGGTGCGGGCCTTGCCGCGAAGAGATGCGCTTTATGAAGCAATTTGTCAAGGACTTTGAAGGCAAGGACGTGCGCTTCATTAGCATTTCGCTTGACGACAAGGAGAAAGACTGGCTGAAGGCCAATAGAGAGGAGGCTTTTCCGTGGCTTAGCCTGTGGGACAATGCAGGTTGGAAGGCTTCGCTCACAAGACGCGATTTCGGTATAAGCCACATTCCAAGCATCCTTGTCATTGACCAGAAAGGCAACATTGCCGCCAAGGGATTGAGAAGAGGAAAGATTAAAGAAGAAATCAACAGGCTTTTGAACCTATGACAATGCGCAATCATGCCAAACTGGTGGTGTCGCTCACGATTGCCTCAGTTGTTTTTGTGCTGGGTTCATGCGGTTTCAGGCCCGACCTTATTATAAAGGATGTAAACCTCGTGGACACCGAGCTTGGGGTAGTGCAACCTCACACCACGGTTAAAGTCAGGAAAGGTGTCGTTTCGAGCGTTAAGCGTCACCGGACGAACACCGAAGCCTCCAATCGTCCTTACCTCATGCCGGGGCTCATCGACGCTCACGGGCATCCAGGCGACAGTGGACGCATGGGATGGCTTGACGAGCTGTTGCAATCCTATATGAGCCAAGGCGTAACAACCATACGCGACTGCGGCGGCGACGAACGCACCGTGAAAGCTTACCTTGCTCGACGCGACAGCGGCAAGGCAGTGGGGCCAATGATATATTATTCCTCTTTCTGGGCCGGGCCGCGCTATTTCCGCCACTCGCCTCGCCAAGAGACTCATGGATGGCCAACGCCAGATGCGCCTTGGAACATGAGCGTGGCTTACAATGTGAGCGACCGACAAATAGACAGCATGGTGGTTGAAGCCAAGCGTTATGGCTGTACGGGGCTGAAACTCTACACCGACCTCGCACCCGACTTGCTGCAGCGCATCATCAAGGTTTGTCACAGCCACGGTTTGCAAGCATGGGGGCACGCAGAGGCATTGCCGTCGACACCGTTTGACGTTGCCAAGGCTGGCGAGGATGTTATGTCTCACGCTTACCTGATGGCGGGTATGAAAAATTATTTCAAGGCCGACTACAGCCAACATTGGAACAGCAAGCAGGAGCAGACGCGGCGCGACTTGGTGTTTACCGAGATGAAAAGACGTGGCGCAATCTTCGACCCTACGGTTGTGGCATCGCAATCGGCGGTTAGTTTCAACATTACCAAGGAAGCTTATCGCAAAGGTCTGAAAATAGACGCAGGTTCCGACCTTATAGACAGCTACAGCATCTATCCCGACGAGCTACGGCTGCTTCACGATTCGTGCGGGCTGACTAATGCCGACGTGCTTCGGGCCGCCACGGTGACGGGAGCCGAAACCGTAGGGCAGCAAGGCAAGAGGGGCATAATCCGAAAGGGTGCTTGGGCCGACATGCTGTTGCTGCGTGGCAATCCGCTGGAATCGCTATCAGCACTTAAGGATGTCGACGCTTTGTACATAGAAGGAAAGAAAGTGGACTTGAAAAATAAACAATAATAAAAATAGGGTTTTACATGAAAACATCGTTTATGAGAACATTATCCATCAGAAGGTTAGGTGTGATGACCTTGTCGCTGTTAATACTTGCGCCGGCATCATCGACCACCATTTGGCCTTTTGGCAAGAAGAAGAGCAAAAAGGCAAAGACAGAGGTGACAGCCACTAAGCCAAAGCCTGTGAACAAGTACGACAAGCTTCTCGGCAAGTCCGACATAGTGAAAGCCAAGGGCAATTTCGTTTCGTTGTACAAGAAGGGGAATACGCTCTACATGGAGTACCCCTTGAAATATCTCAACCGAGAGTTTCTCATCGGCAGCACTGTTTCGGCATCGAGCTTTGGTCGCATGGCAAACGTGGGCTACAAGCTTCAGGCGCCAAAGCTCATCCTTGCACAGATAAAGGATTCTGCCCTTCTGTTCAACGTGCCTAATACCAAGGCTGTGCTTCACAGCGATGATCCAGGGCTGGAAACGGCTATGAAGGAGAATTTCACGCCCGAACTATACCAGAAATTCACCGTAGAAGCTTACAACAAAGACTCCTCGGCCGTGGTGGTGAACATTACGAAGATGATGAAAGACTTCGGGCCGAAAGGCCAGTCAATACGTGGTTTCAAACTGGAGGCGAAGGAAGACGATGTGTCTTACGATCTGATTAAGGCGTTCGACGACAACGCGTCGATAGAGATGACGCAAAAGGTGAAGTCGTCAATGCAATTCATGGGATCCATGCCCATGGGTGACATAACTCTTACTTCTGTCGTTTCTTTTCTGCTGTTGCCTGAAGAGAAGATGCGTCCGCGCATACAGGACGCGCGCCTCGGCGTCTTCTCCACAAACGGTTTCTCTTCTGGTATGGTGGCCATGCCGAAGATTGAGGTGACCGACAAGACCGACGGTTTTCCCGAATTGCTTTTCGCCAATCACTGGCGCATAGAGCCAACCGACATGGCAACGTGGAAGGCGGGCAAGCTCACCACCGTGAAAAAGCCCATCGTATGGTATGTCGACAATGCCTTCCCACAGTCATGGCGCGAGCCTATAAAGAAAGCGGTGTTGAGGTGGAACAAGGCCTTTGAGGCCATAGGTCTAAAAGATGTCATGCAGGTGCGCGACTTCCCCGCAAACGACTCCACATTCGACCCCGACAACCTAAAGTATTCTTGCATACGCTATAGCCCAGACAACGCTGAAAATGCCATGGGACCGAGCTGGGTAGACCCCACGACGGGCGAGATAATCAACGCGTCGGTCATCGTCTACAACGACCTCGTGAAACTCATCAACAAATGGCGTTTCGTGCAGACGGCACAGGTCGACCCTCGCGTGCGAACAGCGAAAATGCCGAAGGACATTATGGACGAGTCGATAGAGTATGCCGTGGCGCATGAGATTGGTCACACGCTCGGCTTGATGCACAACATGGGAGCCTCGTCGGCTTATTCTGTCGACTCGCTTCGCTCCGCCTCTTTCACACGCAAATACGGCACGACACCGTCCATCATGGACTACGCCCGATTCAACTATGTCGCCCAGCCACAAGACAAGGGCGTGAGCCTGACTCCGCCAGAACTTGGGGCGTACGACTACTTTGCCATACGCTGGCTCTACCAGCCAATACCCGAGGCCAACGACATGTGGAAAGAGTCGGAAATCGCTGAACAATGGATCGATGCCAAGGCCAGCGACCCGATTTACCGATATGGCGCGCAACAGATGTCAGACATTTGGGATCCAACATCCTTGGCCGAGGACTTGAGCGACGACCCCGTGAGGGCCGGCAAATACGGCGTTGAGAACCTTAAGCTCATTGCCAACCACCTCGACGAATGGAGTGGGGAAAAAGGCGAGATTACCCGCAGGAAAGAACTATACAAAGAGGTAGGAAACCAATACCTGCGCTATCTCACCAACGCTGCCAACCTTATCGGCGGCATCAAGCTTACGCGTGTAAAGGACGGCACGAAAGGCAATCCCGCTGAGGTGGTGCCCGCAAAGAAACAGCGCGAGGCTTTGGCATGGGTGATGAGCGAGTTGCGCAATTGCCAATGGATAGACAACGTGCCGGTGACAAAGAAGTTCGGCGTGCGCTCTGGCATATCCGTACAATTAGCTGACTTGTACAAGCTCCTTACGGGCAAAGCCCTGGAAAAAGTCACTATGGCTTCGCATTTGGAGAAGGGTAGCAAGGCATACACCATGAAGCAATATACGGACGACCTTTACAGCCAAGTGTTCCAGTCTACGCTCAAAGGCAAGGCTATTACCGAAACGGAGCGCAAGATACAACGTGGTGTCGTGGATGCTGTCATCAAAGGCGTGGATGGTTCGTCAGGCAAGTCCATTATCTCCATGGGCTTGGCCAACGGGCAAGATGAAAATGCCGAGGGCACAGGTATGCTTTCCGAGTCGGTAGATACGGGTTGTGGAGTCTCACTTCAGAACATAGGTTTCGGACCCACACAGCACAGCACGTTGTACGGTTACGGAATCGTCGACATCGACGAGCGCCCAATGTATCTGCTCAGCATGCTGCAACGCATCAACAACCTGATGCGGTCAAAGGCCAATGGCAGCACCGACAAGGCACATTATCAGTATCTCTACAAGCAAACACGCAAGGCCTTGAAAATTTAAATGGAAGCTAGACTTACGGCGAGGAGGCATAGTCTATGCGCCGTTGTCATTTCGACATTAAATGGTTCAAGGAGCCAAGGAAAAGTATCCAGAACCTAATATAGTTGATTAACAGGAATTAATTTGTTAAAAAACATGCCCGAAGTCTCATTTCAAGGCTTCGGGCAAAATTTTATTTGAATCCGTGTGAAAAGGAAAAATGGATTGCCATCCGGGTTGCGGACGGGCACAGGGCCCGCCCCT
>CAVKWN010000120.1:0-6465 GCA_963660075.1 Lachnospiraceae bacterium
AGCCCTTCTTCGCTCCGTTCGACATCCGTGTCAACGCCGCCAACGAGGTGCGCTATACACGCCTGGTTACCCTTGACCACACTGATGCCCAATGGCTCTCGCTCGCATTGCCGTTCACCGTGGCGGTTGATGCCAACGGACAGTATGCCAACGATGACGACCATTGCGCCTTCACCTTCTATAAGATGAACGAGAACAACGCGCTCGACAACATGACAATGGCCAACAGTTACGACTATAAGGTAGACGGACACTTCTCGCCCCTCACCTCAGCCGTGGCTACCGATGCCAACGCTCCATACCTCGTGGGCATAGACAAGGCACAGGCCAGCGGCGACGCCTCGAAGATGGTCTTCACCGTGCGCCAGAAGGGATCGACCATCGTCAAGACGCCCGTCACTGCCGACAATCCGCTCGTCACCGGCGAGACTGCCAATGCTACCGTGGGTGGCACAGCCGCAACACTCACCGCTCGCGCCTCATTCTGCGGAGTGAGCGTGCCAAAGGGCGACGGCATCTTCTACTTCAACCAGAGCCTCTTCGCCTCTTCGCTCAATCTCGACAACCGTTTCAGCAACGTCTACGTCATGCCGTTCCGTGGCTACTACAACGTGGTGGGACTCAGCTCGGCTGTGCGCTTCATCGGCATCTCGCTTGAGCCTGGGTCAAGTACCACTGGCATCGACACCCTGACCGACAACACAGCCGACACCGGCTTCCAGTACTCCATCAGCGGAGGACAACTGACCGTGAAGGCCAACAAGGACATCAGCGTAAAGGTGCGCAACGTCAGCGGACAGACCATTGATGTAACCAACCTGAAGGCTGGAGACTCCCACTCGGTGGCTCTGCCTGGCGGCATCTATATCGTCAACGGAACGAAGGTCGTGGTTCGCTAAGGCAAACTCGTAATTGCTAACCGTCTAAACTTGAAGTTTAATATGGCGTGTGATTACAACACACGCCCAACATTAAAAGCTAATACCATGAAGAAGCGCAAATATATAATCCCCACTATCGAAGTGGTGAACATCGGAACAGAAACATCTATGCTTGCCGGATCGCAAGATCCTTGGGCAGATGCCAAACCACACAAGCCCAACCCGGGCAGCAACATCTGGGACGATGAAATTGAAGATGCCGACAACATACAAAACGTGGGATCCAATTGGGCAGGTTACCAGCAAGACATGTCGATCTGGTAATCCCAACTCTTTCAAATACGATGCTTTGCGGGCGGGCCTTGTGGCTCGCCCGCATCATTTTCTTATGCAACGCTTAGTACCGTTTTGCGCGAAACGACCATGCGTGATTTTGCAAAAAGTTATCATAAATCAATTAAATAAAGCAAAAAGACGTTGTTTTGACATTATTTTACCCTGTTTGGTATATTTTTGCTAACTTTGCCATAAGACGTTAGTCTGGTTTGATATTTGTTTCTCAAAAACACTGACTTCCTATGGTAAGAAAGCTTGTTTCGCTACTACTCGTCGCCGTTTTCAGCACACTGATGGCGACCGCGCAAAACAGAAAGATCATTGGCACCGTGACATCAGAAGACGGTGAGCCTGTCGTGGGAGCCTCCGTCATGGTGGTTGGCACGAAAGTGGGCACCGTGACCGATGTCGACGGCAAGTTCTCGTTCAACGACATCCCCTTGAAGGCCACGCAGCTTAAGGTGACCTATCTCGGCATGCAACCCAAGGTGGCGGCAATAAAGCCGAACCTGAAGATTGTGCTCTCAGAGGAGAGCCGCCAGCTCAACGATGTCATCGTTGTGGCATACGGCACGGCGAAGAAGAGCAGCTACGCAGGCTCCGCGTCGATAGTAGGTGCCAAGGACATAGCCGACCAGCCGGTGACAAGCTTCGAGAGCGCGCTCACGGGTAAGGTGGCAGGTCTCCAGGTGACGAGCAGTTCTGGTCAGGCAGGCTCCGCGCCTACATTGCAGATACGCGGCATTGGCTCGATGAACGCCGGCAGCTCACCGCTCTATGTCGTAGACGGCGTGCCGGTGATGGATGGCGACGTGGGCCAGATGTCGGGTTATACCTATACCACCAACAACATCATGAATACGCTCAACCCCGATGACATAGAGTCGATCTCGGTGATGAAAGACGCGGCGGCATCGTCGCTCTACGGCTCGCGTGCCGCCAACGGCGTGATACTTATCACCACCAAGCGAGGCAAGGAGGGCAGGCCGAAGGTCACCGTGAAGTCGTCGATAGGTTTCACGCCTTCGTGGGCAACCGGCAACTATGAAACGGCCTCCACGCAACATCAGGTGGACATGCTCTACACCATTTTCCACGCATACAAGACCGAGAACGGCTCTTCGGACGCTGACGCCAACGCCTATGCGCTGAAGCAGCTCAACAAGAAGTTCAACAAGCACGGCTACTCGTTCTCAACCAGTGGCACGGGAGCATACGAGAGTGTGGAGATAGGCGATTACGACGGCTCAGGACGGGCAGGACAATACTACGATTGGGACAATGCTTATTTCCGTACCGGAGTATATCAGACCGATGACATATCTGTGAGTGGAGCAACCGACAAGACCAACTACTACACCTCGCTGTCGTATACCAAGGACAACGGGCGGTTGTGGGTCAACGACTTCAAGCGAGTGTCGGGACGCGTCAACCTCTCGCAGAAGATAGGCAAGCACATAGAGTTTGCCAGCAACGTGAGCATTGCAAGAATATCAAAGACTGGCTACAACGACACGCGCAACACTGGCGGCAACTATTTCATGCAGACGCGCAACCTGCTGTGGGGACTCTATTGGCCTACCGACTACAAGACTGGTGAAGACTGGACGGCGCGCTACGGCTCCTACGCCTACAACGGACTCTATTATAGCAACGAGTGGGAAAACAAGTCGATAGACACTCGCGTGTCTGCCATTGAGACACTCACGCTCCACCTGCTGCCAGGGCTTGACTTGCGCTCCATATTCTCTTACGACAACACCAACGTGCGCGACCACGTGTATTATAGTGCCAACCACTACAGTGGAGCGGCGACAAACGGCGAGGTGAACGAGATGCGCACAACTTACGAGAAGACGGTGTCGTCGACGACGGCTTCCTACAACAAGCTTTTCGGAGCTCATTCCCTTGGGGTGCTTGCCGGATTCGAGGCAGAGAAAAACAACACCGACTTCACCCGTGCCTCGGGTGAGAACCTGCCCACCAGCACGCTTCACACCGTCTCCACGGCGGGTGTGCAGAAGTCGGCAGGCTATCAGTGGGGTAACTCCATGGTGTCGGTACTCTCCAAGGTAGACTATAACTACGACGAACGCTATTTTGCGTCGGCTTCGTTCCGTCGCGACGGTTCCTCGAAGCTCAGTCCCGACAACCGCTGGGGCAACTTCTGGTCGGTATCCGGCGCGTGGAGGATAGGCAAGGAAAAGTGGCTTGAGAGCGTGGAGTGGGTCAATGACCTGAAGTTGCGTGCCTCCTACGGTGTCAACGGCACGCTGCCCTCGTCAAACTATGCCTACATGAACCTCATGTCGTATTCGAGCAAGTACATGGGTGAGCCTGCGGGACTGATTTCTTCGCTCAGCAACAAGAACTTGACGTGGGAGACCAACTACAACACTAATGTAGGGCTCGACTTCGCATTCCTCGGCTCAAGGCTCAGAGGTACGGTGGAATATTTCAACCGCGACTCTAAGAACCTGTTGCAAGACGTGCCAGTGTCGATGGTGACGGGATTCAACTCTGTGCTGAAAAACATCGGTCGCATCAACAACCACGGCATCGAGGTGGAACTCTCTGGAGATATCATCAAGAACGACAAGCTGCAGTGGTCGGCGGCCGTCAACGCATCGTTCATCAAGTCGAAGGTGAAGAAACTGTACCGTGGCGACGACATCATCTGGTATGACCCCACTGGCGACGACAGCCGTGCCCAATACATCTACCGCGAGGGACAGTCCACCTTGGCATTCTATGGATATGAATGGGCGGGAGTGGACCCCAAAAACGGCAAGAGCGTCTACTATGTCAACAACGAAAAAGATCCTAAGGCAGGCGACTTCGAGTTCAATGGACGTGGGGCGACCTACGACTACGACAACGCCAACCTCACCATAATAGGCGACGGCATTCCCGACGTGAGCGGTGGATTCTCAACCAATGTCAGCTTCAAGGGCATCGAACTGGGGCTGAACTTCATCTACAAGCTCGGCGGAAAGCTCTATGATGGCGCATATAAGGATGTGGCAGACGACGGTTACTACTGGGAACGTATTCGCTCTGAGAACTATTATGAGAATATGTGGACTCCAACCCACACCGACGCCTCGGAGCCAGCCCTTTCGGGCAGCGACCTCACCGATGCCATGCAGTTCAGCTCGCGCCATCTGCACGATGCCACATTCCTCAGGCTCAAGACCCTGTCGTTGGCTTATACGTTCCCCAAGTCATTGATCAGCCACGTTTGGCTCTCCAACCTGAGGGTGTATTTCAACGCCCAGAACCTGCTCACGTTCTCAAAGTATAAGGACGCTGACCCGGAGGTCAACAGCTATAGCACTCGCGGATGGGAGACACCTATAGGAAAGACATTCATCTTCGGAGTGGAGATAACTATCTGATGCCAGTTGCGGAGCAATGCAACGATTATGCGAAAAAATCTTTTGTAAGGACAAAAACAGGACATGGAAATGAAAATATACAAAAGTACCATTGTGATGATGATAATGGCCTTGGCGGCTCTCACCTCTTGCGATGACTTCCTCGACCGCGAGCCTACAAACTCGGCTAATGCCGACAATGCCATTGCCACGACAAACGACGCGCAGGTCGCCATCAACGGAATGATGTACGAGATGTCGTCGTCGGCTTACTACGGGCGCAACTTCCTGCTATATGGCGACGCCAAGGGCGGTGACCTCACGCTCTACGAGAACGGGCGAGGCAACGACGCGCTCTACACGTTCAACCACACGCCCACGAGCGGCACCTACTCCGGATTCTGGTCCACGATATACGATTGTGTAATGCAGGTGAACAACCTCCTGGAGAACATAGAAAAGTTGCAGGCAGGGGGCAGTGGCAAGGACTTCGACTACTACAAGGGTGAGGCTCTCTCGCTGAGGGCTCTGTTCTATTTCGACCTCGTGAGGCTCTACGGCAAGCCCTACAACTACGACAAGCAGTCGTATGGAGTGCCTCTCGTGCTCGAGACGCTCGACGCGAGCGCGCAGCCTGAACGCGCGACGGTGGATGAGGTGTATACGCAAATTGTAAAAGACCTCCAGTCGGGACAGGAACTGATGGCTTCCGACAAGAGTCTGCACAATGGTTATCTCGATTATTGGGGCAATGTGGCTCTGCAAGCCAAGGTTTATCTCTATATGGAAAACTATGCCAAGGCCTTGACGGCGGCTGAGGAAGTGATGGGCAGCGGCAAGTTCCAACTCTACTCTCCGGCGCAGTGGTGCGAGTCGTGGGGTAGGGAGTATGGTTCAGAGTCGATATTCGAGATTGGCATCGACACGCAGAGCGACTTGCAGCAGTCTTCGCTTGGCTACTATTATATGCGCTATGCGCAAAAGAAGAATGCCATGGGATGGTTCGTTGCCAGCGACTACTTCCTCAATCGTTTGGCAGAGGATGCCACGGATGTGCGATGGGGCGTGATGGACAACGACGAGTATTGGATCGACACCAAGACGGAGCGCAAGGGCTCTTGCTATAAGTATATGGGCGGTCTTGACATGAGTGGTGACGGTAAGGAGTCGGCAACGGCTGTCAACATCAAGGTGATGCGACTCTCCGAGATCTATCTTATAGCGGCTGAGGCTGCGTTGCATACCGGTGACGCGACAAAGGCTGCCGACTGTCTCAACGCCATACGCTGTCGTGCGACTAAGCTCGCCCCGGCCACGGCTGCCACGGTCAACGATGACATGATTCTTGACGAGCGTAGCAAGGAACTCTTCGGTGAGGGACAGCGTTTCTTCGACATGATGCGCATGAATCGAAAGATAGAGTATAACGACGACTTCCGTGGTGTGCCAGTGTCTCACCGCGCCAAGATCATTGACCGTACCTTTGGAGGCATAGTGCTTCCCATTCCTCAGGATGAGATAAACGCCAACCCGAACATGGCAAGCCAACAAAACGAATATTATAAGGGCAACCTTTAAACTACATAGCCGACTACCCTTTTTTTTACACGGTTTCGGCTTCCCACTTAAAGGCGACACGATTTCAATTGAATCGTGTCGCCTTTAAGCGCTATCTCATCGCCTTTCCACTGCTATTCCGAACGGGTCCGTTTGGCAGGGGCGGGTAGGGATGGTTAGGCCTCGTCCGCGTCCCGAATGGCGAAACACGTAGGTTATCAAGCAGAGTAAAGAAGAAAAGGAAAGTTGTCGAATTGCATGGTATGCGTAATCGGCGAAGCCGACATCTTTAAAATCTTTTGAATCCGTGTGAA
>CAVKWN010000121.1:0-6434 GCA_963660075.1 Lachnospiraceae bacterium
GAGACTTCCCAAAGGTTGTTACCCTCGACGATTTGTTTTCCAACGCATAAACAACAAAAAGGCGAGGCGAGCTTCATAGCCTACCTCTCCCGAGAGATTTATAGAAAATGCCACTCATGGCACTCTATATTGTTGATTAAAAATATTTTCCTTGTTCTAACTGAGATTACTCACCGTAACCCTCGTTCTGCTTGATGTTGGGATTCGCGTTGATCTCATCCTGTGGGATGGCGGCTATGGCCTTATAGTAATCGCGGTTGAACGACTGGGCCTGCTTGCTCAGCGTCTGATGCAAACCCTTGTCGGCCTTACTGGTATAACGAGTGATGGTCTCCTTTGCATCTTCATCATATCAATCTTCTTTTTTCCATTCTTCTATGCACCTCTTAAGATTGGCGAATCCTTCCTCCACCTCCTTGTTGGGAAATCCCAATGTGTAGAAACCGAAGCGATTGTCATATGACTTTATCGTGAGATAGCCGCTCTGGTAAATAAGGGGTATAGGGTTCTTCGACATAGAGTCAATGCTGTTGAGGAAGTCGCCCGTGACCTGTTCCCGTGTCAGGTCTGGCAAGCGATAGTTGTCCTGCTTCATCACCTCCACGAGATAAGATGGCGTGCCTGTCTCAAACCAGTAGCGGCCGAATTTCTGCTTGCTGAGAGTATTCAACAAACTGAATGGATTGAATACGCCAACACCATATTCCACGAAATTATAGCCGTCATATTCTTCCTTCAAGTGCTCTAACGTGGCTTCATAGCTTTTGCCTTGTCGCTTGGCAAGCTCCTGAATTGGTTCTTCGAAATATTGACAGATTTCATCTTCTGTTATACCACATATAGTTTGGTACCGCTCATCCATCGATAAGTCAATGAGGTTGTTCAAGTCGGAGAACACGCTCACCTTGCCAAACTTCGTCACGCCTGTAAGCAAGGCGAACTTAATGCATCCGTCCATCGATTTCAACACGCCGTAGAAGGCTTTCAAGGTTGTACGGAAACTGTCTTGCAATTCGGGATGGGCAATGGTCGCCAGCAGCGGCTTGTCGTACTCGTCCACCAAGATCACAATTCGCTTGCCCGTCTTCTTATAGGCTTGGCGGATCACATACTCGAACCGTTGCCCAGCCTCGTGGAGCGATGGCAACGTGCCATATTGCTCCTCCAAGGGCGTAAGGAAGGCATCGAGCTTCTCGTAGAGCGACTCTTTCGATTGGTATTCACCCACGTTCAAGTCGAGATGGAATATCAAGTATTCCGTCCAGTCTTTCTCTAGCTGCTCTATGGCAAGTCCCTTGAACAGCTCTTTCTTGCCCGAGAGATATGCTTCCAGGGTGGAAATGAGCAAGCTCTTGCCGAACCGCCTTGGGCGGCTCAAGAAATAATAACGTCCCTCGTTAACCAAACGGTATATCAATGCCGTCTTGTCAACATAAACATAACCGTCGTTACGGAGACTCTCAAAGTTCTGTATGCCTATGGGGTATTTCATGTCAATATGGTGTGTTCTCTTGGCGAAGTTTTCTTATCCGCTTCGAAGTTACTAAGAAATTGGCATATAGGCAAATGTTTTTATGCAAAAGAGTGCTTTATCTTTCTTGAGTCGTCAAGGTTACTTCACGTTGTTCTCTCTGTCAAGGTCGCCCACCTTGTAGTCATTGCTGCAAGCCGAGAAAGCGAACGCGCCGACGTTTGCACACCAAGAAATCCACGTGAGGTAACCAAGGAGGGCATCATAGCCTTGTATCACAAGATTCTGTAATCATAAGCCATAAACAAAAAAAGGCGAGGTGAGCTTAGATGCTCACCTCGCCTTTTACTGTTTTATGGGGAATGGCATTAGTGGCATTCCCCGTTTTTGCTTATAATTGGTTTCCCGTTTGATGATTACTCACCGTAACCCTCGTTCTGCTTGATGTTGGGATTCGCGTTGATCTCAGCCTGTGGGATGGCTGCTATGGCCTTATAGTAATCGCGGTTGAACGACTGGGCTTGCTTGCTCAGCGTCTGATGCCAACCCTTGTCGTCCTCACTGGTATAACGAGTGATGGTCTCGTTGTTACGCAATGCGTCGAAGTAGCGCTGGCCCTCGCCGATCAGCTCCTTGCGGCGCTCAATCAAGATGCGGTCGAGAGTGATATTAGCCTCTGTTGCCAAGGAAGCCTCTGTCGTGGTACGGTTCTTTACCAAGTCGTTCAAGTACTCCACGGCCTTTGCCTTGTTGTTGGTGCGGAAGGCACACTCGGCTGCCGTCAAGTAAATCTCTGAGAGACGGATGATAGGGATGATAGTGACGTTACGCAAGTTATCGTTCTGACCACGGAGCTTGTTCAGGTAAACCTTGTTAGTGCCGAATTTAGCATACTCATCTTTCCGTGATGCGTCTGCGGCAATAAACACGCTGTTGCGAACATCGTTAGGGTCAGATGTCAGCATCTCAACAAACTTCTTGGTGGCGACCATATCCCCGTAGCCATCACGCTGCTGGAGGTTACCGATACCGTTCAAGTCGTTGTTGTCGGTAGAACCCGTAACGTTGAGACGGAACAAGAACTCGTTCTCATTAGGAGTCGAGGCGTCCCATGCCTTGTAATATTCATTAATGGTCCACAACGACGCGTCTGAGTTCTTGATAACATCCTCAGCCGTAGACAACGCGTCGGCATAATCGCCCATGTTCAAGTAGACACGGGAAAGTATGGCCTTCGCTCCCCAAACCGTAACGTAGCCAGGGTCTTTCTCTGTTTCAAGGGCACCAGAGTTGATAGCCTCTGTCAAGTCCTTAACCACTTGGTCGTACACTTCCTTCACGGTGCTGCGAGCTGGTTTCGCGTCAGATTCCAACACCTCTGTCACCAATGGCACGCCGAGAGAGGCGCCCTGGTCTTCTGTATATGGCTTGCCATAAATGCGAACCAAGTCGAAATGGGCAAGCGCACGAAGCACCTTTGCCTCAGCCTCATACTGGGCGATGGTCTCCTTTGCATCAGCGGCATCAGTCAGCTTACCGCCTTCTGCCGCGGCGATAATGCGGTTGGCACGGCCTATGGTGATGTATGGAGATCTCCACGCCACATTGCTGGATGTGAATTCCGAGGAAGTCTCGTATGTCATGGTGTAGTGGAAGCTGGAACGGCCTGAGCCGCTCACCCAGTTGTACTGATAGTCATCACCAGCATGAACGTCACCATAGACAAAGAACTGCTGTCCATAGTAGTCTACAAAGCTGCTTGTTCCTTTCAGGGCCTTGTACATACCGGTTCTGGCGGCGTTAAGGTCTGAACTGTTGGTCAAAGCCTCGTCTGCGTCAGCACCATCAGAAGGAACCACGTCCAACCAATTGTTTACGCAAGACGAGAGGCTGGCTGCCAAGATAGCGCAGCCTATCGCCTTATATATTGATTTTAATACTTTCATAGTATATATCGTCCTTTTTATAAATTAGAAACTAAGCTCGATACCGAATGTGTAAGTTCTCAAGGCTGGCATCTCGAATGTGCACAAGCCGTCAACAGGAGTCTCGGGGTCAACATAGAGGTTCTCCGACTTCCAGGTCAACAGGTTGTTGGCTGAGAAATACAAACGAGCCTTGCTCAAACCGAGCTTGCTGATCCACTCCTTTGGAGCAGAGAAGCCCAAAGTGAGGTTCTTCAAGCGGAGATAATCGTTAGGCATTAACCAGCGAGACGACAGTATCCTCTTTCCATATTCCACCTGGAACTTTGGCAGTTTGGCAACGTCGCCTTTCTTCTGCCACATGTCTTCCAGTTTGTAGTAAGAAGGTATAGCGCCATAAAGTGCATAATAACTGCCATTGTCGTGCAACCATGTGGCATAGTCGTAAGAGTCGCCGCCCAACTTATAAGTCAAGGTGAAGTTGAAGTCGATAAACTTCCACTTGATGAAGTTAGACAGACCACCCTCCAACTTAGGCTCGTGATGGCTTACGATGGTCTTGTTGGCCTCGGAGACATCGGTAGTTGTCTTGCGAGCGTTCTCTGTGCCATCATTGATATAATAGCTCTCAAGACCGGTCTCGGGGTCCACGCCTGCATACTCATACATGTAGTAAGAATAGTAAGGCTTGCCCACCTGATGGATCATGGCGCCACTGATAATCTGGTCATCCTCACCGGTCAGCTCTGTCACCTTGTTGGAGTTGTGGCCAAAGTTCAATGATGTTGTCCACAGAAAATCCTTCTTCTGGATGTTGGTGGAAGAAATTGTCACCTCGACACCTTGGTTGCGCATGGAACCCACGTTCTGGGCTACCGTTGAGTCGTATGAGGAAGCGTCATAGTAGCCAGGAACCTGCGAGATGGGACGATCCATGATCAGGTTGGAGGTATTGCGAACATAGTAGTCCAATGTGACCGAGATGCGGTTTATGAATGTCAGGTCAAGACCGAAGTTCCAAGCCTTGTTCTGCTCCCACTTCAAGTTCTTGTTGGCCACGCCTACGATACCCATACCATTGCTGCCATTGTAGTACTCGCCATACTTGTAGAGGTTCATGTAGCTATACAAGCTTGAAGGGAGTGTACCGTTCACGCCGTATGACACACGGAGCTTACCGTCGCTCAACACATTCTTGATAGGCTCCACAAACTTCTCCGCGCCAAAACGCCATGCGCCAGACACTGACCAGAAAGAACCCCAACGGTTCTCGCGGGCCATGCGTGAGCTTCCGTCACGACGGTAACTCAAGCCAAGGTAATACAAGTCGTTGTAGTTGTAGTTGAGACGTCCTAAGAAAGAAGTCATCTTCGAATCATACTGGTAGCTTTCCATGGAAGTGTCACCAGCATTGGCGAATTCATACAGGTCGCCTGGGTAATCGGTACCTGCGGCATACGCGCTGTTGTTGTGCCAGGCCTCAGTCTCAAAGCCAAGCAATGCGTCGAAATTGTGTGCGCCAAAGCTCTTCACGTACGACAACTGGGTCTGGGTGTTCAAGGTTGTCCACTCGTTCCAAGTGCGCTGCATGATGCCACCAGAGTTCTTGCCGTTATTACTGAGCTTATCCCAAAGCACGCTCTCGGTAGAGTTGATATAGTCGTAAGCAACCTTCTCGCGGAGTTTCAAGTTGTCCCAAATTCTCCATTCGAGAGCCAGAGTGCTGTAAGAACGCGTTGTGTTGGTCCTGTCATACTGGTGTTGGTTTTCATATAAGGCATTGATGTGCTTATTATAGGGACTGCCAGTATTAGTTGTCAAAGAACCGTCCTCATTGTAAATAGGATTGGATGGGCCTACGAACCACACGGCGTTGGCAATGGCGCCTGCGTATGATGCGCCACCATCAAAGGCCGAGTTCTGATGCATGGACGATAACAATGAGCTGGCATCCAATTTGAACCTGCCGAAAGTATGGCTGACATTGAAGTTGCCGGTCATGCGCTCCAAGCCAGACTGCTGGACAATACCTTCCTGCTTGGCATAAGACAAGGAACCGTAGAATTTTGTCTTGTCGTTGCCGCCCGTCACGCTTGCCTCGTAGTTCTGGTTGGAACCGTTCTGGAAGAGCACGTCGCGCCAGTTGGACCAACCGTTGGCTGGCTTTGACGCATAATCGTCAATATACTTGTCGGCAAAAGCCGTGGCAGAAGCATCGGTAGTTCCATCCACGTTGTCCCAAGCATAGTTTTTCAAGCCCTGATAAATCAAGGCGCGACGGGAGTCACCGTCCAATGTGGGGCGATAGTTGATTGCCATGTTGGAGAAACCCCAGTCGCTGCGGAAGTCCACCTGGGTCTTGCCGGCGCTACCGCTCTTTGTCGTGATGACAATCACGCCGTTGGCAGCACGCGAGCCATACAATGAAGCTGCTGCGGCATCCTTGATGACGGTGATAGACTCAATGTCGTTGCTGTTCAATGTGGAAAGCGCGTTGGTACCAGAGCCGTTGTAACCGTTGCCGGTTTTACCATCGTTGAAACCGCTCAAGTTGCCAGAAGTCATAGGCGTGCCATCGATCACGATCAATGGGTCGTTGCCGGCGTTGATAGAACCCATACCACGAATCTGGATGTAGTTCACGGCACCAGGCTGACCTGAGAAAGAAGAAATGGAAACACCCGGGATGTTACCTGAAAGCTTGTCCTCGACCGAGAGTGATGGCACGTCGCTCAACTTGGCTGTCGACATGGAAGCCGCTGCACCCGTGAACGACGACTTCTTGAAGTTACCATAACCGGTCACAATAACCTCGTCCAGGGTCTCGTCGTCGGAGGTCAATACCACTTTCACGTTTTGTCCAGCCTTCACGGTTTGCTCCTTCATGCCGAGGTAGCTCACCTTGAGCTTCGAATTAGCTGGCGCTGAGATGGAAAAGTGTCCATCCACGTCGGTCGCGGTGCCAGTCTTGGTGCCGTCGACTCTTACCGCCGCTCCCACTACGGGGTCACCGTTCTCGTCGACGACGGTACCGGAGA
>CAVKWN010000122.1:0-6154 GCA_963660075.1 Lachnospiraceae bacterium
AGAAATTCCAGGCGATGGTGGATGCAGCCTGCGTCTATGTCAACGCCCCGACGAGCTTCACCGACGGCGCACAGTTCGGATTGGGAGCCGAGATTGGCATCAGTACCCAGAAGCTCGGAGCCCGAGGCCCCATGGCATTGGAAGAAATTACCACCTACAAGTGGCTTATCACGGGAAATGGACAAACGAGGAAATAAGAGGAGTGAAGAACGAAGAGTGAAGAGTGAAGAATTCAAGTGCTTTTCTCCGTATCAAGTTTACCTCAGGTTTACCTCAAGTTTACCTCAAGTTTACCTTTCCTCCGTACCAAGTCCGTACCAACACTATACCAAGTCCGTGTTTTGCCCCTTTGCCCCATTTACCCCGGGGCAAAAGAAAAGGGGAAAAAAGAAATATAAATTAAAAAACGAAATAACAAAATGAAGACATTCTTTAATGTGGAAGACCTTGGCGACCTGAAGGCAGCCCTCGCCGAGGCACAGGAAGTGAAAGCCAACCGCTTCGCTTATCAAGAGTTGGGCAAGAACAAGACCTTGCTGATGATATTCTTCAACAACAGTTTGCGCACTCGTCTCAGCACCCAAAAGGCAGCGATGAACCTGGGCATGAACGTCATCGTGCTCGACGTGAACGCCGGTGCATGGAAACTGGAGACCGAGCGTGGCGTCATCATGGACGGCGACAAGAGCGAGCATCTCTTGGAGGCCATCCCCGTGATGGGCAGTTTCTGCGACCTCATCGGTGTGCGCAGCTTCGCCGGTTTGAAAGACCGTGACTACGACTATGCCGAGACCATCGTCAACCAGTTCGTGAAATACAGCGGTCGCCCTGTGTTCGCCATGGAGACAGCCACCGTTCACCCTCTCCAGACATTCGCCGACCTCATCACCATCGAGGAGCACAAGAAGGTGGCTCGTCCGAAGGTGGTATTGACCTGGGCTCCCCATTGCCGTGCCTTGCCACAGGCTGTGCCCAACTCCTTCGCACAGTGGATGAACGCAGCCGACGTAGACTTCGTGGTTACACATCCCGAAGGTTATGAGTTGGATCCTAAGTTCGTGGGCAATGCGAAGGTGGAGTACGACCAGAAGAAGGCACTCGAAGGCGCAGACTTCGTTTATGCCAAGAACTGGAGTTGCCCAGGCGTAACGAATCCCGCACAGTATGGCGAGATACTGAGCAAGGACATGAGTTGGACCATCGACGAGGAGCACATGAGCTGGACCAACGACGGATGCTTCATGCACTGTCTGCCCGTTCGCCGCGGCCTCATCGTGACCGACGACGTGATCGAGAGCAAGAACAGCCTCGTCATCCCCGAGGCGGCCAACCGTGAGATTTCTGCCGAGGTGGTAATCAAGCGAATGCTTGAAGCACTGTATAAATAATAAATGGTATTACTAGGTTATAGCAACCAAACCGCATATAAAAGGTTCTACTCCTAATACAATTCTATATTCTAAGACTTCGAACTTATGTTCGAAGTCTTAGAATACATGTTCAAAGCTTTTGAATATAAGTTCAAGGACTTTGAACATAACTTTCTTCTCGTCTAAAAAACATTTTCATCATATTGTAACTCTTATTGTCTTTCTTTTCAAACCTTTGTAACTCTTTCGACATGCCGAAGCACTACCTTTGCACGCAGATTACATAATTACACAACAAAGGAATGAAAACAAAGATTGTATGGAAAAAATCCATTAGGGTAACTCTTCTAGCAAGTTTGCTTGCCCTTGCAGAAACTACAAGTATCCACGCCCAAACTGTAGGAGGACTACAAGAGGGATGCAGGGTACAGCCCACACACCTTGTAAAGAAAGACTACACCAGCCGTGAAGATTGGAGTAAACTGAAAGGGCAACTTACCTTTTACATGGCTAACGACCTAGGGCGCAATGGCTATTATGACCAAAAGCCTATCGCAGAGCTGATGGGAGAAATGGCAGAGACCGTCAACCCCAAATGCGTACTTGCCATTGGCGACATACACCACTTCAATGGTGTAGCCTCAACCAACGACCCTCTGTGGATGACCAACTATGAACAGATTTACTCTCACCCCGACTTGATGATAGACTGGTTTCCCGTTTGTGGCAACCATGAATACCGCGGCAACACACAGGCAGTACTCGACTATAGTAAGATAAGCCGCCGCTGGATGATGCCCTCACGCTACTACACTCGCACATTCGAGAAAAAGGGCACAACCGTCCGTTTTATTTTCCTAGACACTACTCCCTTGATAGACAAATATCGCAAGGATAATGCCACCTATCCAGATGCCGTAAAGCAAGACATGGACACACAGCTCTCATGGCTTGACGAAACCCTACGCAATGCCAAGGAAGACTGGGTCATTGTAGTGGGACACCACCCAATTTACGCCTATACGGAGAAAACAATCGATGAGCGTCTGGACATGCAGAAGCGCGTGCTCCCCATACTCAAACGCTACCACAACGTAGCCATCTATGCATGCGGGCACATACATAGCTTCCAGCATCTCAAGATGAAAGGCGACGACATCGACTACGTAGTCAATAGTTCGGCATCTCTGGCACGCCCCGTAGAGGCTGTGGAAGGTACAATATACTGTTCGTCGGAAGACGGTTTCTCTGTCTTTACCGCCGACAAGAAGCAGCTACGCATGAGTATGGTAGACCACAACGGCAACATACTGCACGAAATCGTAAAGAAGAAATAAAGAGTAAAAAGATATTTTCAGTTAACACAACCACCATTATTTATGAATACAAAACGACTGAAGCCTATGGCCATGATGATGGCAATGGGTTTGGCTACCGTAAACGCTACAGCAACCCCTGTGGATGCACCAGACAACAACTCCATGGAGATGGGTAGCATCCGTGGACGTATCACCGATGCCAACGACCAGCAAGTACTGCCTGGCGCCAGCATCACCATCGAAGACCTGCACACAGGAGTAACCAGTGACGTAAACGGTTTTTACACCCTCACCAACTTGAAGCCTGGAACATACAAGGTAAAGGTATCGTACGTGGGTTACACACCAAAGACATACGTCATCAAACTCACTGGCAACACCGTAGAGCGCAACATACAACTCAGCGAAGGTACTGAGCTCTCGGAAGTGGTAGTAAACGGAGCCTTCTATGGTCAGCGCAAAGCCCTACAGATGCAAAAGGAAAACATGGGTGTTACCAATGTGGTAAGTGCAGACCAAGTGGGCAAGTTCCCAGACTCCAACATCGGTGATGCACTCAAGCGCATCAATGGTGTCAACGTGCAATATGACCAGGGAGAAGCTCGTTTCGGACAGGTAAGAGGAACATCTGCCGACCTTACTTCGGTAACAGTCAACGGCAATCGCATGCCTTCTGCTGAGGGCGACACCCGTAATGTACAGCTAGACCTCATCCCAGCAGACATGATACAGACCATCGAATTGAACAAGGTGGTGACATCAGACATGGATGGCGATGCCATCGGTGGCGAAATCAACTTGGTAACCAAGAACACTCCTAGCCATCGTGTACTCAACTTCAATGTTGGCTCAGGATACTCATGGATCAGCGGCAAACCCCAATGGGACTTGGGGGCTACCTGGGGAAACAGATTCTTTGACAACAAACTGGGTGTTATGGCAGCCGTTTCTTACCAATATAACCCAGGAGGATCAGACAACGCCGAATTTGAATACGTAGAGGGCGACAATGGTGAGGTACAACTTAAAGAGGCCCAGGTACGCCAGTACTATGTAACACGAGAGCGTCAAAGTTACTCGCTCGCCCTCGACTACAAGTTCAGTCCACTCCACAAAATTTCGTTCAAGGGCATATACAACCGTCGCAGTGACTGGGAGAACCGTTACCGCGTATCATACAAGAAGCTCTCCAGCGCTGCTAAGAAACAATATGCCGTACTCCAGACCAAAGCCGGTTCGTCTGACAACAAGAACGCCCGACTCGAACTGCAGCAAACCATGGACTATACGCTCGACGGCGAGCATCTCTTCGGTAACCTGAAGATGGACTGGGCAGCCAGCTATTCGCGTGCCACAGAGGAGCGTCCCAATGAAAGATACGCCTCCTATAAATATATATATGGTAAGAAAGAGACCGACTATGTGGACTTCGCATCCGATTTTAAAGATGTGGGCGGTCGCCAACCTTACTACGGCAAGTCGCTGCCAAGCCTAGAAGACTCTCACTGGCAACTCGACGAACTATGCAACTCCGATCAGGACATCGTGGAGAACGAATGGAAAGGAAGAATGAACTTCAGTCTTCCTATCACGAATGGACTGTATGGCAATACGCTGAAGTTTGGTGCCAAATACACCAGCAAAGACAAGACACGCACCAAGTCATACTTCGACTACGACCCAGAGGAAGTGCTAGGTAGCGACTGGCGTTCACAGACAACTCAACAAATCAGAAATGGTTTCATGCCAGGCAACCAATATCCCATTGCATCGCCATTCATCACCATTCAGACTCTGGGCAATATCAACTTCGCCAACTACAAAGGCACAGAAAATCTAGAGGAAGAAGCTGGCAACTACAAGATTCGCGAACAGATTACAGCTGGCTATCTGCGTTTCGACCAAAAGCTAGGTAAGAAATTCTCGCTGACAGCAGGTCTGCGACTGGAACGTACCGACCTCAAGACAAGCGGCTATAACGTGAATGTACCAGAGGACGGCGAGACCACCATGGTACCGACAGGCGACATCAAGAGTCACTACACCGACCTCCTGCCCAGTCTCTTGCTGAAATACAAATACAGTGACGACGGCAGTGTGAGAGCCTCCATCACCAAAACCATCTCACGACCCAAATACTCGGCACTCATCGCTAACAAGACCTTCAACATAGCAGACGAGGAAGCAACTATCGGCGATCCTAACACCAAGCCAGCAAAGGCTATCAATATCGACCTCTCTGCCGACCATTACTTCAAGAGTGTAGGTCTTGTCAGCGCAGGTGTATTCTACAAAGACATCAAAAATGTCAATGTGGAATGGGCATCCAACAAGTATTTGGGCAGCGACCTTGGCCTGACAGGTGAGAATGCCGACAAACAGTTTACTGTGACACAGAATATCAACGCCTACGATGCCCGAGTACTCGGCGCAGAAATGGCATTCCAACGCGACTTTGGCTTCATCGCACCAGCCCTCAAGTGTCTCGGATTCTATGGCAATTACACATATACCCATAGTACTACACGCAACTTCAACGAGCGTCTAGGCATCAAGGATGGAGATGACGTAAAGGTAGCAGGATCGCCTGAGCACACTGCCAACGCATCCCTCTTCTTTGAGAAGAGCGGCATCAACGTGCGCCTCTCCTACAACTACGCTTCAGCCTTCATCGATCAGATGAGCAACAGTCGCGCTCTAGACCGCTACTATGACGAAGTGAACTATCTAGACCTCAACGCAAGCTACACCTGGGGCAAGAAGACTAAGTTTACAGTGTACGCCAACGCCAACAACCTACTCAACCAACCTCTTCGCTATTATCAAGGCGAGAAAAACCGTACGATGCAGGTGGAATACTATGGCGTGAAAGTTAATGCCGGAATCAAGGTTAACCTTTAAGGACAAGACTTACATTAAAAAGAAATTACCTTGCTGCCTATTGGGCAGCAAGGTAATTTCGTAATGGATTGGCATACATCGTAAGGATGCGCTCCTGCAAGTATGCCTCATCCTTATTCGGGATGTCTATTTTGGCAAGTTGACCGGCGACATAAGCCTCAAACTTCGCTTTATCTTCAGGTGTGTACTTATCGGTATAAACCGTGGTACCCTCCAAGAGGTCGAGCGCCACATAGTTGCCGGGATAAAGTATGTAGTTGCTGTGTATCTGCTGGTCGATGTGGGCCGCCACCTTATTATATATATCCTGCTTAGGCGTTTCTGGGTCGAGGCTATCGAGATAGTCATCGAGGCAAGGAGTGACCTGATAATGTACATGTCCCTTATAGCCGAAGATGCCCGTCTGCATGCTCACGAGGTCGTCGGTAGGCCCCTTCTTCCATCCCTCCACATCTCGTTTCAACTGATATTCCGCAGCCTTGAGGAAGTCGCAGGGGTCGTACTCATAACTGATGGAGAGCGGAACGAGATGGAGCTGCTTCAGTCTTTCGATGATACTGCCCT
>CAVKWN010000123.1:0-5953 GCA_963660075.1 Lachnospiraceae bacterium
ACGGGCACGATGGCATCCTCGTGCCGTACCGTGGATTGACGCGCGAAGAACAAGTTAACAATCTCGCCCTTGCCCTCTGCCGCATGATGGAGCATGAGGAGCAGATACCCACAATGGGCAAGGCCGCCCAGGAAACTTCGCAGCGATACACCGCCGAGAACGTCATCCCCATGTGGGAGCGGTTGTTCGACAGTCTGTAAAGGGCATTGCCGTGTTGTTTCAATTATGCGCCCCCTACAGGGGCAATATAATATTGCGGACCCTAAAACGTAGGGGTGAACCCCTACGCTATAATATTCGCCCCCTTCAGGGGCAGACAGTGCGAAGTTACGTTGATTGCTACATAATAATGTGCAACGCATTTTCCTCCAATAGGTGATAACAATCAACGTGCAGTGCATTCCCGCGTAGGTGATGACAAAACAACGTGTAACCTATAGCGCCGCAGGTGCGACATAATACAGGATAGGGGGTCACCCCTATCTGGCAATGGCAACATCCCATACTTAGCCCCTGTAAGGGGCGCATAATTCAATATGTTGACCCATAAACGTTGACTATTCGTGAGATTAGTAAGATTCGTGGTTAAAAAACAAAACGCATCATGTGGTTTACTCAACCACGAATATAACGAATCTGACGAATGGCTAACGCTCAATATGAAATGAATGTCCATGCAAACGAAACGCCTTTCCAATTTTGAACTCCTAAGGGTGATTGCCATGTTTATGGTGTTGGCGCTCCACGCCAACTTCAGATCCCTTGGAGAGCCCACGTCTGCCGATATTGCAGTATCAGCCCTCAATGTCTGGATGCGTATCGGGTGCGAAATGGCGTGTATCGTTGCCGTCGATGTCTTTGTCTTGATTTCGGGATGGTTTGGCATAAGGGCAAACGTAAAGGGCTTCTGCCGCTTCCTGTTCACATGTCTGTTCTTCTACGTCGGAGCGAACGTAGCAATGTGGGCCTGTGGCCTTCAGCCGTGGCAAGACGAAAGTCTGCAGACGATTTTCGGCAAGATGGAATTCAACTGGTTTGTCAAGGCATATATGTTGTTGTATGTCCTTTCGCCAGTCCTTAATGCCTATGTCGCCACGGCATCGAGACGCACGCAAGCGAGGGTGCTGATAGGCTTCTTCGGCATCCAGACCTTTTTCGGCTGGATGACTGCATCTGCCGAGTATTTCACGCAAGGCTACTCGCCTCTTTCTTTTATCGGGCTTTATCTGTTGGCTCGTTATGTGGCAGTCTTCCATCCTACATGGAGCAATGGCAGCGCGAAGAGCTTTCTCACCGCGTATGTGGTTGTCACGGCATTGCAGACCATTGTAGGCTTAGGCTCACTGAAATGTGACTTCCACGTGATTGATCGGCTGATATGGTACAACAATCCATTGGTGATTGTGGCATCCTTGTGCCTGTTGCTGTGTTTCAGAGAAATGCATTTTCAAAGCCGGCTTGTCAATTGGCTGGCAGGCTCTTGTTTCGCCGTTTACCTTCTGCATACCCACGCCGCCTTGTTTGGCTGGTACAGGCAGGCTGTAGTATGGATATACGATAATTATTCGGGGGGGTATATCTTTTGCTCCTCTTCCTGTTCCTGTTAATCGTGTTTACTGTTGCAGTGCTGATTGACCAAATAAGAATAAGGTTGTGGCGAAGCGTTGAAAAACACATTAGTTCGAAAAAATAGTGCAACATGAAAATACTTCTTCTCTTGTCCCGTTGCGACCAGACGGGAGTGACTACCCATACTCTCGACCTTAGTGAGGCATTGGTGGCACTGGGACACGACGTGACGGTGCTTGTCGGGAAAACGAAGGGTGTGGACGCTCCTGAAAGCGAGATGCTTTACCAAAAGTTCGTCAAGACGGGTGCCACCATTGTGCCTTATCCCTTGCCGGACAATAGTTCCATGTTAGGGAAAATAAAGTCGGTATGTGCTATCGTCTGGTATCTGCTCTGGTATCGGTTCGATGTCCTGCATGTGCAGTCGCCCTACCTCTCCTTCATTCCTTGGCTGTTGCGCCGAAAGTTTGTGTCCACCTTGCACGTCACCGACCTCGTGCGGTGCTTCTATTACAAGAACGCCACGCACCTGATAGCCATCAGCAAGGAGACGAAAGACTTCGCCAAGCGGTTGTATGGCTATCGTGACGAGGACATCACCATCGTACATCATGGCGTGTCACGGCGTTTCTCTACGATCCTCTCCGATGAGGAAAAGGCGGAGACGAAGAAGACACTGGGCATTCCCGAGGGAAAAATCATCGTGGGACTGGTGGGCAGCGTGGAGCGACGCAAGGGTCACGACGTATTGTTGGCAGCCGTGCACCAGATGCCGCAGGCACTGCGCGAGCAGGTCCACATCGTGTTCCTGAGCAGTTCAAAAGACGGCAGAACGGTGGACTGGTTGAATGGTGAGATAGAACATTCCGGACTGAAAGCGCAGGTGTCATGGTTTCAGTACCAGCCACCTGAGATGTTTTATAAGATATTCGACATCTTCGCCCTCCCCTCACACCAGGAGGGCTTCGGCTTGGTGGTCTTGGAAGCCATGCTGAGCGGTTGTTGTGCGGTGCGCAGCAACACTGAAGGGGCTTATGAACAGATAGAGGACGGCAAGAGTGGTTTTATCTTCGAGGACGGAAACGTCGGTCAACTGAGCGGCATTCTGTCAAGACTGGTGGAAGATGAGGCTCTGTGCACGCAAGTGGCAAAGGCCGGACGGGAGAAAGCCCTCGGTGAGTTTACGTCTGATGTGATGGCACGCAATACCGTAGAGGTATATAATAAGGTAAGGAAGCGATGACGATAATCTGTTTCGACCTCGACGACACGCTCTACAAGGAGATTTATTTCCTGAAGTCGGCTTACCGGGAGATAGCATTCCATGCCGCACAAGGTGACAAGCTATTGGCAGACAAGGCGTACAGCGTGATGCTGCAAGCCTATGAAGACGGAGACTATGCCTTTCAAAGGCTCAACAATCTACTTGGAACAGAGACACCCATCAGTGAGTATCTTGCCATATACCGCACCCACTGCCCCGACATCCATTTGGAAGTGGATGTAAGGGAGACACTCGATGCGCTGAAAACGGCAGGTTGCACAATGGCTCTCATCACCGACGGTCGCTCCGTGCAGCAGCGCAACAAGATAGCAGCCTTGGGACTCAACCGATGGATAGCCGAGGATGATATCATTATAAGTGAGGAAATAGGCAGCGAGAAACCGTCGGAGGCCAACTACCGCCGCGTGATGGAACGGCATCCCGATGCTGACCGTTTCGTCTATGTGGGCGACAATCCTAAGAAAGACTTTATTGCCCCCAACCGCCTCAGTTGGGTCACAGTCTGCCTTCTCAACAACGGCGAGAATATTCATCCGCAAAGATTCGGCGATGTGCCACTACAGGCGCAACCGCAATACAAGGTGGCGACGTGGCAAGATGTGCGGAAAATCTTAAAGGAAATAATGTAACCTTGATCAGGTTGTGGACATAAGAAAACACAAATCATTGCGATGTGTGCAAAATTTGCGCAAAAGAAGTGTTAAATAACGATTACTATCAAAATTAGAAGATAAAAGCACTAAAGGTTTCTAAAATAATTCGTAATTTTGTATTATGATTTAAATGGTGTATATCCATAATTCCACGATGAGGCAGGGATATTCCTTAAAAATTGAACTGCAAGCATAGAAAGAATAAAATATTACGTACGTTATAATTATCATGAAGAAAAATTTGTTGATACTACTCTCGCTGGTGATGCTGCCCTTGACAAGTGCCTTCGCCCAGCGCGACAAGTACAAGGACTACCCTGTAATCTACACCGACACTGTGGATTACACAGCCCCAACACAAGTAACGTTGCAGAGTGACACCGTGTACGACCCAATGCGCGTTGTGACCAACCGCTTCGGCAAAAACTGGTTTGTCTTCGCTACGGGTGGCGCGCACTCTTTCCGTGGCGACTACAGCAAAACAGGCGGATTTTGGGGAACCGTGTCACCCGACTGGAGCATCGGTGTCGGTAAATGGTTTACGCCGGGCATCGGTCTGAAATTGGAATTCATCAGCTCCAACTCACGCGGCTGGACAGAGTACCTCACTGGACATTATGGTTACGGCGACGTGATGCTCACCAAAGACAACACACCCTACCGTAAGATGAAGACGGGCTGGTGGGACATCAGTGGAAGTGCCATCCTCAACCTCACGCGCCTCTTCTTCGGCTATGAGGGGACAAATAGCAAAAAACGTATGAATCAAGTGATGTTTGCTGCCGGTATAGGCGGCGTGCACCACACTGGCTTCGGCCACAGCTCCGGCAGCGACAACGAGTGGAGCGGTCACCTCGAACTGCAATACAGCCGCTTCTTCACTCCACGAAAGAATTTCTCTATCGACCTCAAAGCGCGCGGATTGTTCTATCAGACAAACTTCGACCTCGAATATGGTCAGGCTGACCACTATGCTGAGAAGTGGGATTGCAACCTCGGCATAGACCTCGGTTTCACTTGGTATCTCGGCACGAAGAAGAGCAACGGCTGGAAGCGCAAGACCGACGCCATCTACCGCCGCGACTATCGCCAGCGAGACATCCTCACGGTGAAGGCAAAGGAGACCAACGTCACCTACCGCACCATGACCTTCTACGTGTTCTACCCTAACAACTACTCTGGACGCTCCGACGCTCCGACAATAGCTGGCAGTAAGGTCAACGCCATTGACTACCTCGCAGGCGGACTCTTCACCCAGAAGCGTTATGTCAACAACGGACAAGTGGCTGCACGCTTGGCAGACGGCAAGTCGCCAATAGGACTCACCACGGAGGATATCGCCACGGAGACAGCCGACCGCACGTTCGACACAGGCTCTCTGCCACGCGGCTACGAGATGTCTAAGCAGCCGCTCTCGCTCAGCCTCAAGGACACCGACATGGCAAACTTCCGCCAGCAGCACGGCTACTACTATGCTCCTATCTACGACGGACAGCACACCTGGCAGTATCGCATCGACAAGGAGACGGAGGGACAGAAGCTCTTGCTCGGCGACAACTACATGGAGACCACATCGTTTGGCCTTAATCAGCATGAGGGTCTGGCCACCGTGCGCCAGAACATGGACGTCGAGAAGGGTGAGGAGCTTGTGAGCTTCGCCGATGTCTACGCCGCCATGAACAACAACGAGGGCTACATAGCACAGTTCACCGACACGGCAACGGTGTCTCACATCAAGGACATCCTGCAGAACGGCACCATCGCCATGATACAGTGTGAGGGTCTTGCCACCAGCCAGGACAACTACACAGGCGACAACGCCTCACAGGTGGGACGCGACCGCAACAATGCGCTCTCGCAGAACCGCGCAGCAACGGTCATATCTTGGCTCAAGCAGAAGCCGTGCATGCAGAACGTGGCATCACAGATCTACATGGTGGGGTCAATGAACGGCAACATTCGCACCGTCACAGACAAATCGACACGCGGTCTGAACGCCAAGCTCAACCGCTGCGTGAAGGTTCGCATCCACTATCTGCTCAAATAATCACGGCATAGTTGAACGCTTCGCCCATTACAGGGGTAAACATAGAAGCACAGTCCCGTAGGGACGACATAATATAGGATAGGGGCTTGCCCCTATCACTATGATAAAACACCCCGTGCCCCTGTAGGGGGCGCATAATTAAAACAAAACATGTGGCGGACAACAACATCCACCACTAAAACGAATACAATTCTAATCAACGAATGAGAATGAAATCAAAAAACACCAAAACACTTCTGGCCCTGACCCTTTTGGCTGGCGGTCTGGCCTCGTGCTCGTTAGAAGAGCAGGAGATTCCCGCCGAAGAGCTCTACGCACGTGAGTTCTACAAGACGTTCGGAACAAACTGGTCGAGCGAAGGCTTCAACGTGGTGGACCAGAAGAGCGTACACGTGAGTA
>CAVKWN010000124.1:0-5920 GCA_963660075.1 Lachnospiraceae bacterium
AGGCGGAGGCTTCGCCTGCAACTGTTGTGGTGCCGGTGATGGTGGCTGTTGTGCCGGAGTAAGTACCGGTGCCGGTGGTGGAGTAGCCTACGTAGTCGGTGTTCCAATACAGACCACGGGCATCGAGTTTGTATTCGCGGGCATCACTTTGCTTCGTAGTCGTTTTTAGGTCAGATGTACGGGTTGATTTATCATTCCATTTTCTATCGTGCGTCAGATAATAGGTTGTGCGTCCCGATGTGGTCCACACGCGTCCGTCGGTATCGGTCTTCCATGCCACAGGTGTGGTGGTATAGTTGAGCGAGGCGTTGAGGTAGCGGCCATTGTTGTCCATGATATAGATGTCATTGCCGAGGGCGGGAGCGGCATAAGACGAGACGCTGGCAGCGCAGTGGAGCCGCGCACCCACGATGCGGTAGCCCACGGGGATGAGCGTCGTGCCGTCCTGCGAGAGGGCGTCGGTAGGCACTTCAAGCCAATAGGTGTCGTTGGCAAGTCCCATGTAGGTCTTGTCGCCTTGGGTGGCTGCCGAGACGATGTGTCCGTCGCCTACCTGTCCTTCGGTGGCTGTGCCGGCGGTGACGCCGCTATTGTCGTAGAGCATGAAGTTGGCGTGCAGATCCTTCACATTGGTGTAGGTGTACTTATAAGAGGTGTAACCGCTCGATGCCGTCTGCTTTGTGATTGGTCCGAGGTCTACGCGCTGGGTGGCGAAGGGCAGAGCCACACAGTCGGTGCCGTAGGTGGCGCTGACGCCTGGAGTAAGCACCTCGGTGAAGGGGTCGGTACACTCGAAGGTGATGACGAAAGATGTTACCTTGACGCGTGCCATACCAGCAGAGTGCTCCTGACGGAAATACAGGATGTTGCCCATGTCAGTGTCTGACATCGACGTGCGCTGCAAGACCTTGCCCTTACTGCCGCTTGACACGACAACACTCTCGTATTTGGTGCTGAAATTTGCATCCATCTCTTTGAACGTGCTTGCTTGCGAGCCCTCAGTATCATAGTCCATCACAATCTTGTAACTTGTGAAGCGATAACCCTTGGGCAACGACAGCGACATGTGATTGATGACGCTTGAACCTTCACCTGACGCGAATACGAGGTTATTGCCCGAGGCAAGGATGTTGTTGGCATGCTCGCTCATGAGTCCGTTGTCTGTGAGCCCCGACTTGTCGGAGGAGACGAGCGTCATGGGCAACTGGTTGTGCACCCACACGCCACCGAAACCGGTGAGATGGCTCTCGCCGCTGTAACTGGCAGCCGAAATAACGTTACCTGTCTGTGGACTGATGCTTACGGTTTGGGCTGAGAGCACCGTGGCAGCAACCAAAAATGCTGCCACGGTAAGCCATCTCGCCACGTTTAGTCCATTGGATAATAATTTTGATAGCTTTTCCATATCTTTAATGTTTTTGTAAATTTATCAATTAGGCTTCTGTTCTATCAATTAGGTAACGCAAAGTTAGGAAAAAAAACGATTACCCCCCCCCTCATCTGCGCCACCCGTGCAACAAAACGCTTGTTACATTGTAACAATTCTGAATGTTACAACGAGGGGCGCGACAAGAAAAAGGCATGAACAAAGACACAAATAGGAGATTTGTAACAAAAAAAACGGATAAATAGCCTTTTTGTGACACGAATCGCGTAACTTTGCACAAAAACATGGAATTATGAAGCTACTCGACCAAATAGTGCTCATGGCAATGATGGCCATCTTGACTGCCTGCTCGAACAGAGGGGAAGCACAACGAAACGGGCAATCGTCTGACAACAGATACACATACGACTATGTGAAGAAGATAAGCGTGACGCAACCTAAACAAGCCTTGCAAATACTGCGTAAGGCAGAGGAACAAAAGATGATGCCAGAGCTTGACATCAACATCCTGCGCGGCATCGTGTACTACAACTCCATGCTCGACTACAAGAAAGCCGGCGACTACACCGAGGCCGCCCTCCGCGACCCTAACATATCAAAGCATACCGACCGCCTGCTGGAGGCACTCCACACGGCAGCGCTGGTATACTACAACCGCTGCGACTACACCAACTGCCTGAAGACCTTGGACAGGGCCATCGCCGAGGCGTACAAGCAGGACGACCGCAACCTCGTGGCGAAGCTGATGATCACGCTCGGGCAATGCCATGACGAGACGGGCGACTCACGCCACGCCATCGACAGTTTCGACAGGGCGATAGCCATTTTCAAAAGCGAGAGCAGTACGACGAAAGAGTGGGGAAACTGTTATGACCTCGTGACCGCCTACGCGCTGAAAGCCAACATCCTGCTCGACATGAAGCAGTATGCCGAACTGTTTGAGACCCGACACGACTATGAGGCGGCACTGCAGAAGCTCAACACCTTGCACGAAACCATCAACGGCGTGAACGACATAACCAACGCCACGTTCTACGCCATCTACGCCATAGGCTACGAAGGCAGCGGCAACCACGAAATGGGCGATGCCATGTACGACAAGCTCTGCGGCACACGGGCAGCCGTGACGCCAGAGGGTGCCACATTCCTGGTGCCTTACCTCATGCTGAAGAAGCGGTATGCAGAAGCACTGAAGAAAGAGAACGAGATGGAAGCCTTGTGGCAAAGAAACGGCAAGGACACCGTGGACTATAACTACGCGCACGTGATACTGATCAACAAGGCACGCACGCTGCAAGCCCTTGGCCGCTACAAGGAGGCGGTGGGGGTCGCGTTGCGAGCCTACGACCTCAGCGACTCGCTCGGAATGCGCATAAAGAGGGAGAACGCCATGTGGATGACGGAGCAACTGGGCAAGGATGTCTTGAAAAAATACATCACGCGCCAAAACAAGATCCTGAGAACCAGCAACGCGGTAATATTTACTATCTCTTTGCTGCTCGCCGTGGGCATATTCCTCATCATCTTGATAGTTCGTGCCAACAAGAAGCTGAAAACCAAGAACAAGACCACATCGGCTCTCATGAAAGACTTGTTGACATACAAGAGGCTATACTATGAAAACCTGGATGAGAAAGGTATGGCAAAAGAGGATGACAACGATGCCGCCAAAGGCGAAGACCAACCAGCCCATCAAGAGTTTCTGAGGATGGAAAAAATGCTGATAGAGAGCCGGTTGTTCACACGGCCCAAACTGGAGCGCGCCGACGTGGCAAACGAGCTGGGCACGAGCGTCGCCAACGTCAACGCCTTGTTCTCTGCCTATTGCAAGCAATCGTTCAACAACTTTATCAACGACATGCGCATGGAGTATGCCGCGAAGTTGCTGAAGGAGAAGCCAAACTATACCATCGAGGCCATCGGCACCGAGAGCGGCGTGCCCATCCGCCAGACGTTCCACCGCCTTTTCGTCAAGAAGTTCGGCATGACCCCAGCCGAATACCGCAAGAGCATAGCGGAGGAGTAGACCGGGCGTGAATTGGATTATATAAAAAGGTATTGGTATAAAAACCCATCTATGAAATGCGGGGCGGCAAATGGTTGCCGCCCCGCATTCTTTGTTTATTCATATTGTGAGGAAACGAAAGGAGACAAAACCTTTCATCACTCTACCGCATATTTCTTTCCGCCAACGATATACACGCCTTTTGCCAAGCCCTTGAGAGCCGTGGAAGAGTCGACGTTCTTTCTCACCATCACTCCGGAAAGGGTGTAGACATCCACGCAAGCGTCGGCAGCCGAGGGCTTGACCGTAGAGATGCCCGTGGTGGAGACGCGGCGATAGAGCGACACAGCCTGCTGACTGCCAGTCTTGTAGCACGCGAACCTTGGAGCCGAGGCGTTGTATCTTATCTCACGTGTGGTGTATTTGCAATTCTTGATTGTAGCCACGCCTGAGCTGACGGTCACCGTCCACTGTGCGGTTGCGTCTGAAGTAGAGGTGCTGCTATACAACTTATTACCATCTGAAGTCAACGATAGGTATTCCTTGTCCACCGCGTCGTAGAAAGTATAGGCACCCTCCGTGCCACCAAGCAGCAACTGGCGGGGTTTGCCCGACTCGCCAACAGTGGTGGTGATCTTGGAGTCGCTTATCGTCACGTCGGCATAGCCACGCACGTCGTTGCCGCTTCCGGTCTTCTCCGCAAGGGCCACCTTTCCACCCTCGTAGACGATGAGGTAATAACCGCCTGCCACAATGTCTTCAGAGGAAGTGACCTTGGAGAACACATAGCCGTCACCCGGTGTCGGGTCTGGATCAGGATCGGGGGTTGGGTCAGGGTCAGGCGTTGGGTCGGGCGTTGGGTCAGGGTTGGGATTCGAGCCGTCATAGTTGTCATAGCAGAACGTGCTGTCTTGCTTGTCGCCCCACACATACTGCTCCAAGCCTGGATAGTCGACGTATGGGTTGCGGTTTTGCTGGCATCCGTAAACGGCGTTGTTTCGGTCTATTTCCTTTTGGCTCACCGGGTCTTCCTTTGCCCATTTCAGCAACATGCTCACCACCCACTCCTTGTAGGCTGGATACTTAGTGCCATCAAGCATCTCGCTTTTCCAACTGGCTATCTTGTCCTCATAGCAGGTGGCCATGTAGAAATAGATGCGCGCGAAGTCGCCCTTGTATTCATCGTTTGGCTCAAACACTGTGCCGGTATAGCCTGGGTATGTACAAGTGCCAAGTTTGCTGAAGCCATTGTTCGACTTGTAGGTTTCGCCATCGGTCTCTCCAAATGGATAATTGCTGCGTTTGCCATTAACATAACCGTCGGTAGGGACGAGATGCACGAGGTCGGTGTACATCGGCGTAGCATTACTAAACCAGCTCTTTGGGAAAGAGTGCTCACGATTATACACGTCACCCTCCTTAGAATAATTTCCTGCTTGGTCAGTGCCAAACGTGAAATTGGTTGTGCCTGAGTACATATCCCACACCTTACCATCCTCTCGCTTGTCAGTGGTCTTAAAAGCTGTCCAAAGGGCATCATAAGAAAGCTGCTTGTGGTCACTGATAATCTGGAAGAGAGCCGTCTTCAAGGCTTTTCCCTTCTGGCCATTGGCATTCTTGTAATAAGTGCCGCTGTCGTTGGGCCCTTGGGCAAAAAGCTGCGCCACCAAGACGAGAAGCGACAGCAAGGAGAATTGTCGTTTGAGTTTAAGCATGATTGTTTTCCATAAAAAGATAATATAACGCAAAGTTATGACTTTTTCTTGACTTTAACGAGATTTTTTGTCGCAAAAGTCAATCTTTTCCCTCCAAGCCGTTTTACCCAGCAGGGGTTGGCAGTGTGTACGCTTACAGGCCTTGAACTGAATTCGTGGTTAACCCCAAACGACACAATGCATCGGTGGTTTATGAACCACGAATCTATCCAATCTGACGAATGCACCACCGTGCCCATCCATGTTTTCTTTTCACACGGATTAAAAAGATTTTAAAGATTTCGGCTTCGCCGATTACGCACGAGGTTCAATTCGGATAAACATAGCATTATAATCCGCTTTGCTTTGAGGAACCACGAATCTGATGAATAACAACCCATCATGCCCTCTTCATTTTCGTGTGCTTCGTGGAAAAAACAAGGGGGCAACATTCGTGAGATTAGTAAAATTCGTGGTTAACCTCAAACGACACAATGCATCGGTGGTTTATGAACCACGAATCTATCCAATCTGACGAATGCACCACCGTGCCCATCCATGTTTTCTTTTCACACGGATTAAAAAGATTTTAAAGATTTCGGCTTCGCCGATTACGCACGAGGTTCAATTCGGATAAACATAGCATTATAATCCGCTTTGCTTTGAGGAACCACGAATCTGATGAATAACAACCCATCATGCCCTCTTCATTTTCGTGTGCTTCGTGGAAAAAACAAGGGGGCAACATTCGTGAGATTAGTAAAATTCGTGGTTAACCTCAAACGACACAATGCATCGGTGGTTTATGAACCACGAATCTATCCAATCTGACGA
>CAVKWN010000125.1:0-5745 GCA_963660075.1 Lachnospiraceae bacterium
TTTGCGGCGAGCTCCACACCTCGTTGAGTTTGCCTACGACGGCTGGCGAGTGCATAAGCTCACCCAATGTTTTTGTGTGTTGTTGCGTTGTTACTTGTGTAGTTTCCATAATTATATATTTTTGTGTTGATTAGTTTGTTTAGAGAAAATCTTTTTAGCTCTATTGCAGATTTGGGCAATAACGGCTTGATTAACTTTCTTATCTGATTTGTCTTTATTATCTTCAATTTGTGATTCCGTAAAATAGTTAATTCTTTCGGCATCAAACTTTCGCAAAGCTTCCATAAGATTCTGAGGGTTTATGGTTTTACCTACGAAAAGAATGCCGTATGAGCCGCTTATGAAAGTTTCGAAGAAATATGTCAGCTCGCTTAGAGATAGATAAAAATATATTTTCCTTATTCTTCGAGCAATAATGACAATCTGATAATCCGATACAATGCTTCCGGCGCCACATATCCGAAAGAGGTCAAGCAGTTGACCTTTTATCCATTTCAACGAAAACCCATTTCCAATTTCTCGGTCTATCAAAATAAGGGACGTTGTATCTTTTGTTGATTCTGACAAAGAAGATATTGGTTCTTTCCTCTTGCTAAGAAGAGGAAACTTTTCCATAACCATCTGTTGCTTATTAATCAGCATTGAAGACTGCTGCTGCTGTTTTTGCAAATATTGTTCCATCGTATTTTTTCTGTTCTCCAAATTCTGTGTAGACTTCATCTTCCCATGCCTTTCCATTGAGATATGTAAGAGGGTCTTTTTGAAAAACCTTATTCGTAATGGAGGCAACATATCGCGGTGTTGCTTCGATGCAAGCCTTTCTGTCTTTTTTGGGCATTTGCGCCCACTTGCGCATACACTTGCTTTTGCCTCTCTTCTTGTTGTAGATTTGCCACCATTTTTCAAATTCTTGGTTTGTTACTGTTATAGATTGCGGCTCTATAACTTCATACCCAAGAGATGTAAGGAAATCAATAGCATTCTTGATCTTTTCTTCCATATGTTTCTTGTTATAGATATTCTCCGCCCCAAAACCGTGTAATCTCAGAGCCTGTGATAGCTACTCTTCCGTTGGCACGAATCATATTTTTTATTACCCCATTTTTAAGATAACGATAAACAGTTGTAACGCTTATCTGTAGTATCTTTGCGGTCTCGCTAATAGAATAGCGTCCTTTTGGCCTTACATCAGGCGGTTCGTTAATCATGCTTGCCTCCTTTTTTTGTTTCGTTTGTAAATGTTGTAAATAGCAGCTTCTGTAGCGTAGTTAAAATCCGACATCACTCGCCTTACCGCTTCTGACTTCTTAAGGCCGCTTGCAAGATACTTGTCAATAGCGGCACAGATGAATTTTTCTTTTTCCTTTTGTGACTTAATAACCATAATTAACTATTAATTAATATATTAGATAATATATTTTGCTTATATTTGCAACAGAAATACATCTGCTTCTTAATACAGGGGCAAAATTAATAAAAATATTTCAGATACTATTAATAACTATTATTATTTATATATTTTTTAATATTATTATGAGTACATTAACAGAAAGAGCGAAAGAAATCGCCAAGTACAAAAAAATGTCTATGGTACGATTCCAAGAAAGCCTCGGGCTGAGCATAAGCCACTTCTATAACACGAAGTACTTAACCAGAAAAGTGGCAAGAACAATTGAGCAGACATATCCCGAAATAAATATAGATTGGCTTGCTTCGGGTAATGGTAATATGCTCAATGAAGGAGTGTTGCCAAAGATGGCAAGTAACGTAAATTCTTACTATATTCCCGTCTTACCAATTGCGTCGCAAGGTAACTTTTCCGACAGTTTCGAGCAACAAGTGGCAAAGCATACATGCGAAATGATTCTTTCACCTATTGAGAGTGTTGATATAGCACTCGCAGTAACGGGAGATAGTATGTCGCCTGAATATCCCAATGGTAGCAAGGTGCTTCTTCAAAAGATAGATGAGCAAATGTTTATTGAGTGGGGGCATACTTATGTACTTGACACCGTAAACGGGCCTATTCTGAAAGATATATATCCAAGTAAGGATAATCAATCAGAAGTCGTGTGTCGTTCGGTTAATCCTAATTTTGCAGACTTTTCTGTATCTTCTAAAGATATAAAAGGATGGTATCGTGTGCGTTGCTGCATTGCCATAAAATAGCTTTTCAAGCATGGGAAGATACAAAAAACGTGCAATAAGCTTTCTGACGCACAAGAGAAAGTTCTGATAAACAATATAATACGCATTTCATGCAGCTTTTCTTCAAGAATAGATGTAATTTTGCAAGGAAGTTTTTTTACGGTAGAGAATAAAGTTTATTATCATTGTTGAATGGATATAAAGAAAAGCGGTAAAGCCAATTTGGACAACCATCGTTCTACAGGGTTCTTGCTCGGGCTTATCCTGGCATTGTCCCTGCTTTTCGCTGCTTTCGAATATACCACACGTCCGCAAAGCGCCGAGGAAGATGACTCCATGTTTGACGACCTTGCCGAGGACCTCACGATGAAGTCGGCACCGCAAGACACGCGCGACATGGTTTCCGCCGTGTCAGCACCTGCTTCAAAGGCGATTACACAAAACGTCAAGGAGGCTCCGCACGTTGACAATGCCACGAAGATAGCGCCGGTCACGAGCAAACTCGTGATAGGGGAGGGGCAGGCCGTGCGGAAAGATGCCAACGTGACGGAGGCGCTGCCGCAAGTGACCGCTGCCGACAAGGATACCACGGTGCTGCGCACGGTGGAGCAGATACCGGAGTTCCCGGGCGGAATAGTGCAATTCATGAAATGGCTCACGCGCAACCTGCGTTATCCGCCACAGGCACAGCGGCAGAAAATACAAGGCAAGGTGGTGGTGTCGTTCATCGTGAACAAGGATGGCTCCATATCCTCGCCAAAGGTGGTGAAGTCGGTAGACCCATTGCTCGACAACGAGGCGATGCGTGTCATAAAGATGATGCCGAGATGGAAACCAGGCATGGACAAGGGCGCGACGTGCCGCACCATGTTTGCCATTCCAGTTAATTTCGTATTATAATATTTCTATTAATATAATGTATAGCTCAGAAGAACTTTTGGCAAAGGTCAACCATTTCTTGGAAAACCTTCCTTACAATCGCCAACCTATAACTCTTTACGACCCTATACGCTACGTGCTGTCCATGGGCGGCAAGCGCATTAGGCCAGTGCTCATGTTGCTTGCCTATCAGCTTTACAAGGATGATCCAGAGAGCATTCTCATGCAAGCAACGGCATTGGAGACTTACCACAACTATACGCTTTTGCACGACGACCTCATGGACAACGCCGATCTTCGCCGCGGACATGAGACAGTGCACAGGAAGTGGAACGCTAATCAGGCCATCCTCTCTGGCGACTCAATGCTCGTGTTGGCCTATGAGCGCATGGCGCAGTGTCCTAAGGACAAGTTGGCTCGCGTTCTTGCCATTTTCACGGAAACCGCGCTTGAGATTGGCGAGGGACAGCAATACGACATCGACTTTGAGCAGCGCACAGATGTCAAGGAGGAAGAATACATAGAGATGGTGCGGTTGAAGACGAGCGTGCTCTTGGCTTGCGCCTTGAAGATTGGCGCCACACTCGCTGGCGCACCGGATGAAGATCTCCTCAATCTCTATAAGTTTGGCGAGCAGGTGGGCTTGGCGTTCCAGTTGCAAGACGACTTCCTGGATGTTTATGGCGATCCTAAGGTCTTTGGCAAGGCCATTGGCGGTGACATCACGTCGAACAAGAAGACCTATATGCTCATCAACGCCTTCAACCATGCCAACGACGCTCAGCGTGAGGAACTGATGCGTTGGATTACGGCTAAGACTTTTGACCGCGAGGAGAAGGTGGCGGCCGTGACGAGACTCTACAATGAGATTGGCGTTGACAAGCTCGCGCTCGACAAGATAGCCTACTATTTTGAGCAGAGCAAGAAATATCTCGACGACGTGAAGGTGGAGGAGGGCAAGAAGACGGTGTTGAGGCAGTATGCCGAGAAAATGATGTCAAGAAAATATTGATTCAGATGCCCGACTATAAGTTTATTGACACCCACGCCCACCTTGATGGAGAAGAGTTTAACGATGACTTGCCACTGGTGATCCAACGTGCCAGAGATAGTGGCGTGTGCGCCATATTCCTTCCTGGGGTTGATGCCTCATCGGTGGCGAGTGTCATGGATGTGTGCCGCCAATATCCAGGCTATTGCCACCCCATGATAGGCTTGCAGCCAGAGGAGGTGCGTGGCGATTGGCGCGACGTGTTGGCCACGATGCGCAAGGCGTTGGACGACAATGCCTCCATTGCGTCTGTCCAGCCGCGTTATATCGCCATAGGCGAGTGTGGGCTCGATTTCTATTGGAGTCGCGAGTTTGAGAAAGAGCAACTTGAGGCTTTCGAGGAACAAGTGAGGTGGTCGGTGGAGACGCGCCTGCCGCTGATGATCCATTGCCGAAAAGCTCAAAACGAACTCCTGCATATCTTGAGAAATTACGAGAAAGACCTTCCCGGTGGAGTGTTCCATTGCTTCACGGGCAACCAGAAGGAGGCGGAGGAGTTTCTTCGTTTCGATAAGTTCATGCTTGGTGTCGGTGGAGTTTCAACGTTCAAGAGCAGTCACCTGCGAGAGGATTTGCCAGCCGTGGCTCCATTGAGCCGTATCGTGCTTGAGACCGACAGTCCTTATATGGCTCCCGTGCCCAACCGCGGCAAGCGCAACGAGAGCGCTTTTGTTAGTTTTGTGCTTGAGAATCTTGCCAAATGCTATGCCACGTCAGTGGAAGACGTGTCGAAAATAACCACCGATAATGTGCGTCGCACGTTCCCTCTGTATAAATGATAAAAGCACGCTTTGGACCGTGGTTGAAGAAAATGTAAACAGATCGAAAAATACCGTAAGTTAACTAAATGAAAAAGCTTTTTGTATTTATGTTTATCAGCATGATGTGTATGCTGAATGGTTTTGCGCAAGATGTTAAGTTTAATGACAATTCGTCATTAGAATTGAAACAAGTTATAACAGTTGAAGGTGCGTCAAAGGACGCTATATTTACTAATATACGCACTTTAATTTCAGATGCGTTGCCAACTTCTAATAATAGCGAAAGAGCAATAGATTACTCAGATGCCAATACAGGAACTATTATAGCAAAAGGGATGTATTATATTGGAGAGGCAAAGGCTATCTTTGGAAACAAATGGCATGTTTATGACAACTACACTATGACAGTCAAGGTAAAAGACGGAAAGTTTCAAATTTCAATAAAGGTTCCAAGTATTCGTCTCATCTATTCAGGCGATAAGACAGAAGTAGATGTAGAAACAATTCATATTTATCCTCAATATGATGGTTCGAAACTTAAAAGTTACGTTAAACTTAAACAAGCAGTTACAGAATTTGGACCGAAAATTCCGGATTCGATGAAAGATTTGGCAAAAATCTTGATAGAAAAAATATCTAAAGTAGATGACGATTTCTAAGTGTCACACATTTTTGTACCGTGGTGTATCGTTGTGTCCCGTTTTGTCGTCTTTGCGTTTTTGCGCCGTGAAGTTAGACATATGTGCCATACCTCATAATAACCATTTGTGATTTTGTCAACTCTTTGACAATCAAGTGTATATAAACAAAAAGAGGACTTTACGTAATGTAAAATCCTCAATAACCTCATATGTTCCTTGTGATTCCGCAGGGATTCGAACCCTGGACCCACAGATTAGAAATGTT
>CAVKWN010000126.1:0-5643 GCA_963660075.1 Lachnospiraceae bacterium
TAAAACTGAAACACTTGTACCCGTTACTCAACTTTTAGACTTTACAATCTACTAGCATCACGATTCCGTCTTCCGTCAAGTCATTTGGAAATGGTTGCTTTGAAGGTTGTTCCAGCTTGACCAGCATCACGATACCTTCCTCTGTTACGTCCTTGGGTATTGGAAGCTTTTACAATTGCACAAAACTTGGGCAAGTGACATTCAATGGCGAAATGCCCTCTGGTGTTTCGTCTTGTGAATTGCCCAAAAACTGCTTTATTTACGTCACTAAGACCTACCTACAAGACTACAAGGAGGCACTTGGCAGCGAATATTCATATATTTATGCCTATGATGATGCCATGTCCATAGAGATCAACCAGGCCAAGACTCGTGGCATAGTGGCCACATCGCGTGACGGCATAGTCACCCTTTCGGGTCTCGACAATGGCGAGGAGGTTCGCTTCTATGCCATTGACGGCAAGCAGATTGGCGCAACCAAGGCGATAGAGGGCGTGGCATTGCAAGCCGTCTCTTCAGCTTCTTTGGTCGTTGCCAAGATAGGTGGCCAAGCTATCAAGATTGCAGTGAAATAATATCGCAATACTCTTGCATATAAAGAATGCAGCCAACCATCCTTGTTCATAGGACGATTGGCTGCATTTCCAATTATGCATATTATAGAATCTACCAATGCCTGAAAAGCTCCAAGCCAAACTTGCATCCGAACGTGCGGTTGCCCTTGCCGTTGCTTACGAACAAGCCGACTGAGATAAACCTCGTGGTGAAGCCATAACCAAACTCAAGATAGGGATGCATCTTGCTCGCGTCAAGCCACGACACGTAGACGCGCTCCATCTCCATGTAGTGGCCTACCACGGGAAGCCAACTGAGCAGCAAGAGCGGCGACTCATAAGTGAGGTTGCCACGAAGGTAATAAGGTGACGTGTTGTAGTTGTCGCTTCTCAACAACTCAAACTCTCCGCTCCAGTCGTCGTTCCAGCCCCCGGGGATGTTGTTTTCCTTAAAGTTCTCATAGTTAAGGAAGTAGGTATTACGTCCCTTGTGGGAATAGTAACCAGCGCCAAGCCTCATCTGCAACGATTGCAGGCGGTTGAGGTGATGGATGTATTCCGCGTTGAACTCAAATCGCTCATACTTGGTGTTGGAGTTCAGCACATTGGTTATGCCACGGTCATAGTCAAGGGTCAGGATTGGTCCAGACCACCCTAACGGACGATATTGAACCTCGAACACCGGGGCGAAAGCACTGTAATGGGTAGGCTTGCCCATGGCACTGAAGAAGCCTGGGGTAAATGCCTTGTACCTCTGGTAAAGCGAACCCACTTGAAAACCAATAAAGCTATTGACGTCGAAGTTGAACACCAGTCGTGCGTCGGTTTGGGTAAACTCGTTGAAATTGTCGGGGGTCTTCATCAAGGCATGGTCTCCAAAGCGATTCAGGATCTCTTCCATGTCCTTGTAGACGAGGTTGTTGCTTATGCGGTTGCCATTGCCTATCTCAAACTTGACATACCTGTTTTTTCGTCGGCTCATATAAAAGAACAATGGCAAACGAAAATAATACTGCTTGAGCTTGAATGAATAACCGAAGCGCAAATTGCCTAGCAATTCGGCGTCGTCGCCTGTTTGGTAGTTGGCGTGCATGGCAAACTTATAGGTGAATCCGCGTCGGTCGCTGTAACTCATGTAAAGCGGGTTCAGCACCGGGTTTATGCGCAAATAGCCTTGGCTGTTTTGCCCGAAAGTCATCTTGATGCGGTTGAGGACATTGTTTCCCACCGCGTCCCAGAACACCCTTTTCATCCAGCTGCCACGCTTTTTGCTTGTGGTCACGGTGTCGGCAGTGTCCTTGGCGGCTTCCATTGCCATCATGTCGTCCACTATCTTTCTTTCCGGAGCCGGAAGCGCCTTGGGACGCACGCTATCCATGAGCGCGGGGGCGTTCACATTGTCATAGTTGTCACTAAGCAGGGCGTTGTCCAAGCCATAGTTTGACGCGTAATGTGCCGACACCTTGTTGCCGAGAAACTTGAAACGCAACAGTCCCTCACAGTCTTTCGGGAAAAGCGAGTTGAAGCCCCTGTCTCCCATGGTCATTGAGACAAGCGCGTTAACCATGTCGTATTCGCTCCATAGGTTGCAGCTGATGATGCGTCCCGTCAGGTTGTCTACGACAGCGTTGCCATGAACAAGTTGGGTATTCTTGCGACGACCGGAGAAGCTCAATTTCACCACATCGTCAGTGACGGCATCCACTTCATACTTATAAAACCTGAAGTTGTTTGGGTGGAAAGGCGAAAGGATGGTCTTGCCCACGATGGTCTCATCGTATATGGTCGGCGTCATGTACCTGTTGAAACTGCTCATTACGCCTCGATAACCAGGCACGTTGCTAAGCCTCAACAAAGTCCTGGTATCGAAGTCGTTGTAGTTTCTCATCTGTATTTTCGAGAAACTCTCCGTGAGAAACTCTCGCTTGCTGCCTCTGGCAATGATGCGGGCCGTGGGCACGAGCATGAGAATGGGGTTGCGCTTGTCTACCTTGATGAAAGCGCGCGAATAGGAATAAGCCTCGTTTGACATGTTGGCGGTGTCGATGGTCGTGGCATAGGTGTGGATACGACGGAGCAACGAGAGTTTTCTAACCCTCTTCGCGTCCGCGTTTACCGATAGCGACAAGAGGACACACAACAACAGCCACGCTATTCCAACTCGCTGAGTTCCAGCCATCTCATTTCCTTTTCGTCCAACTCGTCCTTGATCTGAGGCAGACGCTTGCTCTTCTCCGTCAGTTCCTCCACGGATAGTGTTCCGCTGCAAAGCATCTCCTCTATTTGGCTTTGCTCTGCCCCAAGAGCCTCTATCTCCTTGGACAGCTGCTCAAACTCGCGTTTTTCCTTGAACGACATTCGGCGGCGGGTGTCGTGGTGATAGTCTTTCTTCACCGCCTTTACTTTCTTTGCCGCCACATCTTCCTTTTCAGACTTCAGCGACTTCCATTCCCTATACTGGGTGTAATTGCCCGGGAAGTCCTTTATCAAGCCGCCGCCCTCAAAGACCAGAAGGTGGTCGACCACCTTGTCCATGAAATAACGGTCGTGGCTGACCACGATGACACAGCCCGGGAAGTCCTGCAAGTATTCCTCAAGCACTTGAAGCGTCTGGATGTCAAGGTCGTTGGTGGGCTCGTCGAGGATGAGGAAATTGGGATTCTTCATCAACACGGAGCAGAGATACAGCTTGCGCCGCTCGCCCCCACTGAGCTTATATACGAAGTTTTGCTGTTGCTCAGGCGTGAAAAGGAAATAGTTGAGAAACTGCGATGCCGTCATCTTGCGACCTCCGCCCAAGTCAACATAGTCGGCTATGTCGGTAATGATGTCGATGACCTTCTGGCTCTCGTCGAACTTCAGACCGTCTTGTGAGAAATAGCCAAACTTTACCGTCTCGCCCACATCAAACTTGCCACTGTCTGATGGCACGAGGCCCAAGAGCATCTTTATGAACGTAGACTTACCCGTGCCGTTGTTGCCAACGATGCCCATCTTCTCGAAGCGCGCGAAGTTATAATAAAAATTGTCAAGGATGGTCTTCTCGTTGCCTTGCGAATCGGTGAACTTCTTCGACACATACTGGCACTCAAAGATTTTAGAACCAATATACACGTTGCTGGCTTTCAGCCTCACCTGCCTCTCCTCTATGCGCCTGTGGGCACGTTGCTCAAGCTCGTAGAACGCGTCCTCTCGATAACGTGCCTTATGGCTTCTCGCCTGTGGCGTGGAACGCATCCATTCCAGCTCCTTGCGGTAAAGGTTGTTGGCACGGGCTATCTCGGCGCGACGGTTGTCGATGCGCTCCTGACGTTTGTCCAGATAATAACTGTAATTGCCACGGTAAGTGTATATGGTCTCGTCGTCGAGTTCCAATATGACATTGCACACGTTGTCAAGGAAATAACGGTCGTGGGTGACCATGAGCAAGGTCAGCGTAGAGCGAGAGAGGTAGTTCTCAAGCCAGACTATCATCTCAAGGTCGAGATGATTGGTTGGCTCGTCGAGTATGAGAAAATCGGGCTCGGTTATGAGCGCGTTGGCAAGAGCCACGCGCTTGCGCTGTCCTCCGCTAAGCTCCTTCATGGGCTGCGAGAGGTCATCGATATGGAGCTTGGTAAGTATCTGCTTGGCCTTCAACACTTTCTCCGGGTCACCGTTATGGTTGAAGCAAGCATCCAATACCGACTCCTCTGGGTCGAAGTCGGGTGTCTGCTCAAGGTATCCCACCCTTATGTCGTTGTGGAATATTATCGAGCCACTGTCGCGACCCTCCTTGCCAGCTATAATCTCCAAGAGCGTCGACTTGCCCGTGCCGTTCTTGGCTATTAGCCCTACTTTCTGCCCCTCGGCAACCGACATGTTAATGTTGTCGAAGAGCACTTGGGCTCCAAAGCTCTTCGTCAACCCCTGAATGTCTAAATATGGTGTCATCCCGTGTTATTTTTCAGTATGGCCTATGTCCTTGAGAATCTGTCCGATATAATCGAGCACTTCTTCCTTCCCCGACTTCGCGCTGGCGCTGGTTATGAAGTAAGGCGGCAATGCCTCCCATGTGTCAAGGAGCGCGTCCATCCACGCCTTGGCGTTGGCACGGGCCTTGCCCACGGTGAGCTTGTCGGCCTTGGTGAAGACAATGGAGAACGGTATGTTGCTCGCACCGAGCCAGTCGACAAACTCACGGTCGATCTTCTGCTGCTCGTGGCGAATGTCTATGAGTACGAAGACATTGACAAGCTCCTCGCGCTGGAGGATGTAAGAGCGAATCATGCGGTCAAGCTTGTCGCGCTCTGTCTTGGAACGCTTGGCATAACCATAGCCCGGCAAGTCTACAAGGTACCAATCGCGATTGATTATGAAGTGGTTGATAAGCAACGTCTTGCCTGGCATGGATGATGTCTTTGCCAAGCCCTTGTGGTTGCAAATCATGTTTATCAGGCTCGACTTGCCCACATTGCTTCGACCGATGAACGCAAACTCGGGGCGTTGGTCTTTGGGGCACATTGTCACGGTAGGAGACGAAATGGTATATTCTGCTGTCTTAATTACCATACTTTTATGTTTTTAGTGCAAAGATAATGATTATCTATTATTTTTTTGCTAACTTTGCGCCTAAATAATAAAAATAATAAGGTAAAAAGAAATATCATTATGGCTAAGAGATTTGCCGAGCACGACCGTCTTGACCTTACCAAGACAAACGAAAAGGTTTTAGCAGAGTGGGAGAAAAACGACATCTTCCACAAGAGCATCGATGAGCGTGAGGGTTGCCCCGAGTTCGTCTTCTTTGAGGGACCTCCATCTGCAAACGGCCATCCCGGCATTCACCACGTGTTGGCTCGTTCCATCAAGGACACCTTCAACCGCTATAAGACCATGAAGGGCTTTCAGGTTCACCGCAAGGCGGGTTGGGACACCCACGGACTCCCAGTGGAGCTGGGCGTGGAGAAGGAACTTGGCATCACCAAGAAAGATATCGACAACAAGGCTTCGGAGAAGTACATATCCACCGAGGACTATAACCACAAGTGCCGTGAGAACGTGATGAAGTTTACCGCCGAGTGGCGCGAGCTGACCGAGAAGATGGGTT
>CAVKWN010000127.1:0-5527 GCA_963660075.1 Lachnospiraceae bacterium
CTCTCGCTGAAGTCGATCAGGCCCTTCACGTTGTCCACACGCAGCACCAATACGGTCTCGCCGGTAGAGGCGTCCTTCACAACGATGTCACCCGCCAAGCCGATGCCGCCCTGGCCTTTCTTCAATGAGAACCAGCCCACGGCGAAGTTGCCCATGTCCATGCTCTCTATGTTGAATGTCGTTATGTATTTGCCACTGGCCTTGTTGTCAAACTTGAATGTCTTGCTCTTGCTTGAGAAACGCTTGGCAAACTGCTTGCCGCCGTTGGCCATGTCCTTCACGTAGTTCTCCATGAAGTCGTTGTCCTTGCGTGTCTGGGCATAGCCCTCCAGCGTGAGGTCGTTGATCTTCACGTTGCTGTAGTCCACGGCGAAGGTAGAGGTAGCAGCCTCTTTCAGTACACTTGCGTTGCCGCTCTTCACAAACAGCAACTCGTCTGCCGCCATGGCGTTGATGCTCATCAGCACGGCAAACATCAAAAACATAATCTTCTTCATACTCTGTTTTCTTTAGGCGTGATTAAAAAATCCAGTTCTAGCTTTCCTTACTTTATTTGCTTCTTCAGCAGCTTGGCCATGTCCCCGCCAAGTTCGTTCAAGGGATCCTGGAAGGTTATATCGTCATCGTAGTCACCATCGTTCGTGGCAAAGCTGAACGTGGCTACGCTCTCCGATGTCTCGCTGTCCTTCAGCGTGGCAGTACCCTTCAGACGGCCTTTCTTGTCCACGCTTGTGGGGCTGATGTACAGCACATACTTGGATGATGTGCTCACGGGAGCAGACATCAAGCCGTATTTGGTTGAGACCTGGTTGAAAGAGATGGAGAAAGCTTGCAGCGACTTATCCTCCCAGCCCTTGGCGCGGGTAGCCTTTGACAGGAAGTCGTCCAAAGGGCGTAATCCCAGATACTTGGTGTTGGTCAAGTCCAACACGACATCTATCTGTCGCTGACCTTTCAGACATTTTGCAGACCCCTCCGTCATCTTGACGGTGGCAAACGAGGTTATGCTCGTCAGGGCCATGATCAGTGCCAATAACATTTTCTTCATAGTCTCTTGTTTTTGGTTCTTTATCTTATTGATAACTAGTGCCAGGTTGGTGAAGCTGCTTAAACAAATTAGATGTCAAGAGCTACCGTAAACTCCACTCCATCGGCATTGAGTTTGGCATTCTCATAATGACCATAATAATAATACCTGTATTTGTAATTCTGCATTGTGTATCCAACGCCAACACTTATACCGGTTTTGCTATGGCCAAAGTAGAAATGGCAGCCTATTTGCGGGGCAAAGTAGAAGCCTTCACGATCCGCGAAACTATATCCTATTTTCGCATCAACATAAGGAGAAAAGTTCTTGCGGAAGGCTTTGTGCCATTCGCTTCTTACATGTGCGAACACAGGCACACTCCAAGCCGAATTTTCAAAATCTGAGTCAAACCAATAATTAACGCCGACACCTACACCCGCATAGAGATACGGATTGATTTGGCAACCATGTGATGTCCACAAATAGGCCCTGTCTTCTTCTATATCACTTGTATGAAGAATGTATGATTCTCCGAAGAAGCCCCTGTAACGAGGAGCCTTTTCCCAACCATACCTTCTGTCGACATCATTTGTTTCTTCTGTTTCAAAAGACAAGGTGGAATTGACATACGGTTCTTTCGTGATTTTAGCGACCTCTTCCATCTTGCACACAAAGACAGAGCCGTCGCCTGTCTTTATCTTCAAACTTTCATTTGGAACTTGCTCGACGATGAGACCTCTAATGATGCTTCCGTTTTTAAGGTAAACCACCTCCTGCAAGTTCTGTGCCTCTGCCACAGAAATGCTGATAAACGAAATCAGCAAGACAAACATTAACTTGAATTTCGCTTTCATAATCATGTATGTATTTTAAATCAGATTCTTTTGATGACCAAGGCGGAGTTGGTGCCTCCAAACCCGAAGCTGTTGCTCAGGATGGTATTGATTTCCGTCTCCACGGTCTTGGTGGCAATGTTCAACTTCTCGGAGTGCTCGTCAGGGTTCTCGAAGTTGACGTTCGGAGCCACGAAGTTGTTTTGCATCATCAAGGTGCTGTAGATAATCTCCGAGGCACCTGCCATCCAGCACTCGTGTCCCGTCATGCCCTTGGTAGAGGAAATGAGGGCGTGCTTGCCGTGGAACATGCGGTCGAGGGCAATGGCCTCGTACATGTCGCCCTGGTGCGTGCTGGTGGCGTGGGCATTGATATAGTCGATGTCGTCAGCCTCCACCCCGGCACATTTCAAGGCGCGCGTCATGGCAATGACGCTGCCGTCGTCGGATGGCTGGCTGATGCCACCACCATTGCTGGAGAAACCATAGCCCACCACCTCCGCGAGGATGTTGGCACCGCGTGCCTTGGCGTGTTCATAATCCTCCAACACCAAGGCGGCAGCACCACCACTAGGAATCAAACCATCACGATCGCGGTCGAAAGGACGGCTTGCCTTGGTTGGCTCGTCCATACGGATGGAGAAAGCCCCGAGGGCATCAAACGAGGCCATAGAATAATAGTTGGTCTCCTGCGCGCCGCCACAGAGCACCATGTCTTGCAGACCCTGCTTTATCATCATGAAACCAAGACCGATGGAGTGGCTGCCGCTGGCACAAGCCGAACTGACCGTGAAGTTGACACCACGAAGATGGAAGATGGTGCTGAGGTTCATGTTGACGGTAGAGTTCATCGACTGGAAGATGATGCCATAGCCCAACATGGCGGAGTCGTGCTTCTCATCCATGATCTTGGATGCCTCGATGACCGGCTTTGCTGAAGAATCGTTGCCAAAGATGCACCCCACCTCGTTCTGCAACAAGTATTCGTCAGAGATGCCTGCTTGGTCGAACGCTTGCATGCTCGCCATATAAGCATATTTCGCTTCCTCCGACATTCCCGCACGGGTATGACGGTCGAGCATCTTCTTGGTGATGACAGGCTCTGCCACGATTCCCGTCAAAGCCGAACGATAACCATATTCCAATCGCTCTGGCTGTATGCCGATGCCCGATTTTCCATTATATAGCGATTCCTTGACCATCTCAAGGTCTGTGCCGAGGCACGACCAGATGCCCATACCTGTAATTACGACTCTTCTTTCCATGTATTATACATTATATTTATATGCAACATAATTGAGATATGACGAGGGATCATGTATACAGTCCACCGTTCACACTGATCACCTCGCCCGTGATGTAAGCGGCGGCATCGGAAACCAGGAAACGCACAAGGGCTGCCACTTCCTCCGGCTTGCCGAACCGCCCCACCGGCACCAGCTTCTTAAGCTCGTCTTGCGGAAGGTCTTTGGTCATGTCGGTCTCGATAAAGCCCGGCGCTACCGCGTTGACTGTCACGTTCCTTGCGGCTACCTCTTGCGCGAGGGCCTTGGTAGCACCGATAAGCGCGGCTTTCGCGGCACTATAGTTCACTTGCCCCGCCATACCCTTCAGACCAGACAAAGAAGCCATGTTGATAATTCTTCCACCACGCTTGCGCGGCATCATGTGTTTCAACAAACGCCTCGTGATATAGAAAAACCCGTTCATGTTCGTGTTCAGCACATCGTGCCATTCATCATCAGACATCATGAACATGACGTTGTCGCGGCGAATGCCCGCATTATTAACCAACACGGAAATGTATTCTTGCGGATGGGCGGCTTCCCAACTGTCGATAGCGGTTTCTATCTGTTGCGGGTCAGCCACGTCGAACGGCAGCAATTCGGCATGCCCGCCGTTTGCCTCTATCAAGGATTTCACCTCCTCTGCGCTATTGGCATTGGAACGATAATTTATTACAACGGTGTATTCCTCTGCCAAGCTTAAAGCTATGGCACGCCCTATGCCTCGTGACGCTCCTGTTATTAATGCGTATTTCATATTTTTTATATACGTAGTTTTGATGCATGACATCATGTTCCGTATGACAAACATACCGCCAAACATTGCTTCAGTTTTCCCCGTCTCTTACAGAAAGACAGAAAATTTGGTGCTAAATTAATAAAAAGAATTAAAATGAGCAAATTTAAGCTATGAAATCTGATGTCGGGCGTGTTTTTAGCTAATATTTAAAGCGGATAAAAATGATTTTAGAGAATGCCACGCCGGTTCCGCATTGTGCTATCGTGAAAATTCACGACAAAAGGCTTCCTGAGAATCGATTGTTTCCAACGGTCCAACCTTTTGCCCGCAAATAAGCGAATAGCGAGTAGTTTTCTATCTCGTTGACTACCAAGATATTGTCGCGACGTGGCTTTTTAAAAACCTAAAAACGAGCCTTGCCACATCGCCTTTACAGTGGAATCGCATTGCCTTTGCACTGAAATCGTGTTGCCTTTGCTCTGCTATCATGTCGCCTTTACGCTTGAAAGGCCGTGGATTTTCGCTTCTTTACGCCTATATCATGGTTGAAAAACAGGCGTAAAGGCTAAGACGAAGCCCATCACAAGCACTCAGAAGCGTCAACTGAAGCCACACATGCAAGGCTCCGCACTCTAGATTGCACTCTGCCCATGACGCGTTTTCTTAACAAAAATATTTACAGACAAAGCCATTGACAGCATCCTTGCTCTTGCTGACCATTCATACAACCCGAATGGCACGATGCCACCGTTTTACGATGGAAAATATAAAAATAAGTTTTTTATTTTGTTTTATCTTCGATTTGCACTATCTTTGCAGCAATAGAATAAACTTCTTAAAAGAAAGGAAGGAATATGGCAGCAAAAGCAACATTAAATCAGTATCAGAGACATGTCGTCGATATGATGGCGAATGTTGACGAAACACAACAAATGGAGATTTCCAAATTGTTAGCGAATTATTTTTCACAAAAAGCTTTTGATGCAGCTGATGAGTTGTGGGAAAATGGGATGATAGGCGAACACACTATCGAGGAGTGGAAACACGAACACATGAGAACGCCTTATAATGAATAAGAAACAACGCATTGTACTTGACACGAATTGCTTATTGATGTCCATACCACGAAGGAGTCCCTACCATAAGATTTTGGAAGACTTCCTAAAAGGTAAATATATCTTATGTGTGTCAGATGAGGTTGTTCTTGAATACGAAGAGATTCTAATATCCAAAGTTGGTACAGTTGTTACAAACAATATTTTGAACGCAATATTAGCTGCGCCCAACACGATATTCATAAATCCTCAAAATCGCTATCATCTGATAAAATCAGACCCTGACGACAACAAATTTGTGGATTGCGCTTTAACAGCTAAGGCAAAGTATATTGTTACTCAAGACAGACATTATGATGTGGTTAGGTTCAATCCCAAATTTGACTTTACAGCAGCAGATATAGATTATTTCTTGGCTATGCTTTCCAACTAAAGCTTTCTGCCCAGCAAGCCAAGAGGCTTTTTTCATGCCTAAAGTCACGCGTTCTTGCTTGTTTCAAAAAAAGCATTATCTTTGCAGCTATAACATAGAATCTCTTAAAAGAAAGGAAAGAACATGAAATACGAACCAGTTACTTACAAGAGCC
>CAVKWN010000128.1:0-5422 GCA_963660075.1 Lachnospiraceae bacterium
GTGGCGAACGTCTCATAGTCTTCCTTCACCACGGTCACGCTATAGGTGTTTACCTCGCCGTTGTTCTTCTTGTAAGAGTTGGTATAGCTCTCCGGGATGCGGATGTCAAAATGATAATCCGTGTTAAGGCTCATGTCCGTGGTAGGAGTCACCGTGACCGTAGCGAGCGAGTCGCCAGCTGCGAAGTTGGCGGTCTCAGGCACGGTCCATCCCTCCGGCACGCTTACCTTCTCCAAGGGCACGCTGAGGGTGCCTGAGGTGGTGTGGCGGTTGAGCACCACGTCGAAGGTGGTAGCCGTCTTTGCCATCACGGGATCAGTATAATACTGGAACGTCACGTTGTTCTCTCCGGCAGGGTCGCCCACCTTGTAGTCGTCGTCATCGCTGCAAGCCGAGAAAGCGAACGCACCGAAAAGCATCGCGCCGACAACAAATAGTTTATCTATTCTCATGATCAGTCTTATTTGAATGTGTTTACGTTGTTATTAGTCGGTCACGCCGTCGCGCAGGTTGCCGTTCTGGCCAGCCACTGGCAGTGAGCCACCCTCGTTGTCCACGATGCTGAGGTTGTTGTTCTTCTCGCTCTGCGGGAAACGCATGTTGAGCCATCCGTCGTCGGCAGCCACGTTAAACTGGTATGCGCTTGGGAAGTTGTTTGTCTTGCCCTGGTGGAAGCGAACGATAGGCTTGCCCAGACGCTTGGCATCGACGGTGAAGAAGCCCTCGCCCCAAAGCTCCACGCGACGCTGGAACCAGATTTCGTCAGCAAGAGTAAGGTTACGGCCGCTGATGTCGTAGCTGGGGTCACGGTAGGTCTTCACGAAGTTAGTGAGTATCTCGCGAGCCTTTGCCTCGTTGCCGCTCTTGGCGTAGCCCTCGGCGGCAATGAGATACATCTCCTCGATTCGCATCAAGGGGAAGTCGTTCATGTTTGTGGTGTTGCCCACACCGTTCTTCATACCGAACTTGATATTGGTGTAAGGTTCAAGAGCCACCTTGCTACCGTCACTCGTAGTGAAGTCGGCAATCTCGTCGCCCTTGGCTACCTCACCTGTCTTAGGATCAGTCCATGAGAGGTTTGCCCAGTTGGGAGAATGCTTCTCGGCGTTGATCCACCATCCCTTGCGCACGTCGGTAGCGGGAATCTTGTCGTAGAGGAGCTGGTTGATGACAGGAGTGTTACCAGTAGCAGCAGAGTAACCGTCGCCAGAGAAAGCGCAGTTCCAGGCACCTGATGTCTGGTAGTTGCCATAGCCGTTATTGTCTTGCGCATCGGTCTCGGTGCGCAACACTGCCCAAATCCAGGCATGACCATCGCCAGAGGTCACATCGTCAAAGCCAGGCACGCTTACCTCCTCGCGCGTGGCGGGAGTGTAACGACCGCTGTTGATTACCGTCTCGGCGTCGGCAGCAGCCTTGGCCCATTCGCCCATGGCAAGGTAGGCGCGGGCACGCAGGCCCGTGGCAACGTCCACGTTGATGTATTGCTTGTTCGAACGGTCTGTGCCAAGGTGCTCCACTGCATAGTTGAGGTCACTCAAGATGGCTGCATACACCTCACGCACGGTGGCGCGAGGGTTGTGGGTGGCATCCACGCTGTCGGAGAGCAGAGGCACGCAAGGCTGGTCGGCAGCCTTCTCGTAGCCAAACTGGAAATAAGGTGCCAACATCATGTAGTCGTAGGCACGGATGGTCTTGGCAGAAGCTATGTAGCTGATGGCTGTCTTGTCCTGCGTGTCGGCAGGATAAGAGCTTATCACCTGGTTGGCCACACCCATCTGCTTGTATGGAATGACATAGCGGATATAAGGGTTGGCATAGTTGGCGTTGCGTGAAGACAACTCACTGCAAACTGAGAACCAGTTGTAGTTGTTGTCGGCGCAAGACGCGTCTGCGCCCTCAATGTCGCCTGCCATAAGTGCCATCACGAGACCGAAGTCGTCGGAGCGTTGGCCGCTGCTAAGGCCGCTCGTGCCGCCCTTGCCAATATAGTTGAACATGCCGTCGTAGGTAGCCTTCACACGTTCGGGAATCACTTCGTTGGTGGCAAGGCGCTGGTCGGCAGACAAATATTTATTTCCCTCATACTCCTGCTCGTTGAGGTCATTGCAAGCCGTCAATGACAACATCGCGGCAGACGCCATGAGCAAGTATATCTTGTTTTTCTTCATTTGTAATTCTTATTTTTAGTGCCGCCCCGGCCTTCACGCCAGGGTGGCGAACAAACGTCGTGTTTAGAAAGTAACCTGTATGCCGGCGGTTATTGAGCGCATGGCAGGATAACCACCGCCACCGATAAGCGCTGAGCCGCTGGTGTAGCCGCCTACGCCCATGTAGGTGCGTGGGTCAAGACCCTTGCGGGCGCTGACGAGGAAGAGGTTCTCTGCCGTGACATACACGCGGATGTTGTTGATGTAGACGCGCTGCACAAGCTGCTTGGGGAAGGTGTATCCCAACGACACGTTGTTGAGGTTGAGATAGTTGGAGCTCGTCAGGTAAGTGTCCACTGAGGTCTGGCCAAGGGCGCCGGCGTCGGCTGCGAGTGTCGAGAGCACGGGGATGTTGCTGTCGGGATTGGTCACAGCGTCCCAACCCTTGAGCACGTCCTTGTGCAAGGTCTGGCCACCGTTGCCCACCACGGTCATGTACTGCTGGTACATACCGTCGTAGATCTTGCCGCCAAGCTGGTAAGAGAACTGGAAGCCGAAGTCGAGCTGGCCGAAGTTGGCGGGAGTCCACGTGAGGTTGAAGCCGAAACCGCCATACAACGATGGGTTCACGTCGCCGAGGTCATACTGCGTGGCTGCGGTGGCGTCGTTTGTGGTGGTCTGGCCGGTAACGTTGCCATCAGCATCGGTCACGTCCTTATAGAAGAGAGGCTGGCCGTTTGTCTTGTCGACACCTGCCGACTTGAGCATGTAAGCCTCATAGATGCTGCCGCCCACGCGGAGGATGGTGCTGCCGCTCTTGATGCCGTTCTCCTTGACGCTCGGGTCGAGGTCGGTGATCTTGTTCTTGAAGTGGGTGAGGTTGAGGTTGCCGCTCAGCGTCAGGTTGTGGGTCTTGATGATGTCGCCGTTGACGGTGAACTCAATACCCTTGTTGACCATCTCGCCCACGTTGGCAGGATAGGTTGCCACGGCAGAGCCTGACGACAACGGAAGGGTCTTCATGTAGAGCAGGTCGGAAGTTGTCTTGTGGAAGTAGTCGATGCTACCGCTCAAGCGGTTGTTGAACAAGGCAAAGTCGACACCGACGTTCCACTCGCCGCTCTTCTCCCATGTCAGCTCGGAGTTGCCGCGGAACACCTGCACGGAGCTGTAGCTGCCCTGCTGGCCGTCGGAGCCCTCGGTGTAGGAAATCTGGTAGAAGTCTGACCAAGGGTGGAAACGGAAGTCGTCGCGGGCGAGGTTCTGGCCAGAGTCCATGTTGTCGTTACCCTGCACGCCATAGCTCAGCTTGAGCTTCAAGAGGTTCACCCAGTCGGCCTTGAACCATTTTTCCTTGGTGACCTGCCATCCTGCCGATGCCGACCAGAACGTACCCCAACGATGACCGGGGGCGAAGATTGAGCTGCCGTCGCGACGGACAGACACCTCGCCGAAGTAGCGCTCATCGTAGTTGTAGTCGCCACGGAAGAAATAACCGTCGCGCACCAAGTGGTCGGTGTATGAGTTGACTTGCATGCTGGAGTGGCCATAGGCGTTGCCAAGCTCGGAGATGAAAGGATCGAAGAGGTGGTCGTTTTGCCCATAGAGCACCGACTCCTTATAATAGTAGTGCTCGTAACCTGCGAGGAGGTTGATGGCGTGCTTGCCAAACTGCTTGTCGTAGTTGGCGGTGTAGATCTGGTTCGTAGAGAAGTTGCGTGTAGTCTGCACATAAGCCTGGCCGTCAGTACTTGCAGCTGTAGCGTAGCGGCTGTAGAGGTAGTTGTATTGGCCCGTGCGGTTGAACAGCGTGAAGTTGGCGGCGAGGTTCAAGCCCTCCACCGGAGTGATGGTCATCACCCAGTTGCCACGGAACTGGTCGAAGTCGGCGTTCTTCTTGTCGTACTCGTTGTTTGCCATGGCGTTGCCGGTGATGGCAGGGCGCGAGAAGTTGGTCTGGTTCATGTCGAACGTCGGACCGCCAATCTCGTTTTTCACGATGTCGCCGTTGGCGTCGCGCACGTACATTGGATAGATAGGCGCGATCTTGTTGGCAATGTCGTAGAGGTTGCCGCTCGAACCATAGGTGTCTGCATTGAAAGCAGGACGCTGGGTCTTGATGTGGGTGAAGTCGAGGTTCGTGGCAAACTTGAGCCAGCTCTTTGCCTGATACTCAATGTTGCTGCGACCTGTGAAACGCTCGAAGTTGGAGTTCTTCACCGAGCCGCCATCCTTGAGGTAACCGAGGTTGTTGTAGTAAGACACCTTGTCGGAGCTACCGTTCAAGCCGAGGTTGTATTCCTGGCGGAACGCCGAGTTGTTGATTGCCTTATAGTAATCGTCGGGCAGGTAAGTGTACTGGCCGTCAGAATAGCCAAGCGTGGCGTTGGGGTTGAGCTTGAAGTTGGAACCGATGAGGTTCTCGCCAGCGGGCACGGTGTAGACCTGATAGCCAAGACCACCGTTCTTAGCGTTGTAGAGGTTGGTGGTGGCATAGTTGAACGCGTCTTGGGCGTTGCTGCCGTGATAATACTTGGAGTTGTACATGGCCTTGAACCAGGTCTCGTAATACTGGCCCGGGTCGGTGATCACGTCGTAGCGTGGCACCTCACGATGGTTGGAGCCGAGCTTGGCGTCGAAGGTGATGCGTGCCGCGCCAGCGCCGTGGCTTTTCTTGGTGGTGATGATCACCACACCGTTGGAACCACGCGAACCGTAGATGGCAGCCGAGGCAGCGTCCTTCAAGACGGTCATCTCCTGGATGTCGTTGGGGTTGATGGCAGCGATGTCGCCATCGTAAGGCGCGCCGTCCACAATATAAAGAGGCTCGGTGCTGGCGTTCATTGAGCCGATACCGCGGATGCGGATCTTAGGCGTGGCACCTGGCTCACCGCTTGAGGTCTGGAGCTGCACGCCAGCCACGTTACCCGTCAGTGCCTGGGTAGCGTTTGAAACGATGTGCTTGGAGATGTCGTCGGCCTTCATCTCTCCGGCTGAACCGGTGAACGACGAACGCTTCTGCGTGCCGTAAGCCACGACGACCACGTCGTCGAGGGTGTGCTGGTCGGCAACCAAGGTTATCCTGACATTCTGACCAGCCTTGACGGTTTGCTCCTTCATGCCGAGGTAGCTCACCATAAGCTTTGAATTAGCGGGCGCGGAGATGGAGAAGTGTCCATCCACGTCGGTCACGGCACCCGTCTTGGTGCCTTCGACCCTTACCGCCGCTCCCACTACGGGGTCACCGTTCTCGTCGACGACGGTACCGGAGA
>CAVKWN010000129.1:0-5172 GCA_963660075.1 Lachnospiraceae bacterium
GGAAGGTGATTTCACCGTGGCAGGCTAATAAACCGAGAATTTTGTGGTGTTTTTTACGGAGTATGTAAAAAAGAATGCGTACTTTTGTCGTCGATTATCACGAAGTTATACTAATATGGTCAAAGACTGAAACCACTCCTAAACACCACAATATGAACATAAAGAAAATACTACCCTTGCTGCTTGCCGCAGCACCAGTGTGTGGCGGTTATGCCGCCCTAACGTCCGACTCACTGTTTGTCTATTCGCCTGGCGAGCGCGACGGCGCGCACCTGGCGATAGTGTCTAACGGAACGGCGACGGCTGTGGGCCAGATCTTCTCCTCCGACTATTCGCAGTGGGGATCGCAGAAACGCATGCACAATCTCTTTGTTGCAGCATTGCCTACGGGCGGTTACGCTGCCGTGTTTGGCGTCAACGACTATGCTCCGTGCTTTGCCGTGGCTTATTCGGACGACATGGTGACATGGCGGCCGCAAGACTATCCGCGCATGTCCGTGAAGGGATGCATTGCTCCCGTGATAAAGTATAACGGTGACGGGACCTACACGGTACTCTTCAAGACCAAAGACGGCAAGGTGCGCAAGACGAAGACGCAGAAGGATTTCCGTCATTTCAGCGCCGACACCGAGGCTACCGCGGCTGAATACGAGCAGGCTGCCCGTGCCGTGGTGCGCAACATAGGCGGAAAGGAAATGAAGGGACAGATGCTGCCGGCGACAAGCGGACAGGCGGACATCATAAAGAAGTATTTTGAAGGGATCAAGGCTGACGGCGCGCTCAGCGCAGAGAACCTCGCGCAGGATGCCGAGCGTTTTGCCTCGCTTGGCAACGAGGTGAAGGCTTCGCTCACGGTGAACGGCAAGGAGAGAAAGGCTATCAGCGACAAACTGATAGGCATATTCTTCGAAGACATCAGCTACGCTGCCGACGGCGGGCTCTATGCCGAGATGGTGCAGAACCGCGACTTTGAGTATACCTCTGCCGACCGCAGGGAATGGAACGCCGCAACGGCATGGCGCACGTCGTCTGCCAGCGACAAGCTGGACATACGCACCGATACGCCATTGAGCGCGGCTAACCCACACTATGCCGTCCTGACACAGGACACGCTCTACAATAGCGGTTGGGACGGTATGGCAGTGAAGGCTGGAGCGGAATACCTGTTCAGCATCAAGGTGCGCAACATCGGCGGCAAGGTAAAGAAGCTGACCGTTGCCCTAATGGACGGAAACAAGACCATCGCCACAGCCAAACTGAAGACGAAGGGCAAGGACGGTGTGTGGAACACATATGAGGCAGTTCTTGCTCCCACCGCCAGTGCCGACAAGGCGCAACTCGCAGTTATACCAGAGAAGAATAACGAAGTGGCGGTAGACATGATAAGCCTCTTCCCGAAGGAGACGTTCAAGGGACACCGCAACGGTCTGCGCAAGGACTTGGCAGAGACTCTTGCCAACCTGAAACCAAAGTTCGTGCGCTTCCCGGGCGGTTGCATGAGTCATGGCGACGGACTGGACAACATCTACCATTGGAACCACACCGTAGGACCGCTCGAAGACCGCAAACCCGACCGCAATATATGGAACTACCACCAGACGCGCGGACTGGGATTCTATGAGTATTTCCAGTTCTGCGAGGACATAGGAGCCGAGCCGTTGCCTGTGCTTGCGGCAGGTGTGCCGTGCCAGAATTCCAGCTCCGACAAGGACGGCTACGGCGGACAGCAGGGCGGCATACCTATGGAGCAGATGCCCGCTTACATACAGGAGATCCTGGACATGATAGAGTGGGCCAACGGCGACCCCACCACAAGCAAGTGGGCTAAGATGCGTGCCGACGCGGGACATCCGGCTCCGTTCAATCTGAAATACGTGGGCATAGGCAATGAGGACATCATATCCACCGACTTCGAGGAGCGCTGCCTGATGATTTGCAAGGCGATAAAGGACCGCTATCCCGAGATACAGGTGTGCGGTACCGTCGGACCGTTCCATTATCCTTCGTCAGACTACGTGGAAGGCTGGAAGTATGCCAACGACAACAAGCAAGTGTTCGACCTCGTGGACGAGCACTATTACGAGAGCGTAGGCTGGTTCCTCAACCACCAGCACTATTATGACAACTACGACCGCACCGCACCGAAGGTGTATCTCGGCGAGTACGCCGCACGCCAGGGCAAGGGCGGAGTAGACTGCGCCCTGGCCGAGGCTGCATACCTGTGCCATGTGGAGCGCAATGCCGACGTGGTGTCCATGACATCATACGCGCCGCTGCTCTCCAAGAACGGTCACAGCAACTGGAGTCCAGACATGATATACTTTGACAACAAGAACATAGACACTACGGTGAGCTACGATACGCAGCGTCTGTTCTCCATATATTCGGGCAACGAATACGTTAGCAGCACGCTGCAGGTGGACAGCACCCTGCAAAACCGCGTGGCGGCAAGTGTCGTCACTGACACTCGCACAGGAAAGACTTACCTGAAAGTAGTCAACATCCTGCCCGCAACGCTCCTGTTGCAAGTGTCGCTCGGCAGCATCGCTCCTGCGGGCAGCACGCTCTCCATGGAGGGATTTGCCGGAAAGCCCGGTCAGTACAAGGCTGAAAAGCTAAACGGCACGGTGAACGTAAAGGCAGACGGAAATGTCACCCTGGCCCTAAAGCCATACTCTTTCTGCGTATATGAACTATAACTAATATACCCCCATGGCCCATCGAGGTTATACTCTTTGGTCCATGAGGGTATACTTTATAAGAAAAATATTGCTGTCCGCTAAAACTCAAAAATCCGTGATTATGGCTGCAATGTGAAGCCCACCACCAAATAAGCTTTCTCTGTGCTGGGGTTAGCAGCCACCTGGGCGAAGATTGGCACACTGAAGGAATCGGTGATCTTGATGTCCTTGGTGGCCTTCAGAGAAATGTTGGTCACGGCGAAACCGTTGGCATTGCTATAGAAGCCCGTCTTGTAAGGAACGGCACCGACAGCTGCCACCCAGTCGCAACCGCCGAGCTTGAATGGAGCGGTAGCCTCTACATAAGATGAATACTTGCGGGCATCCTTATTGTATTCGCCTGTATCGCCATCAATGGTACCGTCGTTACCGGCGAAGTTGGTGTACCAATTCAAGGCCACAGGACCGAAGTCATAACCGATGTTAGCCTCAAATACATGAGAGGTGCTGTGGGCACCGTAAGCGAAGTACTTGGCATTGGGTGAGTTGAACCAGTAGTCTGTCACACCGACGGTGAAACCACCTGTGGTGTAAGCCAAGGTCAAGTCAAACTCCTTGGTGTCTTTCCACTTGGAGAGACCGATGCTTCCCCAGCCTGTCAAAGACAAACCTTTGTATGCCACACCGAGAGTAGGCTGTACGGAAACCTCACCGAGGCTCTGACCACGCCAGTAGTACTGGCTCACGAAGTCAGTTCCGATTGTAGTTTCCACCTTGTCCTGTGCCATGGCAGCAGGAGCAAAAGCCATCAAACCGAGTGCCAAAGCACCTACCTTCTTTATATCAAAGTACTTCATAGACTTATTCCTTTTAAAGTTAATCCTTTTCCTCTTTTGGAAAAGTTTCGGTTGATAAATTATATAATCTTCTCAACCAAAACTTTTTCCTGTTATTTCTCTCTCAAACTATTTTTTTAGTTGTAGCAGCTCTCGCCATGCTCGTAGATGTCGAGACCTTCCTCCTCGATGCGCTTGTCTACGCGGAGACCAGCCACCTTCTTGATGGTGTAGAAGAGGATGAAACCTGTGGCAGCTGCCCAAGCATCGATGCAAAGGATACCAAAGAGCTCTGCTCCGAAGAAACCAAAGCCACCGCCGTAGAATGCACCGCCGTCGATGGCGAAGAGACCTGTCATCAAGGTACCAAAGATACCACAAACACCGTGTACTGAGCTGGCACCCACTGGGTCGTCGATATGAAGCTTAGCATCGATGAACTCGATAGAGAACACGAGGATGATACCTGCCAAGAGACCGATGATGAAAGCACCGAGCGGACTAACGAGGTCGCAACCTGCTGTGATGGCTACCAAACCAGCGAGTACACCATTCAATGTCAGTGAGAATGAAGGTTTGCCATACTTAATCCAAGAGGTGAACATCGTACCGATACCACCGGCTACGGCAGCGAGGTTGGTTGTGAGGAACACGTGGCTGATAGCTACACGGTTCACTTCACCAGAGGCAGCGAGCTGAGAACCAGGGTTGAAGCCGAACCATCCGAACCAGAGGATGAACACACCGAGGGCGGCAGCCATCAGGTTGTGGCCAGGGATAGCGTTGCTCTTGCCGTTGCGATACTTGCCGAGACGAGGACCCAGGCAGATGGCACCAACCAATGCGAGCACACCACCTACAGAGTGAACGATGGCAGAACCTGCGAAGTCATGGAACACAGCGCCAAAGGTGTTCATCATGAAAGAACCTTCCTCGGCGTTGCAAAGCCAACCGCCACCCCATGTCCAGTGACCTTCTACAGGATAGATGATCAACGAAATGAAGAATGAATAAATTACATACATGGAGAACTTAGTACGCTCTGCCATGGCTCCTGAAACAATCGTAGCACTGGTAGCGCAGAATACAGTCTCAAACATCAAGAAACCCTCTGTAGGAAGGTCGCCATGATAGAAACTGAGGTCGCCGAAGTTAGGCATACCGATGAAACCGGCACCGTCGCTACCAAACATAAATCCGAAACCTACGAACCAGAAGAGAACAGAACCGACCATGAAGTCGACGAAGTTCTTGAACAAAATGTTCGCTGTGTTTTTACTGCGGGTAAATCCAGCCTCACAAAGGGCGAATCCCGGTTGCATGAAAAAGACCAACATGGCTGCAAGTAGCATCCAGACGGTATCTACTGAAAATCCTAAATCCTGTACACTCATAATCTTTTTACTTTGAAGTGTTGCTTAATCTTGAAAACTACTGTTATCCCTCACCTGTCAAGAAGAATCATTTCTCCAGTTCGGCATTGTAGAGGGCAATGTCGCCTCTCTCACCCGTACGCACTCTCACGGTGTCCTCAACAGGGATCACAAAGATACGACCATCGCCAATCTCACCCGTGCGGGCTGCCTCCGAAATGGCACTAATAGTTTTCTCCACGTTCTTGTCGCGAACCACTACGTTCAGCAACACTCGCTCGA
>CAVKWN010000130.1:0-4670 GCA_963660075.1 Lachnospiraceae bacterium
ACATGAGCGGGGCGGCGAGCCACCTGCTGAACGGCCTGGAGCTGGGCAACTGCTCTGCTTTGCGGAAACTCGACCTGAGCGTGGCCGACGGGGGAACGGCCTCGAAGACCACTTGGTGGCTGGTGACGGGTGGCTGCGGCCAACTGAGAGAGGTGAACCTGAACGGCCAGACGAACGCGAGAAGCAACCGCCAAGACTCGACGGCACTGGACTTCGGCACACAGACCCTGCTGGAGAAGCTGGACGCAAGAGGGACGACGGTGAAGAGCGTGACGGTGGCGAAAGGCGCGCCGCTGAAGGAATTGCGCTTGCCGGGGACGCTGACGACGCTGAGACTGGAATATCTGCCGAAGTTGACCGCTGATGGGCTGGAGGTGGAGAGCTACGCGAACGTGGTGACCTTCATTTTTGACACGTGCCCCGGGCTGAACTGGAAGAGCATCTACGAACTTTGCGGCAACGTGAAGACGCTGCGCGTGGCAGACGTGGACATGGACGGGGACGGCAAAGACCTGGTGGCGATGATGGAAGCCGGGATGCAGGGTGTGGACGACGACGGCACGGTGGTGAGCCACGCCGTGTTGAAGGGCGAATACCGACTGACGCAGAGTATGGACGAGGAGGTGTACGCCAAATTGTCGGCCTGGATTGGCGACGAGCTAAGCATTGTGCAGCCCGAATACACGATGATAGAGTTTGACGAGACGGTGGCGGACGACGCGAACATCTCGAACTTGGACAACGGCACGGGCTACAAGTATGGCACGGACTACGCGCCGAGCGGACACATCAACGCCATATTGAAGCAACGCCACCGTGTGTTGGCCAAGGTGACAAAGAAGGCGACGACGAGAAACGTGACCATAGCCGGGGTGGACACGGTGGTGAACAACCTGGACGGGGAGATGACCTACTGCCAGCTGGACGACACGGACAGCCAGAAATATACCGACGGCACGGAAGCGAAGCTGGACGGCACGGAGGGCGACTGGATGATGCTGGAGCCATTCTACTGGAGCAAGGGCGTGAACGACTACTTGAACGGCAAGAACTACAGTTGCTTCAGTTCGAACGACGCCGACCACATGCCGGCCACGCCCGAGGCTGCCGTGCTGACGCTGGACGACCTGAAGAAGACGCAGGGCGGATACTTGAGTGGACGGAAGGTGATGAGCGGAAGAGACACCATCACGAACGCCTATAGCACGGACTCGTCTTACTCCGTCTGCATGGTGCCGGTGAAGGGCTACAAGAAGGTGAGATGGCCGAGCGTGAAGGGCACAAATCTAGTGGGTAGCGTGTTTGTGGACTCGACGGGCGCGGTGGTGAAAGACGTGGTGGTATCTACGCTGGGCTGCAAGTTTGAGGACGGCATGTATCTGATAAGCGATGTGCCGGACGGGGCGGTGGCATTGCACTTCTCGGTACTGAACACGGCAGAGTTTGACAAAGTGGTGCTCTCGAACAGCGACAAGATAGAGGACATGGAGCCTGACTGGGTGGCTAACGACGAGCACTTGTGCGGCGTGGTGGGCAGTTCGGTTGTGGGCACAAAACTGCGGGCCTGCATCACGGGCGGGAGCACGACGGCGAACATGACGTGGACGGACTTTCATTATTACTCGGTGCAGAGGGGTATGCAGCAGATAGACGCGCTGATGCACTGGCGGATAGCGAACCTCTTCTTCGCCAAGTATGGCAGGAGGGACTCGCAGGAGCAGTGCGGCGCGGGCCAACACACGAACATGCGCACGACGGGCGGCACGGCTTCGAGGGGCATGACGGATACGATAGGCTATGAAGCGGCGAAGGTAATCAACGCGAATGTGACGAATAGCCTCGTGGACAACCTTGTGCACCAATATGCCTGGTATGCGGAGACGGACGACTACGGGACGGCTAAGGCGACGCAGGTAAACAACACTTGTTGCCTAGGCTATGAGGACATCTTCGGCAACAAATATGACATGATGGACGGTGTGGATCTGCCTAACGACTCGGGTAACCAGGGCAAGTGGCGCATCTGGCTGCCGGACGGGGGCACGATGATGGTGAAGGGCGCGACAGCCTCAGACTTGTGGACGACGGCAGTGGCTCACGGCAAGTATATGGCGGTGGTGCCCGTGGGGACAACGACCGGCTCATCGAGCACCTATTATGCCGACAAATACTGGATAAGTACTGCTACAGGCCGTGTGGTCTATCGCGGGTACAACTATGCGTACGCGTATGGCGGTGTGTCGTATGCGTATGCGCTTTTCGATGCTTCGCATGCGAATGCGTATGTCGGCTCGCGTCTGGCCTTCCGCGGAAAGCTCGTCAAAGCGCAAAGCGTGGTAGCGTATAAGGCGCTGAGCGAGGAAGCGTAAACGGAAAGCGAAGCGCGCCAAAACGGGAGCGAAGCGACAAGACGAAAGGGAAAGCGTCACCGGCGTAAGCCGGTCGGAATTTTTTGGAATCTGATGCTTATGGCCGGTGGCGCTTGAATGGCTATTAAACGGCGGTTGAGAGATGTTTGAGAACAGAGTTTGGGAAGAATATGAGTAACTTTGCAGACAGAAGAAGGCGGCGTTTCCCAACAGGCCGTGTGGTCTATCGCGGGTACAACAATGCGAACGCGAATGGCGGTGTGTCGAATGCGAATGCGAATAACGATGCTTCGAATGCGAATGCGAATGTCGGCTCGCGTCTGGACAACTAAAAGAAAAACTATCGGCGTACAGCAACGGGGACGTGCTCCCCAAAGTGGTGCCGAGGGAAACAAGCCACAGCAATAGCATTGCATGAGCAATGGAAAGCTGAAACATCAAGTGCTGGGCAATAGGGTTTGGTAGGCTGGAGACGGTTCGAAGAAGCTTGGCCCGGGAACAGGAAGGCCCTTATCTTCCTAAAAAAGACAATAGACCGATGCGCAGAGAAGGACACATCATGGAAGAGGTGACGGCCTGGAGCAACATGCAGGAGGCTTTTGACGCCGTGCTACGTGGCACGAAGCGCAAAACCTGCCGACAAGGACGTTATCTATTGGAACACCGAGAGGAGACGATAGCCGAACTGACAGCGCAACTGAAGGATGGATCGTTTAGGCTGGGCGGATACCATGAGCGTGTAATCTGCGAATATGGCAAAGAGAGACATCTGCAAATATTGTCGATGAAAGACCGCATGGCGGTGTATGCCGTAATGAACGTGGTGGACGAACATCTGCGTAAACGCTTCATTCGAACCACGGGAGCAAGCATCAAGGAACGTGGTACGCACGACCTGATGAAATGCGTGAAACGCGATCTGCAGGCTGACCCCGAGGGGACGGCGTATTGCTATAAGTTTGACGTGAGGCGTTTCTATGACAACGTGAAACCGGAGTTCGTGATGTGGTGCTTCCGTCGAGTGTTCAAGGACGAGGTGCTGCTGACACTGCTTGACCACTTCCTGCATCTGCTACCAGAGGGTATTAGCTTCGGGCTGCGCAGTTCGCAAGGGGCAGGCAATCTGTTGTTATCCGTATTTCTGGACCACTATCTGAAAGATGAATGCGGCATACGGCATTTCTACCGATACTGTGACGATGGTGTGGTTTTGGCCGGTACGAAAGCAGAGTTATGGGAGGTACGCAATGTCGTGCATGAGCGGCTCGGACTGATAGATTTGGAGATTAAACCTAATGAGCGGGTATTTCCCACGTCTGAAGGTATCGACTTTTTGGGATATGTAATACGTCCCAATTGCACCATGCTTCGTAAGCGTATCAAGCAGAAATTCGCGCGAAAGATGCACGAGGTGAAATCGAGAAGACGACGGCGTGAGCTGACGGCATCCTTCTACGGGATGGTGAAGCACGCCGACTGTAATAATTTGTTTAATAAATTAACAGGCAACGAAATGAAATCATTTAAGGATTTGAATGTGGCTTACAAGCCCGAAGACGGCAAGAAGCGCTTCGCGGGTAGTGTTGTAAGCATCCGCGAGTTGGTAAACATCCCCATCGTGGTAAAGGACTTCGAAACGGGCATCAAGACGGAGCAGGGCGAAGACCGCTGCATCGTGTCCATCGAAGTGAACGGCGAGGCACGGAAGTTTTTCACCAACAGCGAGGAGATGAAGAACATCCTCGCCCAAATTAGAGAAGTGCCGGACGGATTTCCGTTTGAAACGATCATCAAGACGGAGATGTTCGGCAAAGGTAGAACCAAATACGTATTTAGCTAAGATGAAAAGAGCACAAGGTAGCGCGGAGGTGAAACTGCTGGAATGCGTAAGCCCCGCTAAGGACAAGTGGCGCGTCCGTTGGGACGTGCAGCAACGTGACGACGGATCCGCCGACTATATGGAAGTGGAACTGACACACAAGCCGAGTGGTGAGGAGATAAAGAGCCTCGTCAGGTCATGGTACAACGAACAGGCAGACACCGCAATATTGTCGGGCTTTAGCTATGAAGGTGCGCCAGTGTGGCTCTCGCAAGAGAACCAGTATAACTACAAAGCTGCATACGACTTGGCCGTGCAGACAGAGGGAGAGACACTACCCGTGACGTTCAAGTTTGGCACGGACGATGAGCCAGTGTACCGCACGTTTGAGACGCTCGAGGATATAGCGGACTTCTATACCAAGACGGTGGCATATATACAAGGTGTGCTCGCTGACGGTTGGAAAAAGAAAGATGCGATTG
>CAVKWN010000131.1:0-4461 GCA_963660075.1 Lachnospiraceae bacterium
TGTCCATCTTCGCCACCCAACAGCTGTCGGGATATTTCACCTCGCCCACGCTGGAACCGTCGCCCGTGCCCGTCTGGTGGAAAGCCGACTGCACCATGGCGGTGAGGAAGGTGCCGTCGCCGTTGTCGATGATGCTGGAGAAGGTTATCTGCTGTCCGTTGCCCGTGATGTCCTCCGTCCAGATGGTCTTGGTGTGGTCGAGCTTCACGCCCTCGGCGGTCACGTTCCAGAAGCCGAACGTGGCACCGTCGTTGCGACTGCCGTCAGAAGATACCTGACCGCCCACGCTCGTAAGCAACTGGCCGTTGAAGAAGCCGTAGTTGGAGAAGCGTGTGTCGATGCGGAACTCGCCGAGCTTGGAGAACTGTGCCTCGTCCGATGTCCAGCGCAGTCCATAGCCCAGTCCGGCAAACTGCTGTTGGTAGACCATACCGATGGCATCGTGACCATTGAACACCCAGGTATATTCCGTCTGCGGCAACTCCATGATGTTGTTCTTCACGTCGAGGTTGCCGGCCGTGAGGCTGTTGGTCTGCATGATATACTCTGTGCCGTTGTCGGTCTTCACGGCGAGGAAGTAGGAGCCTTTGCCGTTCTTCACGCCACTGTCGGAGTCCTCCTTCTGCGAAGTGTCGTCGGTGGCAGGATCGCTGCTGCTACAGCCTGTAAACCCCACTGATGCAGCGAAAAGGCATAAGAGCACCCCCGTCGCTGCCTTTCGGGGCAGTGATAAAAAAGTAGTTTCCATTCTTGAAATGTGTAGTTATTGATTAATTGTAGTGTATCCTCTATCGTTTGTAGAATACATAGCGGAACTTGACGGCAAAGTTCCTGCCCGGCTTCTGCAGACTGTAGTTGTCGTACAGAAGGGCATTGGTGAAGTTGTTGGCCTCCACCGAGATGTTGTACCGTCCGCCCTGTATGGCATAAACCATGTTGGCATCGTGGCTCAACTGGTTGGGCACATAGAGCTTCGCCCCCTCGCTCGCCCAGGAGCGGAAAAACTTGTGCACATATCTCATGTTCCACCCTATGGTGAGCCGGTTTGCCTTGCCCAGCACGTGCTTGAAGGTGTAGCTGGCATCCGCGCCGCCGAAGGAATAGGGCAGGTTGGGCACGCGGTCGTTGTAGGTCACCGACTCGGCGCCGATGGAGTTAAGCCGTTCCTTGTTGCGGGTGTTCTGCACGGAGTAGTTTCCGCCGACGCTTGCCACATCCTTATAATAATAATGTGCGCCGAGGTCGATGCCCAATCCGAGAATCTTGCCATGGTTGGTACTCACCGCCACGCCCTTCTGACCAATGGTGCGGATGATGTAATCCTGCACGTTGCGATAGTTGAACCCTGCATCGAGGCTCAACGTATGGATGTCATTGAAGGTATGTTGATAACCCAAGTTCAGATTCACATTGTCGCTCTTCTCGGGGCGCAGGGTGGCATTGCCGTCCTCGTAGTCGCCATCGCCGAAGAGTTCGCGGTCGGTGGGCAGACGATAGGTGCGCTCATACGAGAGTTTCACCTGCAAGTCTTTCTGCAAAAGGAAATAAGTGCCAGCCGCTCCCCAGCCCAAGGCATCCGTGCTGCGCTTCTGCTCCTCATAGTCGGCTCTGCCGGAGGAGGCTACGTTTACGGGCCCTTGCACCTGTGAATCGTAATACTTCAGGAAAGCCACGAGATTCCAATGGTCATTGGGCAGGAACTTGTACGACAATCCTAAGACGTTCTTCCTGTTGACGCGACGCATGAAGGTGGAAGCCGTCTGCTGCACACTATTGGCGGCACTGTTGGTGGTGCGGCGGCGATAGTGCGTATAGGTGTCGTTGAGCGTAAAAAAGTGCTTGTCGCCAATGTGATAAGTCAGGTTGGCGACCCCGGCGAAGGTGTAGCCCTTGAATTCGGCAAGCGTAGGCACTCCCTCGCCCTGATAGGCATTCACCTTATACTCACCCGTCCAGCTGTAGGTGCGGCTGAGCGTATCCACATTATTGGTCTTCACCATGTCGTATCTGGCCGACAGTCGGAAGTTCAAACCTGGGACACCGAGGTTGCGCTTCTCGTAAAGGAGCGAGGGAGCTAAGCCCTGCGCCGTGCGGTATTTGCCGCCAAACACGATTTTCATCAGGTTGGCGTTCTGTATCTGTGCATATTCATGGGTGTAGTTCAGACCGAGCATCAACTTGTCTGCCCACTTCTTGTCCACCACACCTATCTGGAGGATGACCGCCTCATTGTGGTAACGGTCATGAAACCGGCGAAACCATCCCTCCTCCTCGCTCACGGCATTGGTCTGCAGGTCAGTCCACTGCGTCTTCACCTTGTAGTCGTTGTCCGAGTAGTTCTGGTAGGCATTGAGTCGAATGGTCAATCCCTGCTTGCCCGTCCATCCCAGCGAGAGGTTGCTGCGGTGGGTGTTGAAGGAACCATAGCTGTAGCTGGCGTCCACATAGGTATGGGGCGAGTGGTCGGTCACGATGTTGATGGCACCGCCCAGTGCATCGCCGCCGAAGTCTACTGGCACCACGCCCTTATAAACCTCGATGCGGTTGGCGAAACTCGCGGGGATGTTGTTGATGCCAAAGCTGGACGAGGCACCGTCCATCGGCACACCGTCGATGAAGAGCTTGACGTGCTTGCCCGTGAATCCGTTGAGGTTGATGCTCACGCCGGAACCCAGTCCGCCGTCCTCGCGCACCTTCACGCCCGACACGCGGTCCAGGACGTGCGCCAAGTCGAGGTTGGTGTTGCGCAAGCGCCGTGTGTCCACCGCCGTCACGTTGAATGCCGATGAGTTGACACGCTTCACCTGGTTGCCGCGAACCACCACTTCGCCAAGTTGCTGGGTCTTCCTGAACCTGTCACCCTGAACGTGTGACCTTTTCTTAAAATCATTTTCAATGGAGTCTGTGCTATGCTGCGCCCATGCCAACGATGCCGTCGTCAGTATGCAAAGCGTCCCCAAACCCCTACGCACGTAGTTGCTTCTTATCATATCAAAGTTATTGCCGTTTGATGGGTAATAATTGTGGTACCATAAGGAGTATTGTACGTCGGGCCTAGCACATTCTTGGGGATATAGAAATACAAGTGGCTGTCACCTCTTGCATATTATAAACCTTCGGAACGATATGGGCAATGACTGTTTCTCGCTTATCCGTTGCCTTTATTCCAACATTCGCATAAGACCGTGATGCCTCTCGCTCGACGGCATCTGTTCGCAATGGTTCTCATGCGGCAGATGTGAGGTGTGTCCATGAAATGGAAACGTCACATTTAGCGGTTGCAAAATTACTACTATTTCGCCTTCTGTGTAATACCTAAAAATAATGATTTTGAATAAAGGCCGCCACTTCAAAAAAAAGGAGCCGAGTGTTGCGTCGTCTTTAAAAATTGCATTATCTTTGCCTTAGAATTTTAACTAAGGCAATATTATCATGCGCAAAGTAATAGGTATAGGCGAGACAGTTCTCGACATCATCTTCAAGAACGAGCAACCCATAGGCGCTTATCCTGGCGGATCGGCGTTCAATGCCATCATATCGTTGGCAAGGGCAGGCGTGTCCACGGCTTTCATTGGCGAGGCTGGCCACGACCGCGTGGGTCAGAACGTGGTCAAGTTTCTGAAGGACAATGGGGTAGACGCGTCCAACGTGACGGCATTCCCCGGCTCGAAGTCGCCCGTGTCGTTGGCTTTTCTCGATGACAACAACGATGCTGAATACATCTTCTATAAAGACCACCCTCACGACCAGCTCGACTTCATCTATCCCGACATCCAGCCCGGCGACATCGTGCTTTTTGGCTCTTTCTTCGCGGTGAACCCTGTGGTGAGGCCCCAGATAGTGGGGTTGCTCGATTATGCCCGTGCCCACGGGGCGATAATCTATTATGACGTGAATTACCGCATGTCGCATAAGGACGACGTGATGAAGATCACGCCCAATTATCTTGAGAACCTTGAGTATGCCGACATTGTGCGTGGCTCTCGCGAGGACTTTGACGTGCTATACAAGCTCAAAGACCCCGACAAGATTTATCAAGCCGAGATAAGTTTCTATTGCAAAAAGTTTATCTATACCGCGGGCGCGAACCCCGTGAGCCTTTACGCTGACAACGGCTTGCGCAAGTCGTACGACGTGGCGCCGATGGAGACCGTGAGCACGGTTGGCGCGGGCGACAACTTCAACGCCGGTTTCATCTATGGATTGTTGAAAAACAATATCACGCGCGCCGACATTGAGAAGGGGTTGACGGAACAACAGTGGGACGACTGCGTGGCCTCTGGTCAGCGCTTCTCTGCCGAGGCTTGCAAGACCATCTTCAATTACATACCCACCGATTCGCCACTTGGCAAGTAAAATAAACACCTGCGTTTTTAACCACTTGCAGGGGCGGGCCCTGTGCCCGTCCGCACCCCGTATGGCAAATATCTTTATTGCCGTTTAATGAGGTTGCGGACGGGC
>CAVKWN010000132.1:0-4428 GCA_963660075.1 Lachnospiraceae bacterium
CGCCAAGAAGGACTCATCCATTGCAGCTATGGTTGCGAGGGATTCATGGGCAACTTCGAGGGCGACATCCGCGATTACTTCTTCGGCTGCCAGGCCGGCGTAACAGTAGGGTCTGTCTTGGTGGACGGTTCCATCTCCGCCTGCGCCAGCATCCGTTCCAATTATCACCAAGGCAACATCTACCGTGACGACTTCTGGCAGGTGTGGAACCAAGGTTTCGTACCCTATCGCAACCGCGAGTGGATGAGAAAAGACGATTGCGCCGAGTGCAAATACTTCAGATATTGCCGGGGCAACGGCATGCACCTGCGCGACGACGAGGGCAAGCTCATCATGTGTCCCCTGCATAGGCTCAAAGACTAGCTCCCTTAGGGCTTTCATAGCCTCACATTATAATAGTAAAATCGCCCTAAATAATACATTTGAACGGAAAGGTTGTCGGTGATTTCTATTGGAAGACGCAAATCCAAATCACAGGCAACACCTCCTCCCTGGCTTCTTCACCACGACTCGTAGATCTGTTCGTTGAATGGCAGAAATACAAGGCATTCAATTTCAGAATGGGTGAATTTCAAGTGCCATTCACCTTTGAGAGTTCTATTCACCCGATAGACATGGGATTCATGGACAATGCGTAGGTCGTCTTGAAGTTGACAGGCTATTCTGACCGTTCCGGGCAACACTCAAGCAACGGACGTGACATAGGCATCATGGCACAAGGTGATTTCCTGCCAGACGCGAGCGGCAGAAACCTTCTCCATTATGCGGTAAGCGTGGTTAACGGACAGGGAATCAACCTCAAGGATGTAGACCACAGAAAGAATGTTGTCGCAAGCTTTTGGGTAATGCCAATCAAGGGTATGCGCATCGGCGTTTCAGGATGGGAAGGATCTTATGCAAGAAAGGGGTCTTGGACTGACGAAGCCACAGGTGAGACAAAGTCGGGAGTGAGAAGCCAACCACAGCACAGGTATGCAATCAGTGGAGATTATGTTTCGAACGGCTGGACAGTCCGCACCGAGTATATCCATTCCACGGGAAACGCTTTTAATAAGACGATGACTGACACCAATGATGCCAGTGCCACGGATTGCTCATTGTCCTCAAATGGCAACTAGGCAGATGGATTCTATGCTTTAGGCATTGCACCTGTTGTAAAAAACAAGGTTAATGTCAAGGCTCGCTACGATATGTATAGAAGCAATGGCGAATGGAATTCTGCCAAAACCTTCTATGAAGTTGGTGCCGACTACTACTTTACGAAAAATTTGAAGTTCACTGTAGAGTATGCCCTTGTCAATGACAGGACACTCGACAAACACAATTACAGTTTGATAGATACACAACTTTCTGTCAAATTCTAATCATTGCAGTCTGCTAAGACTTTGAGCTGAATAGAATTAGGGCTGAAATCCTCGCTAGGATTCCAGCCCTATTAGTTTCCCTTTGTTTTTGCCAAAAAAATCATGATGCATGAACGAAGGTACATATTTTAGCGGACAGCAATAAAAGCCAAACTATCTGTAGGCATCAGAACTGATAATGGCATTGCTTCTTCATGTCATAGCAATCACGATGTAACACGACATGCCTAATTTTGCTCCCGAAAAAACTTTTCGACGAACAGAATAAAAACGTTATGAAGAAGAATGTAGTAGTAATGACGATGGCAGGCTTGCTTTTGCAGGGTGCAGTGAGCAACGCCGTTGCCGACAATGCGCCTGACGGCAAAGCCTCTACAGGAAAGGTCGTGGGCATGAACATAGTAAACGGCAAGGTCACCAACGAGCAGGGTGAAGCCTTGCCGGGCGTGGTGGTACACTGCGGCAACCAAAATGTGCAGACCGACGTGAACGGCGAGTTTCACGTGACCGCCAACGCGGGTGAGAAACTCACCTTTACTTATATAGGCTATGCCTCAACCACCAAGAAAGCCGACGACGGCCGCCTGAATGTGGTCATGAAGGAAGACAGCCAAACGCTGGGCGAAGTGATTGTCACCACGCAAAAGAAAAGCCAAAGCAGCTTGGAGGTTCCCGTGGCAGTGAGCGCCGTGACAGGAAGCGTGATGGAGAAACTCAACCTTCACCAAATGGACGACGTGGCGCAGTTTACCCCTGGCGTGCAAATCCAGTTGCAAAGTCCCAACAACCCCGGCTATGTCATCCGCGGCGTGACATCGGACGATGGTGCCGCCTATGCCCAACCGCGAGTGTCGGTGTTCATGGACGGCGTGTCCACCTCGCGTAGCCGTGGCTCTGCCGTGGAACTCTTCGACCTTGAGCGTGTGGAGGTTGCCAAGGGCCCGCAAGGCACCTTGTTTGGAAGAGGCGCTGAGATAGGAGGTATCAGCATACTTCGCCACAAGCCAGTGGATTACCTCACGGGCGAGATTTCGCTCAACTATGGCAGCTACAACCAGCGTCAGGCCACGGGGTTCATCAACACCCCCATCGTCAAGGGCAAGCTCGCAAACCGCTTCGCCTTCGACTATGACGCACGCGACGGTTTCATAAAGAACGAGGCCGGAGGCAGGCTGAACGGCAAGAACGCCCTGGCGTTCAGGAACTCCACGCAGTGGTGGTTCGACGACGACACTTCCCTTGGGCTTGTGCTCGACTATCAACACGACGACTATCCCGGCACTTCCTTCCATAGCATCAACCCTGCCTACGGCAATAGCGACCCCAACAGCCCTGCCAACCTGGAGGCCGGCAAGCAGTTGGGCATCAAGCGCAACGTGGGCGGCGCCTTGCTGAACATCACCCACAACATGGGCAACAAGTGGTCGCTCAACTCCATCACAGGCTTCCGTGCCTTCAACAGCGACGAGCGTTTCGATGCCGATGGCACATATCTCCCCCTCTTGCTCTGCCAGGAAAAGGAGAAAGGCACACAGCTGAGCCAGGAACTCAGGTTCAACTACGACAACCACAAGCGTTTCTCAGGCTTCGTGGGTGCCAGCTACTTCTACGAGAACTCTTCGCAGGATGTCAACGCCAAGGCCAACCTGCAATATCTCTACCCCGTGTATATCCAGAAGAGCGTAAAGGCATCGCTCAACAGCCAGATGGACAACGTCAAGGCATTGCTCGGTCAAAGTTTGCCAGCCGCCTATCAGCCAATGGTGGAACAGATGCTTACCCAATTGATGGGCAAGTGGTTCCCCGATACGCCGGCAACAGATGCCAACGGCAAGCCCGTGCCGCAAACCACCACCCCCGACTTTTATGGTGACCTGAAATCTCAGCTCGCCTCATACAAGATGGACTTGGACCAAATGCTGGCAGGCATGGGCAACAACGGCAAGGCCATACAAGCCGCACTGCAAAGCATATCGGGCAAGCCGCTCGATGCGGCCTATACCGAGCAAGGCAAGAACTATGGCACCAACCAAGCCGCGGAAGTCTTTGCCGACGGCACCTTAAAGATCACCAAGCACTTGAACCTTACGATGGGTCTCCGCGGTACCTACGAGCACCAGGAGACAGGCTACTCTTCCTCCACGGTGCCAAGCATGTTTGGCGCCGTGCTGTATCATCCCACGGAAGGCGGCGCGAAGGTCACGGCAAGCGACAGCTACTGGTCGTGGGTGGGACGTGCGGCACTCAACTACATGATTGGAAGAAACAACATCTACGCCAGTGTTTCACGTGGCCGTCGTCCCGGAGTGCTCTATTTCAATAACGACCCCAAGGACTTCGAGACCTTGAACCCGGAGATAATCTACAGCTATGAGGGCGGCGTTAAGGGCAGTTTGCTGCAAGGCCGTCTCACCTATGACTTCTGCGCCTACTATTACGACTGGTACAACTACCAGACATCCGTGTTCAACCAGACCACCAGCAAGTATGAGTATGACGACGCAGGCCGTGCCCACAGCTTCGGCGTAGAGGCAAGCCTCAGCTACTCTCCCTGCCGCTATCTCAACATCTTCGGCAACTGGTCGTACATAGAGGGTAAGTTCAATGATACCGACGACAATGGCGTGAAGCAGGAGTATGCCGGCAATCGATTCCGCCTCACTCCCAAAAACAGCTTTGCCTTGGGCTTCGACCTCAACGTGCCGACTGGCAAGGGCGCGTCTGTCTTTTTCCGCCCCACCTACTCATGGAAGTCGAAGGTGTTCTTCGAGGAGAGCAATGAGCCTGAGCTCACACAGGATGCCTTCGGACTGCTCAACTTCACTGCCGGCTATCGCTTCCAGCCTGGCAAGGTCTACTATGAGATAGGCGCCTTCGGCAAGAACGTACTCGACAAGAAGTATGTGGTGGACGCGGGCAACTCAGGCCGACAGATTGGCTTCCCCACCTATGTGGGCGGTAGCCGTTCAGTGGTAGGAGTAATGATCAAGATGGGATTCTGAGAAAGGTAAAAAGGCTAAAAAACAATGGCAAGAACGATGGGATGAAAAGAATTAATTGAAAT
>CAVKWN010000133.1:0-4395 GCA_963660075.1 Lachnospiraceae bacterium
ATAACCAATAGTTGTTAATTGTGTGGGACAAACAACCGCTTCTTTACACAACCAGCTCATAATCGTCAGCCCTGATGATGCAGCAGTCTCTAAGCCTTCGTGTCTGACCACTCTGAGTGAACTGCACCAGCCGCGAGGGATAGGCACCGGGGCATTTGGGCGGTACGTCAACGCTGAGGGTTATCACTTCCTCGCCACGGATGCAGTCGCCGTTGGACGCTGCCACATACCACACCTTCCATGGGATGCGCTCACGGGTAGCGGTGAATCGCTCGGCAATACGCCTAAGCTCTGACAATGCAAGTTGCTTCATGATGTGAGATTTTGAACTGGGGGATGCAAGTCCTTGTTTGCCGCAAAGATAAAACAACGGAAATAGGGAAACAAGGGCGTTCATGCCACAGTGTGTGAGTTAGGCAGCGGTTCTTCTGTATTGGTGATTCAAACCGTGAAAGAAGAATGCAAAGAAAAAGCCACCACTCCAGAAAGCTACGGATAGTTTTCTCATTTTAATATGGCACTAACTGTTTTTCTCAATTAGATTTTTTACCTTTGCAATAAAATTGGAATAATGGATAGAGATGAATATATAGAGATTAAAGGTGCTCGCGTAAACAATCTTAAGAATGTCAGCCTTAAGATTCCCCGCAATCATTTGGTGGTTATAACGGGCGTGTCTGGCTCTGGTAAGTCGAGCCTTGCCTTTGATACACTTTATTCTGAAGGACAACGCCGTTATGTAGAGAGTCTCTCGTCATACGCTCGACAATTCCTTGGTAGGTTGAAAAAGCCTGAATGCGATTACATTAAAGGCCTTCCACCTGCAATAGCCATTGAGCAGAAAGTTGCGGCGCGCAACCCCAGGTCTACGTTGGGCACGTCCACAGAGATATATGAATATCTACGACTATTGTATGCTCGAATTGGTCGTACGTTCTCTCCAATTAGTGGACAAGAGGTGAGGAAAGACACACCTCAGGATGTTGTTGACAAGGTGTTGTCTATGGCCGATGGCACTAAGATTATGATTGTGGCACCTGTAGTTCCAACTGAAGGACGCACAGTGTTGCAGCAATTGGATACCTTTCTAAAGGAAGGTTTTACGCGAGTCATTATAAGTGGCATAGCAAACCATATAGAAGAGTTATTGGAAGATGCACAGGAATTGAAAGATGGAAGCGTTTTCCTTGTCGTAGACCGTTTGGGAGTGTCACATGATAAAGACGTGGTGTCACGAATTACCGACTCGGTTGAGACGGCCATGTATGAGGGGCGTGGAGCTTGCAGGGTGGTAATGTTGCCGTCAAATCTGAGTTACGACTTCTCCTCAAGGTTTGAGGCCGACGGCATTTCTTTCGAGGAACCGAACGACAATATGTTCTCTTTTAATTCGCCAGCTGGTGCTTGCCCCGTTTGTGAAGGATTCGGAAGCGTCATAGGCATAGATGAGCGTTTGGTAATTCCTAATTCTTCATTATCTGTTTATGATGGTTGCGTACAATGTTGGCACGGGGAAAAAATGAAGGAATGGCAGCTTGCGTTTTGTCGAAAGGCAAAAGATGCAAATTTTCCAATATTTACGCCTTACTATGAACTTACGCGTAAACAGAAGGATATGTTGTGGCACGGTTTTCCTTCGGACATAGATGTAAACGGCAAGCTTAAAGATGATGCCGTTTGCCTTGACGCATTCTTCCGCATGGTGAAAGAAAACCAATATAAAATCCAATATAGAGTCATGATGAGTCGCTATCGTGGGAAAACGGTATGTCCGGAGTGTCACGGTACGAGACTAAGAAAGGAGGCTACGTGGGTAAAGATAAATGGTCTTTCAATCAATGACCTTGTGGAAATGCCTATTGACAAATTGAAGACGTGGTTCGACAAACTTACGCTTTCTGAACATGAGCAAAAGATTTCAAAACGCCTGCTCGCGGAAATTCGTTCACGTCTTGGTTTTCTCGTAGAGGTAGGTTTGGACTATTTGACGTTGGGTCGCCCCGCCAGCACACTCTCAGGTGGCGAAAGCCAACGTGCAAGGCTGACCACTTCGCTTGGTTCGCCACTTGTCGGCTCGTTATACATACTTGACGAACCTAGCATCGGCCTTCACAGTCGTGATACAGACAGGCTGATAGAAGTACTACGCAAGCTTCAGCAAGAAGGCAATACTGTAATAGTAGTGGAACATGATGAGGGTGTAATGCTTGCTGCTGATTGGCTTATAGATGTTGGACCTGATGCTGGAAGAAATGGAGGTGAGGTGGTTTGCGAAATGTGTCCATCTAATAAAGGTACTGAAAATGACGATTTTTGGAAAGAAGCCATCAAACAATATCCAAGAAGCTATACAGCTAAATATCTTGCTGGTGAAAATAAAATAACCGTGCCTTCATCACGTCGCCAGTGGAACCAAAGCGTTCTCTTGAAAAACTGCCGCATGAACAACCTTAAAGGTGTCAACGCTCGCTTCCCACTCAATGTTCTGACAGCGGTAACCGGAGTCTCAGGTTCAGGCAAGTCGAGCTTGGTCAAGGGCATTTTTTATCCAGCATTGAAACGCAGGATGAACGAGGTGGCAGAGCAACCAGGCGAATACTCAACTATGGAAGGCGACTGGACTGCTGTGAAGCACGTTGAGTTCGTTAACCAAAATCCAATTGGGAAAAGTACACGTTCAAATCCTGCCACATACTTGAAGGCTTATGACTCGATAAGACAGGTCTTTGCAGACCAACCATTGGCAAAGCAGATGGGCTTCACTCCACAATATTTTTCTTTCAACGCTGAGGGTGGACGATGTGAGGAATGTAAAGGCGCTGGAGTAATCACAGTGGAGATGCAGTTCATGGCCGACCTCACGCTAACATGTGAGGCTTGCCACGGTAAAAGGTTCAAAAAAGAGATTCTTGATGTAAAGTATCATGACAAAAACATTGACGATGTGTTAAACATGACCGTTGATGAGGCCATTGATTTCTTCTCGCAATATAATGAGAAAAACGTAGTTAGCCGTCTATTACCTTTACAACAGGTTGGGTTGGGGTACATACAACTCGGGCAAAACTCATCCACGCTCTCTGGAGGTGAAAACCAAAGGGTTAAACTTGCCTATTTCATAGGACAAGAAAAACAAGAGCCAACGCTCTTCATGTTTGATGAGCCAACTACAGGTTTGCACTTTCACGACATTTCCAAACTGCTAAACGCGTTCAATGAACTAATTGAACGTGGACATACTGTAATAGTGATTGAGCATAACTTGGATGTAGTGAAAAATGCAGACTGGGTTATAGATATGGGGCCAAATGGTGGAAATGCTGGCGGAACTATTGTCGCGGAAGGAACACCAGAACAGATAGCATCGTGTAAGGACAGTGTAACAGGTAAGTATCTTGAGCAAAAACTTAAACATTTTTGTACTACCAAAAACACGTGAAATGAAATGTTTTAGTTAACTTTGTAAGTAAATTACAAAAACGATGCTACATTTTGTATCTTTTGGCAGTGGTAGTAGTGGCAATTGTAGTATGCTTTATACTGACACCGAGGCTTTGGTCATCGATGCAGGAGTGGGCGTGCGCACACTGAAGAAACACCTCAAAGGCTATGGCTTGTCACTTTTCAGTGCATTAGGCATAGTAGTTACCCATGACCATGCAGACCATGTAAGGTCAGTAGGGTGTTTGAGCCATGACTATAACTTACCGGTTTATTCTACCCTTGGAGTGCATGAGGGCATAGGAAAAAACTGGAGCGTTAGAAAGAAAATATCTCCCGACCTAAAGCGTGTGATAATGAGAGATACGCCATTTCGCGTTGGCGGCTTCACGATAACGCCTTTTGGAATACCACATGATAGCACTGATTGTGTTGGATTTAAGGTTGAATATGATAATGTCACTTTTGTATTAATGACCGATGTAGGACACATAACCGATAGCATGAAGCCTTATATTGCGTCGGCTAACTATCTGGTTATTGAGGCCGACTATGAACAGCAGATGTTGGAGACAGGCCCATACCCGCAACATCTCAAGGATAGGATAGCTGGACCTTACGGCCACCAAAGCAACGCAGAATGTGCCAAGGCTATTGTCGATTTTGCTACACCATCGCTTAAACATGTGTGGCTATGTCATTTGAGCGATGAGAACAATCATCCTGACCTTGCGGAGAAACAGGTAAAGCAAATATTGCGAGAGCACGGAATAGTGGCAGGGAACGAGCCTGGAGCGGATTTCGCGCTTGATGTGCTTAGAAGAAAATCTCCAAGCGAGATTTACAATCTGATATAAGACAAGAAAAAAATATTATAGATGCCAGACTTGTATATATTCGATTTCGACGGTACGATTGGTGACAGTCGTGGATTGATTGTAAAGACAATGATGG
>CAVKWN010000134.1:0-4221 GCA_963660075.1 Lachnospiraceae bacterium
ACATGCTCCTGGCTGTCGCCCTGCTCTGTCCATGGCTGGATGGTGCCGGTTACTTCCGCGGCGGTGCGGCTGAGCTTCACGGTGGTGTAATGATACTTGCTGCCAGCCTCCAGCTTGGTGGGCATTGTCCAGACGAGAGGATCGTCGTATCCGTTGTTGAGGTTGAACACAATCTGTCGGCTCTCTTCGGTTGTCGGAATCAATATTGCCTCAAACGTCTTGCCTTTCTCTGTACACTTCAGGGAGATGTCAGCTAGGTTTCCGGCATTGGAGATGGTGCCATTTGAGAGATTGAATGTCGCCGTGGTGTTCTGGTCTTTCACCGTAATCGTCACTCCGTCAAGGTCGTCCTGCGTAATGCCGTCGCCGGGTTTAATGTCAAGGACAAGCTTGCTCAACTGGTGGTTGAACTGCAAATCCACCTTAGGAGTGGCCTTGCTGCAGTTCGTCTTCTTTGCATACAGAAGGTCGATTGTTTCTTGGTTCGACTGGTCTGCCACGTTGAGATCCACCTTGTAGTCTTTTATTTGGGCGTAGGGATAGTAGGCATAGAAATCTACGTTTCCGTCGATGGGGAAGTAGATGGTCTTGCCATTCGCAATGGGCGAGAAGGTACTTTCGCCTTTCACCGTCTCGTAAGGCACATTGGTGATATCCTCGCAGATGGTGTTGTCTGCAAGGTAACCACTAGGTGTCGTCATGTAGATGCCGATTTTGTCACCTGCTGCCCAGGTGTCGTCTGTAGCGCGAGTACTCACATGGATGTTGCCGCTGAATTGCGCTGCCACCTTGTCTCCCTGAACAGAAGGAGTCACGTCGTCAGTACCACAAGAAACCATTGCGCTTGCCATAAGGGCAATGGTAAGTAAATTCATCATCTTTTTCATAATCTGTAAATGTTTTAAAAGTTATTGTTATTTGATCTCCACTTCATTGCTTAGGTCTTTCCAGTTGTTGATGCCGGATTCGAGATTCATTTTGGGTTGCATCTCGCTGTGCTTGAAACTTAGCTCGTACTTGCCTCCCGCCTTCATCACCGGTGCCTCGATGTCGTAGTCGCTCACATTTCCATCGGCTTCAGTAATGTGCAGCGTAATCTTTGCCTTTTCCTGTCCGTTAGCAGTCGGCATCAAGCGGATGGTCTTCATCTGAAGCGTTTCGCCTTGTGCTGTCGTTGAGGGTAAAGTGACGGTGGTGGCGTCAGCGTTAGGCTGGGCCTTGCTGGGATAGAATCCCGTGGCGACATTCTGCACCTCGCCTATCAGTACTGATGAGGCTGGGGCACCATCGATGGTGATGGTCAGTTCTGCCAACAGACGTTGCACGGGCACGGTAACGCTTGTTACGGCAGAGGCATTGCTTACGGTGGCATCTGTTACACCGTAGAAGGCATGAGCCTGAGCCGGCGATGCACTCGCTTCGGAAAGCGAGAATAGCAAGTCGCTTATGTTTGTGGCGCTGTTTGCCGAGAGCGGTGTGGTCAGGTTGACAGCCGTCACCACTTTGTACTGTCCGTTGCTTAACGGATAACGCTCGTTGGCCAGCGTCCTTGCGTCTGTATATTCTTGCGACTTCACGAGCGAGCCGTCAGCGGCATTGAAAATCCACACACGGATGTCCTTTACCGCAGTGGCGTCGTCAGCGTCTTGCCAGGCAAGGGAAATGGAGAGTCCGCCCTGCTCGTTCTCGTGAACATCGCTTTCGCAACTCGCCAGCGTTAAGGCCAATGGCAAGCCCATGAGGAGCATCCATAGCCAAGCATGTATGATTCGTTTTGCTTTCATCATAGTCTGAATATTAAAAGCTTTTATTATGGTCTGAAAAAGAGTCATTACTTGTTGTTTTCCGTAGAAGCACGGCGAGCCTTGGCTGCATCAGCCTTGTTGAAGTCGCTGCCCATACCCATGGTCTCGATGCGGTCGGCAGAAATGCCTTGCTCTACGAGCCATGCCTTTACAGCTTGGGCACGAGCCTCGGAGTAACGCTTGTTGATGCTTGTCGAGCCCTTCGTGTCGCACCATCCCTTGACGGTGACCTTCATCTCCGGGTTCTCTTTCAGCGTCGCCAAAATCTCCTGCAGTTTCGACTCTTCGGAAGCAGAAATGCACTTCTTGTTGAAGTCGAAATAAATGTTGGGGAAGCTGATGGCCTTCTCCTCTTCGGCAGACGTGATGGTGACAGGCTCTTTCTGAGGTTCTGCGACGATTGGTGCTTCTGTCTTTTCGGAACAAACAACAGGCGTAGGTTCTTCGCTCACGGCTTTCTTCTTGTTCTTGCCGAAGACAAAGCCGAGGCGCACGCCGCTCTCCCATACGAAGTTGTTCTTATGCAAGTATTCTGGCACGCCATCCATCTTGCTTCCTGTAAGCGCGGTGATTCCGGAGTAGATGCCCAGTTGCAAGTGACGTGTGATGTGGTAGGCTACTTGCAGGTCGCCTCCATAGCCGAGGTGCCATTGGGTGCTTTCTTTTAGTCGGTTCTCTCCGTCGGCTATCGTCTGGATGTTCGCCTTGGTGCTTACGGCGTAGACGTGGGGCGATAGAGCTACAGACCATCGGCTGTACTTGGTCTTGCTGAACAGACCGAGGAGATTGACGTTGAGGCGTGCGCCATACTGCCCGATGTTGATACGGCTCTGCAGGTCGCGGTAGTTCCAACTGTCCATACCGAGCACCGCAGCATTGTAGCGTACGCCATCCATACCGAGCCAATAGTCTTGCTCCACACAGCAGTTGCGTGCAGTGAGCGTCGTCTGTCCATACTTGGCGGTGAGTTCTGCGGCGAGCACCGGGTTGAAACGGTATCCTCCATATAGTCCGCCCGTCCAACCGAGGTGTGTCTTGTCGTGCCCGAAACTCGAGAACGTGCTGATGCCGAAAGGCACGCCGCCCTCAATGCCCAGATACCATCCCCGTAGTGGTATGACTTCCTTGTCCGTGGCAACATCTTGTGCTGATAACGGAGAGTTGAAGGGTTGCATTAAAAGGAATGCGAGTAAGAGAATAGGTACTTTTTTCATCATCTTTGTTGTGCTGTTGAATTGTGTATTCAAATGTTAGTTGAATGCAAAGATAATGAAAAAAGAAGAAAGGAGCAAGCGTAAGAAGTTGGCTAGCAGAAGGTTTTGGGAAGAAAGCAAAAAGTTGTCGTTTCGACAACGGCAACTTTTGCTGATAGAGTTATTTTTTGCCGATAGAGCAAACATCCCTTTTCCATTTGGCGGGCGAGAGACTTTCCCTATCGGTGAAGATCTTGACGAAATAGCTTTGCGAGAGGAAGCCGGTGGCCTCGCAAACTTCTCCTACCGACATCTTGGGGTTGGCGGTGAAGAGCTGCTTGGCGTAGTCTATGCGCAGGTTGGCTATCCATTCGCGGAACGACACGGCGTAGGTCCGCTTGATGTAGGCGGAGAGATAGGTGCGGTTGGTGCCGAGGCTGACGGCCAGATCTTCTATCGTAAGACCAGGATGGGTAAAGCCGTTCTGCGAGAGCCATGCCGTGAGGTTCTTCTCTATCGCCGAATAGTAGGTGGGAGTGTCGCTGATGGTTTCCTCCTTTTCCTCAGGTATCTCCAAGATAGTCTCCACCTGTTCGTAGAAGAGCAGGTAGTTCATGTAGGAGCAATAGAGGTATATATAAAAAGGTACCGACGACAAGATCCATAGGAACACATACTCATCGGGTAGGAAGGTGAGCAGTCCGCAACTCACGCCATAGATGACCGCCCACCAGGTGAATATCGACATCCAGCGGATGTAGGCGGCGATGTTCTCGGAGTGGGTGTCGTCGAAGAGGCGAACTGCTTGATGATAAGTATTGATGATGCGACGGGAGAGATAGATGCCGTAGCCGAAGAGCCACACTGCCATGGTGGTGAGGCCCACGTAGCGACACACACCCTTGGGCAGGACGAAGAGGATGATGCAGGAGAGCAGGGAGAACACTGCCCAGTAGGCCATGTTGCGCAGGAATCGTCGCCAAGTGATGTAGAAGCGGTCGAGCAACGTGATGAGCGCGGCACTGAAGAGCCAGTAGGAAAGGAAATAGGTGGAGAGGTTCATCAGGATGGCGGCATCCTGGCTCTTGAAGCGCAAACCGCCGAAGAGATGCACCGAATAGTTGGCGGAGAGCACGAGCAATGCCACACCCATGATACGGCGCGAACGCTTGTAGTTGGAAAAAATGGGCTTGTCGGGAGTCTTCGCCACAAAGAAGTAGATG
>CAVKWN010000135.1:0-4145 GCA_963660075.1 Lachnospiraceae bacterium
TCATGACTGTGATATTGAGAGTAGTATTTCATTCGACTTTCTGCAGTTTTAACACACAAAGGTAGTCATTTCTTGAGAATCAAGCAAATATTTTACGTGATAACATGTTAATAATCAATTGTTTGCGATTATTTAGCAGACCCTAAATAAGCATTCTATCAGGCTCTGCCTCGCAACAGTGTATCAGTTGTGTGAGAAATCCATATTCGCGACATCGGTCAAATGTATATTCAGCATCATATAGCGTTACCTCCATGGTGGATTCATGACTATCATGTTTCAATAATCTTAAACCCTCCTCAAGCACGGAATCTGCTTTAGCAAACGAAGAGAGGGTGACAGAGCCAATATTGTGAATGTCATAATACCTGCATAATTGTCTCCGATAATTGGACATCCATCTTTCTTCTTTCTTTATCTCTTGTGGAAATTCGTCACTTCTTACATGTTGGTATAATGTGTCCAAAAGTAACATTAGCTCTTTGCCGGTTGAATAAGCCAAGTCGGATGTCCAAAAGATACGACTGCGCAGTTCAGAAGCCGAATCCAATGTCGCTAGGTATTGATCCCTTGACATCACATCGGCAGACTTGCTCGCTCTATTTGAATTGCAACCATATAAAGTGGTTAAAGCGATAGCGAAGAATATGAAAATGCTGTGCTTCATGACTGGTTACGTCAACTATCCCCTTCTTCTTGTCTTTTTGGTTGATAACCCATTCAAAGCCTATTGATAGCGCGATGATGTTATTATAAAAAGGATAACTTTTTTTGCTTTAAAGCTTATTGGCACGTTATACTTCACGCGCACGACATCGCCTTTCTGCTTGCAAGAAATCCACCGATACAAAGACATCCGCCACCATGTAGTAAAGATGGTGGCGGATGCACAAAAAGATATTTTTACTTGTAGAACTCATGCCTTGCGGCAGAGAGTGTATTCTTCATCAGCGAGCAAATGGTCATAGGGCCAACTCCTCCTGGCACAGGGGTGATAAATGAGCACTTAGGGGCGACCTCGTCAAACTTAACGTCGCCATTGAGTCTCCACCCACGCTTACGTGTGGCATCTTCCACCCTCGTGGTGCCTACGTCTATGATTACTGCTCCTTCTTTCACCATGTCTGCCGTAACGAAGTCTGGTCGACCGATTGCGGCAATGATGATATCCGCCTCGCGACATTCCTGCTTTAATGTCTTGGAGTGTGAATGGCATACCGTGACCGTGGAGTCACCATATTGTTTCTGCATCATCAATTGTGCCATGGGCTTGCCAACGATGTTGCTCCTGCCGAGGACGACACATTTCTTTCCTGATGTCTCTATATTATAATGTCGCAACAGGGTGAGGATGCCAAGCGGTGTAGCCGAAATGAAACATGGCAAGCCTATTGCCATCCTTCCAGCGTTGATGGGATGGAAACCGTCCACGTCTTTCTTGTAGTCGATGGCCATTATCACCCTCTGCTCGTCAATGTGCTTTGGCAGGGGCAACTGTACGATGAAACCGTCTACGGTCTCGTCGTTGTTAAGGCGGTTGACGCAAGCCAACAATTCATCCTCTGTCACGTCGTCCTCATACCTTATGAGCGTAGACTTGAAGCCGCATTGCTCACACGCTATGACCTTGTTTTTCACGTAGGTCTCCGATCCACCGTCGTGACCCACAAGCACCGCGGCAAGGTGAGGCTGCTTGCCTCCCCCTGCCATGATGTTCTTGACTTCTTGGGCTATTTGCTCCTTGATGGCAGTCGCGGTAGCCTTACCGTCTATCAAATGGTAGCTCATTTCATTTTAGGCATATTACGCATCATCTGTTTCATGCCACTTCCCGTGACCATCTTCATCATCTTGCGAGTCTGGTCAAACTGCTTCACGAGGCGGTTGACCTCTTGTATGCTTGTGCCTGAGCCTTTCGCTATGCGCATCTTGCGGCTTTGGTTGAGCACCTCTGGGTTGGTGCGCTCCTTAGGAGTCATCGAACGGATGATTGCCTCAATTCCGTTGAAAGCATTGTTGTCTATGTCAACGTCCTTAATGGCCTTGCCCACTCCAGGAATCATGGAAGCCAAGTCCTTGATGTTGCCCATTTTCTTGATTTGCTCTATCTGCTTGAGGAAGTCGTTGAAGTCGAACTTGTTTTTCTGGATTTTCTTTTGCAGGCGTTTCGCCTCCTCCTCGTCAAACTGTTCCTGGGCGCGCTCTACGAGAGAAACCACGTCGCCCATGCCGAGGATGCGGTCTGCCATACGCTCAGGATGGAACACGTCGATGGCTTCCATCTTTTCGCCAGTACCAATAAACTTGATTGGCTTGGTAACCACGGTCCTTATTGACAGGGCTGCACCACCGCGAGTGTCACCGTCGAGCTTGGTAAGCACCACGCCGTCGAAGTCGAGACGGTCGTTAAATTCCTTTGCCGTGTTGACGGCGTCCTGACCAGTCATGGAGTCTACAACAAAGAGTGTCTCGTCCGGGTTGACGTGCTCTTTCAGAGATGAAATCTCATTCATCATCTCCTCGTCCACGGCCAATCGGCCAGCGGTATCTATTATCACCACGTCGTATCCCTTGGCCTTAGCCTCTTGGATAGCGTGGTCGGCTATCTCGTTCACCTTCTTGTTGTCGGGCTCGCAATACACTGGCACGCCAACGCCCTCGCCCACAACCTTCAACTGCTGGATAGCGGCGGGACGATAAACGTCGCAAGCCACGAGCAACGGGTTCTTGTGTTGCTTGTTCTTGAGCATGTTGGCAAGTTTGCCACTGAAGGTTGTCTTACCAGAGCCTTGGAGACCCGACATGAGCACAATGGCAGGCTTGCCCGAAAGGCGAAATTCTGCTGCCTCGCCGCCCATGAGCTTTGCTAGTTCATCGTGAACGATCTTCACCATGAGCTGTCCGGGCTTGATGGCGGTAAGCACATTCATGCCAAGGGCCTTATCCTTTACCGTGTCGGTAAACTCTTTTGCGACCTTGTAGTTGACATCGGCATCGAGAAGCGCGCGGCGCACGTCTTTCAGTGTGGCTGCGACATTGAGTTCGGTTATCTTTCCCTCACCTTTAAGTATCTTGAACGAGCGTTCAAGGCGATCGGTTAAATTCTCAAACATATTTTAATTAGCTAATTTTGTGCAAAGGTACGATTAATTTATCAAAACAGTGTCTTTCCAGATATATTTCATCAGCAGAATTTCTCCAGTCTGATTCTTGAATTAGAAATCTTTATAATCCGCATAAATAAAACTAAATAAAGTTTACGTTATTTAAACCATTTCTCATTTAATCATTTTTGCATACGATTGTATGTTGACAATCTCCTATATTATTTAAAACTGAATGACAATTATTAATGGAAGGCCAAGATTATCTTAAAGCATTTGCTGCGAAAGTTAAGTTCTTTCGGGAACAGCAAGGGTTATCGCAAGAAAAACTTGCGGAAAAAGCTGGCTTGCATCGTACCTATATAGGTATGGTAGAGAGATTAGAACGTACCCCTTCGTTAGTCAGTATATATAAAATAGCAGAAGGATTAGGAATCGATATCAAAGAACTCTTTTAACGAAAGTAACATGGCAAAATATGACCAAATACCAAAAGCGGTAGATACAAAAATCTACAAAACTGGTCAGACAAGAGGTGCTGACGACGATGTTATTTATCAGAACAGAGTGGCAAGGAATAGTACAGTTCTTATTCCTTACGAGGATTTTTCTTTATGTGAATCTGCACCAACCAATAAAGGCATATACGAAAATGGTTTCATCGTTTTGATCAAGCCAGAAGACTATTTTGTGGAAAATATACAGCAAGATCTAGACCATAAAAAGTTAGTACTTGGTAAGAACCTTTTGGTGTTCTACGAAACAAGGTCCCAATGGAAAAAATACCCGATTCTAAAAGGATGGAAACCAGCTTCTTCAAGACAGAAACCTCTCAAAGGTCAATATGTTGCAAGAATTCCCGCAACCACATCGAAAGGTGAAAGTAAAATAATAGAGGGTTTTGCCACATCCCGAATGAAGGGGGCTGGAATTCGTGTGTATGAATATGCAGATGAAGCAACAATAAAATCATGTAAGATTCAATTGGAATTATTGCTGTCCGCTAAAACTCAAAATAGCATAAAAATTCGGCCCGAAGCC
>CAVKWN010000136.1:0-4044 GCA_963660075.1 Lachnospiraceae bacterium
TTCTTCACTCTTCGTTCTTCACTCTTCGTTCTTCACTCTTCGTTCTTCACTCTTCACTCTTCACTCTTCACTCTTCGTTCTTCACTCTTCGTTCTTCACTCCCCCAGCGCCTCCATCAGCTTGTCGAGGGCCTTGTCGGGGTCGTTGGTCTCGCGGAGAAGGTTCACGAACTTGCTTCCTATTATAGCTCCCGCGGCGTTCTGTTGCGCGCTCTCCAGGGTCTGCTTGTTGCTTATGCCGAAGCCTATCATACGTGGTATGCGGAGGTTCATGGAGTTGATGTGGTTGAAATAAGCCACCTTCTTTGCGTCGAACTCCTTTTGGGCTCCCGTGACGCTTGCCGACGACACCATGTAGATGAAGCCGTCGGTGTTGTCGTCGATGAACCTTATGCGCTCGTCGCTCGTCTCAGGCGTTATCATCATTATGACGCGAATGTCGTAGCGGTCGGCGATGGGTTTCACTATCGTCTGATAGTCGGCAAAGGGAAGGTCGGGGATGATGACGCCTGACACGCCGCTGTCGGCGAGGTCGGCGAAAAACTTCTCATATCCATAATGCATTATCGGGTTGAGGTATCCCATGAATACCAATGGTATTGTCACCTCGTCCTTTATGGCCTTGAGCTGTGAGAGCAGCACTTGTGTCGTCATGCCGTTTTTCAGGGCTATGGCTCCTGCCGACTGTATCACGGGACCGTCTGCGAGAGGGTCGCTGAAAGGCATGCCCACTTCCACGAAATCTATGCCGTGGCGCTCCATGGCCTTTATCACTTCTGCCGTCCCGTCCAGGGTGGGGCAGCCGGCACAGAAATACAAGCTGAGCAGTTTCCTGTCGCCACGGTTGGCAAACACTTGGTTGATTTTATTCATCGCTATATTGCTTTTATATATTTACGTTGTTATGGTGTTGGCATGTCTTAGCCTGTCGACGAATCCTCTCAGCGCCTCCGCGTCTTTCATGGCGGGTGCTGTCTCGAAGCGGCTGTTCACGTCCACGCCCGCGAATTGCGGGTGGTTGATTCGCATCACTTCTTCCGCGTCGTCTGGCCCTATGCCGCCGCTCAGAAGGAAAGGCGTCGTTCCATGATAAGCGTCGAGCAACGACCAGTCGAAATGCTTGCCGCTGCCTCCTCGCCCTGCGGTCTTGTAGTCGAAGAGCATGAAGTCGACCTTGCCCTCGAAGGCGGCGCATTGCTCAAAGTCGTCGGCGCAGGATATGCCGAAGGCTTTTATAAACTTTATGTCGGGCGCGATGTCGGGCACCAAGGTGCTTCGCAGGTTGTCTATCATGGTGGGCGACTCCTCTCCGTGGAGCTGGATGTAGTCGAGAGAATAGTTGTACACGCGCGTTATTATTGTCTGTGGCATCTCGTCGACAAACACGCCCACGCGTTTGATCCTTTCGGGGAAGGCATATCGTGGGGAGTCGCTTTCCCTTGCCATGTCGTCGAGACGTTCCTGACTGTAGTCGGGCACTATGCCGGTGCCCGCGCTTATCATGCTTACGAAGCGCTTGCTTTTAGGCCAGAAGTTGAATCCCATCATGTCGATGTCGAGCTCTGCCACGTCGCGGATGTTTTGGGCGTCACGCATGCCGCATACCTTTATTATCATATCTCTCCTATGAATTGCTTCAGGGCCATGCCCGGATCCTTCTCTTTCATGAACCTCTCGCCGATGAGGAATCCCTTGAATCCCACGTCTCTCAACTTCTTCACGGTCTCGGGGTTGCTTATGCCGCTCTCGCTCACGAGGCAAGCGCCTTTCGGCAGACGTTCGGCAAGGCGGAAACTGTTGTTCACGTCGGTGATGAACGTTCCGAGGTTGCGGTTGTTTATGCCATACATGTCGGGCTCCAGCGTGGCGTAGTCGAAGTCGCGGTCGTTGTGCATCTCAAGCAGCGTCTCCATGCCGAGGTCGTGGGCGAGGTGCTGCAGGTGCTTGCATTCGTCCTTCGTCAGGCAGGCGGCGATGAGCAATACCGCCGAGGCTCCGCAGAAACGGGCCTGGAACAGCTGGTATTCGTCGATGATGAAGTTCTTGTATAGTATTGGAATGGTCACCCCGGCGCGCCGTGCCTGCTGGATATACTCGTCGTAGCCGCCAAAATATTCAGTGTCGGTCAGTATGCTGAGTGCCGAGGCTCCATTGGTCTGGTAGAGCGGAGTCACCTCTTCTGGCCTCACGTCGCGGTGAATCCATCCTTTCGACGGGCTCTTGCGCTTAAACTCGGCTATGATGCCTGTGGACGACGCGGCCAACGCCTCGCTCATGGAGGCGGGCTTGCCCTCGTCCATCATCTTCTGTATGTCGCCCATGAATTGCCTGAGGGGGACGAACTGCTTGCGCTCGTCTATCTCCACGCGCTTGTGCGCCACTATCTCTTCTAATATGTCCATTGGTCAGGATAGGTTATTTGTTCAACTCAACAAACTTCTTGAAGGTTGCCAGGGCCTTGCCGCTGTCTATGCTCTCGCGTGCAATGTCTATGCATTCGCTTATTGGCTTCTTGCCTTTCTCCAGCACTTGGATGCCGAACGCGGCGTTAGCCAGCACGATGTTCTTTTGGGCGGGCAATGCCTTGTTTGCCAGCACGTTGTCGAATATCTGCTTGGCTTCTTCCTCGGTGGCTCCTCCTACTATCTCCTCAGGCTTGGCTGTCTCGAACCCGAGGCCGGATGGCTTGAAGATGCGCTCATAATCGTTGGTGATGACCTTGAAGTCGCTCGTCAGCGATATCTCGTCGTAGCCGTCGATGCTGTTCACGATGCCATAGTCGATGCCAATCTTCTGGTACACTTGCTGATAGAGCCGCATCTGGTCGAGTGTCGCGGTGCCGAGGAGCTGGCACTGTGGTTTCGACGGGTTGATGATGGGGCCGAGGAGGTTGAAGAAAGTGGGGAAGGGCAATGCCTTGCGTATGGCACCCACGAATTTCATGGCCTTGGCAAAGAGCTGAGCGTGGAGGTATACAATGCCGCACTCGTTTATCGAACGGTTCAGCTTGTCGATGTCGTCGGTGAACGTCACGCCGTGGTTCTTTATCACGTTCGACGCTCCGCTCACGCTCGTGGCGGCGAAGTTGCCGTGTTTAGCCACCTTGTATCCAGCTCCGGCTATCACGAAGCACGAGGTCGTGGATATGTTGAACGTGTTCTTGCGGTCGCCGCCTGTCCCCACCACGTCGATGTATCTGTCGCAATCGAGTGGCACCGCCACGCCAGTCTCCAATATGCCGTCGCGGAAGCCGAGAAGTTCGTCCACCGTGATGCCACGCATCTTTATGGCGGTAAGGAGCGAGGCTATCTCCGCGTCGTTAAGCTCTCCCTGAGTTATGGCGATGAGCAGGTCCTTGGTTTCCTCGCGTTGCAGCTCCTCATGGTCGAGGAGGCGGTTGAAAATGGCAGTGATATTCATATCAGTATTGATTTAATGTTTTCTGTTCCTCTTGTCTTGTCAAAGACGCTTTGGTGTTCTTGTTTATGTTGTCTTATTAAAAAGGAAAAGAGGCTTGTCGTGATTCACGGCAGGCCTCTTTCTTGTTCCTTCTTCTTATCATTGAAGTATCTACACGGCTTCGCTCCTCACGACTTTTTCAATCTTGAGTTACGCCACCACCAATATGTAGATACATGTTTCATCATTTGTCTGTTTGTTTTTTACAGTTCTGTTTATGATTACGGTTGCAAAGTTATACATTTCCTTTCAATCAGCAAACATTTTGTCAGTAAAATCTTCTTTTTGTCGTATTTTTAACATTTCCGTCTGCGCCTAATCCATCCTCCTTCCACATTATTATATATAGCCAATTCTTCGCTTTCGACATAGCACTGAAATGTCATAGCCTTCCCACTGCAATGCCGCCGGCTTCCCACTGCAATGCCGCCGCCTTTCCAGTGCTATTCCGAAAGGGTACGCTTTGCAGGGGGTGGGTAGGGATGGTTAAGACCCGTCCGCGTCCCGAATGGCAGCATATTGTTGATATGCGGTATGCGTAATCGGCGAAGCCGACATCTTTAAAATCTTTCAAATCCGTGTGAAA
>CAVKWN010000137.1:0-3747 GCA_963660075.1 Lachnospiraceae bacterium
CTTGGCGCCATAAGCCGCGGGCACGCCCACGACGGCAGCAAGATATTGCACCCCGTGGTTCACCTGCACGTGTTCAACAGCAAGGGAGAACTGTATCTGCAGCATCGACCAGCATGGAAAGACATACAACCCGACAAATGGGACACCGCCGTGGGTGGGCACATCGACCTTGGCGAGAACGTGGCCCAGGCGCTCAAGCGAGAGGTAAGGGAGGAGCTTGGCATCACCGACTTCACGCCCGAGCCACTCGGCCACTACGTCTTTGAGAGCCAGCGGGAGCGCGAGCTCGTCAACGTCTTCCGTTGCGTATACGACGGCGAGGTGAACCCCAGCAAGGACGAGTTGTGCGGGGGGCGCTTCTGGTCGCCAGCCGACATCGAAGACAACATGGGCAAAGGCGTGTTCACCCCGAATTTCGAGAACGAATACCGAAAGTTGTTTCTCGCGGCAAAACAATGACGGGCACATAATGAAACTTGCGCAACGGAAAAGGCGTTAAATATCATTAAAGAAAAGACCATCCAGGAAAAGAAAGAAAGCAAACGAAGATAATTATTGAAAATAATTTGCGAAAACGCACATTTTGATTAACTTTGCACCGTAAAAATTGAATAACGGAAAAACCATATAAACCAAGATAAACAACTATGAGAGTCATTATCGAAAATGATTACGACAGCCTTTCAAAATGGGCTGCGGAGTATGTAATCAAGCGCATCAATGCGGCAAAGCCAACCGCCGACAAACCTTTTGTACTGGGCTTGCCCACAGGCTCTTCGCCCATCGGAATGTACGCCGAGTTGTCAAAGGCTTGCAAGGAGGGACGCGTGTCGTTCCGCAACGTCATCACGTTCAACATGGACGAGTATGTGGCGTTGCCCGAAGAGCATCCCGAGAGCTACCACAGCTTCATGCGTCGTAACCTCTTCGACAACATCGACTGCCCCAAGGAGAACGTCCACATCCTCAACGGCAACGCCGAGGATCTCGAAAAGGAGTGCGCTGCCTACGAGGAGAGCATCCGCAAGGCCGGAGGCATCGACCTCTTCATCGGCGGCATCGGCCCCGACGGACACATAGCCTTCAACGAGCCGTTCTCTTCGCTCAAGAGCCGCACTCGCGTAAAGACTCTTACCACTGATACCATCATCGCCAACTCGCGCTTCTTCGACAACGACGTGAACAAGGTGCCTAAACACGCCCTCACGGTGGGTGTAGGCACGGTGACGGACGCTCGCGAGGTGCTCATCCTCGTAAACGGCCACTCCAAGGCACGCGCCTTGCAAGCTGCCGTAGAGGGTCCCGTGACGCAGGCTTGGACCATAAGCGCGCTGCAACAGCATCCACACGCCATCATCGTGGCCGACGAGGCTGCAAGCGACGAGCTGAAAGTGGGCACCTATCGCTACTTCAAGGACATTGAAAAAGACAACCTTTAAACACCAAACAGAAATGAACCTTCATTTAAGTTCACAAATCGTCCTCAACCAAGTGGCTGAGGAGTTCTACAGCCCGAAGTCTGCCATAGAACGCTCGGAAATCACACGTTTCGAGAAACTTCCCACCGACATATACCCAAAGGCCGAGGATGGCGTGAAAGCCATTGCCGACGCCATTGAGCAAGAGATCAAGGCCAAGAAGCAACAGGGCAAGCAGTGTGTCATCGGCTTGGGCACTGGCCAGAGCCTGACACCGATCTTCGACGAGTTGATCCACCGCCACGAGAACGGACTGAGCTTCGACAACGTGACCGTGGTCAACGCTTACGAATACTACCCATTGAAGCCGGGAAGCGCCATCAGCAGCCTCCATCAGCTCAAGGACCGCTTGCTCGACAAGATCGGCATCCCCGTGGGCAACATCCTCTCGCTCGACGGTTTCGCCGCGCAGGGCGACCTCCAGAAGGTTTGCACCGACTTTGAGGAGCGCATTGCCACTCTCGGCGGAATAGACATCATGCTCCTCGGCATTGGCCGCATGGGCAACATCGCGACCAACGAGCCTGGCTCTGCACCATCGTCAAGCACGCGCCTTATCCTCATCGACGCCACGTCGCGCGAGGAGATGACGATGAGCTTCGGCGGACAAGACGCCGTGCCTCCATGCTCCATCACCCTTGGCCTGTCAAACATCATGGCATCTCGCAAGATTTTCCTCACCGCATGGGGAGAGGAAAAGGCCGACATCATCCAGAAGACCGTGGAAGGCCCCGTGACAAACGCCATACCAGCAAGCTTCTTGCAGACCCACAACGGCTGCCACGTGGTGACCGACCTCGCCGCCGCCGGCAAGCTCACGCGCATCATCCACCCATGGCTCGTGGCAAGCTGCAAGTGGAACGACAAGCTCACCCGCGCTGCCCTCGTATGGCTCTGCCAGAAGATCGGCAAGCCTATCCTCAAGCTCACCAACAAGGACTACAACGAGAACGGGCTCTCTGAGCTGCTCGCGCTCTACGGATCAGCATACCAGTGCAACATCAAGATATTCAACGACCTCCAGCACACCATCACGGGATGGCCCGGCGGCAAGCCAAACGCCGACGACTCCAATCGCCCCGAGCGCGCCACTCCGTTCCCGAAGCGTGTCATCGTGTTCTCTCCGCACCCCGACGATGACGTCATCTCCATGGGCGGCACCATCCAGCGCCTCGTGAACCAGGGACACGACTTGCACGTGGCTTACGAGACTTCAGGCAACATCGCCGTGGGCGATGAGGAGGTGACCCGCTTCATGCACTTCGTCAATGGTTTCAACCAGATCTTCATCGACAACAAGGACGAGACCATCAAGACGATGTACAAGGACATCAAGAAGTTCCTTGCAGAGAAGAAGGAAGGCGACATGGACACTCTCGACGTGCGCCGCATCAAGGGCCTCATCCGTCGTGGCGAGGCAAGGACCGCTTGCACATACAACCACATTCCTTTGGATCACGTCCACTTCCTCGACTTGCCATTCTATGAGAGCGGCAAGATTGAGAAGTTGCCAATGACAGAGAAAGACGTGGAGGTGGTGCGCAACCTGCTCGTCGAGGTCAAGCCGGACCAGATTTTCGTGGCTGGCGACCTTGCCGACCCTCACGGCACACACCGCAAGTGCACCGACGCCGTGCTGGCGGCTCTCGACCTTGAGAAGCAAGCCGGAGCCGAATGGCTCAACAACTGCCGCGTCTGGATGTATCGTGGCGCATGGGCTGAGTGGGAAATCGAGAACATTGAGATGTGCGTGCCTATGTCGCCGGAAGAGCTCCGCGCAAAGCGCAACGCCATACTCAAGCACAGCTCGCAGATGGAGAGCGCGCCGTTCCTCGGCAACGACGAACGCCTGTTCTGGCAACGCGCCGAGGACCGCAACCGCGGCACCGCGAAACTGTACGACGACCTCGGACTGGCTTGCTATGAGGCCATGGAGGCTTTCGTGCAATACAGGCCATAACACAAGAACGAATTAGATCCACGGAAACAGCGGTTTCCTCATAGGCATCAGAAAAGTTAGTTACTCAATCAATCCCATTCCCACGCTCTCGCAAAAGAGAGAAGGGAATGGGATTATTGTTTTTTTATCCAAACGTTCTGATAAGTCGGCTAGAAATGCATGCTTTGAGTAAAACGCAAGGTTTTTGATAGTGTTTCTTCGCTTTTTTGTTGATTTATACGGCTCTTTTCAAATGAAAATTGTATTTTTGGAATCAAAAACAAATTAGTCAAGAATTTCAATGGCAGACAAAATAAACATACGTAAACT
>CAVKWN010000138.1:0-3686 GCA_963660075.1 Lachnospiraceae bacterium
AATTGAAATATCGTTCTGAAGAAAAAACAGGGAGCTAAGGGGTGTCAATCCCTTAACTCCTTGTCGTTTATTATTTCATACCCAACTGGTACATGATGAATCCATAGATGTCGGCAGTTTCTTCTAGTTGCTTGCTCAGCGGTTTGCCGCCTCCATGACCAGCTTTGCTGTCGATGCGTATCAGCGTTGGGGCGTTGCCAGTCTGTGCCTCTTGCAGGGCAGCGGCAAACTTGAATGAGTGGGCAGGCACCACACGGTCGTCGTGGTCGGCGGTAGTCACCATCGTAGCGGGATAGCTCACGCCTTTCTTCACATTGTGCAGAGGAGAGTAGCCCTTCAGGTACTCGAACATCTCCTTGCTGTCGGCACTCGTTCCGTAGTCGGGCGCCCAGTTCCATCCGATGGTGAACTTATGGTAACGCAGCATGTCCATCACGCCCACCTCGGGAATACAAACCTTGAAGAGGTCGGGGCGCTGCGTCATGCAGGCTCCCACAAGCAAGCCTCCGTTGCTACCACCCATGCAGGCGAGGTGCTGCTTGTCGGTATACTTGTTGGCGATGAGCCATTCGCCAGCAGAGATGAAATCGTCAAACACGTTCTGCTTCTGCATCTTCGTGCCTGCCAAGTGCCAGTCCTCACCATACTCGCCACCGCCGCGCAACACGACATAGGCGTAGATGCCGCCCTTCTCCAAGAACGGGATGCGCATGGAGGAGAAGTAGGGAGGATAGGTGACGTTGAAACCGCCATAGCCATACATCAAAACAGGGTTCTTGCCGTTCTTCTTGACGCCCTTCTTGTAGGTGAGGAAGATAGGGATCTTGGTGCCATCCTTTGAGGTGTAGAACGCCATCTCCGAAGTGTAGTCAGTGAGCTTGAAGTTCACCTTCGGCGCACTGTAGAGCTGGCTCTTGCTCGTTGCGAGGTCATACTGGTAGATGCTCGTTGGAACGGTGTAAGAAGTGTAGCTGAAGAAAAGATCCTTTCGCTCACGCTTGCCGCTGAAACTGGCTGAGCCAACGCCCGGCAGGGTAATCTCCCTGAGCTTCTCGCCCTTTATATTATATAGGTATGCGTGGGAGCAGTTGTCTTTGGTGTAGGAGAGCACCATCTTGTCACCATCAACGAAGGTCACGCCCTCCAGCACGGCATCACCCTCGGGTATCAGTTCCTTCCAGTCGCCGTAGCCAGGCTTGTCGAGCGAAGCCACCATCATGCGGTACTTAGGCGCGCCAGCGTTGGTGAGGACATAGATGTTGTTGCCGATGAATTCCACCGGATTATAGGACTTGGAGCAATCGCCCGTCATCTGGATAAACTGCGAGTTGGGTTGACGAAGGTCACGCACGTAGAGGTTGATGCCTTGGTCCATGCCCGACTCATAGAGGAACATCATAGTCTCCTCCTTGTTCACGTCCACGCTGTAGAAGCGCAGCGGATTGGCTGGGTTCTGATAGAAGAGCTGGTCTTGGCTCTGCGGCGTGCCCATCTTGTGGTAGTACACCTTCTGCACCTCGTTCTTCGCCGAGGTCTCCTTGCCCTTCTCTGGAGCGTCGTAGGCACTGTAATAGAAACCATCACCACACCATGTGGCACCCGTGAACTTAGCCCACACGATGTGGTCGTCGAGCAACTTCTGGGTCTTCACGTCCATGACGTAGATTTCCTCCCAGTCGCTGCCGCTACGGGATATGGTATAGGCGAAATACTTGCCGTCGTGACTGAAGGAGATATCCTTCAATGCCACTGTACCATCGTCGCTCAGCTTGTTGGGGTCGAGGAATACACGCTGTTCGCCGCCCAACTTGTCCATCTGGTAGAGCACGGCCTGGTTTTGCAATCCGTTGTTCTTATAGACATACCACTTGCCGTTCTTCTCGAAGGGCGTATACACCTTCTCATAGTTGGACACCTCCTTGAGACGCTTCAAGTATTTGGTGCGCTGTGGTATCTTGGCGAGATAGGCGTCGGTGACAGCATTCTCTGCATTAACCCAGGCTGCCGTTATGGCACTGGTGTCGTTCTCCAAAGGTCGGAAAGGGTCTGCCACCTTCACGCCGAAGTATTCGTCCACGGTGTTGTCCTTGGGGGCAGTGGGATATTTCAGTCCTTGTCCCATCACCGTCATGGCGGTCATGGCCATGGCGGAAGTAAGTAATAGTTTGTTCATATTGCGCAATTGTTATCTGCAAATTGATTGCAAAATTACATATTTTTATACGACAAGCAAACATAATGCGCATGAAAAGGCTTTGTTTCAAATAAAAATCGCACCTTTGCATCCGTGTAACAAATTGTAGAAGGTATGAAGATTGTAAAGTTCTTGAAGGATTGGTCGTTACCGTTGTCCATGGCACTTGGTGCCATCATCTATTTCATTTTTGCCTACGTCCCAGTGTTGGAGCCTGTGAGCGACTGGTTCACGCCCATCAGCAGGCCGATACTGCCGTCGTGCATGTTCATGATACTTTTCGTGGTGTTCTGCAAGGTGGATTTCACGAAGCTCAGGCCCGTGAAGTGGCACCTTTGGGTAGCGGTGCAGCAAGTGGTGTTCGTGATGGCGGTATTAGGACTTATTCTCGTGTTCCGCTTGCAGGGAGAACCCTTGATGCTGATGGAAGCCCTGCTTGTATGCATCATCGGCCCCTGTGCCGCTGCCAGTTCGGTGGTTACGGCGAAGTTGGGCGGCAGCATGGAGCAGATGACCACCTACACCTTCATTTCCAATTTCATCACAGCCGTGATGATACCGCTCTGCTTCCCATTGATTGAGAAGGGCGGTCACATGACCTTCTTCTCTGCCTTCATCAACATACTCTACCAAGTGAGCATAGTGCTTGTGGTGCCTATGGGCCTGGCCTTCATCGTGAAGCATTGCTTCCACCGCCTCCATCGCCGCATCATCAGCATCAAGGATCTTGGCTTCTATCTTTGGGACGGTTCGCTCATTCTCGTGGCAGGCACCACGATGCGCAACATCATGCACTCTGGCACCTCACTCATGTTCATCGTCGTGATAGCCGTCTTGTCATTGCTGCTCTGCATAGTGCAGTTTGCCACAGGCCGCTTCATCGGCCACTATTTCGACACCACAGTGGAGTCGGGGCAGGCGTTGGGGCAGAAGAACACGCCTTTCGCCATTTGGGCGGCCACCGCCTACCTCAACCCCTTGTCAACGGTGGGGCCTGGCTGCTACGTGCTATGGCAGAACCTCATCAACTCGTTCGAGATTTTTCATTACCAAAAGAAGCAGGAGCAAGGGAAATAACATTTGCATCTACCCACATTGCATGATATTCTGTTCGAATGTGTCGGGATGGATGGCACGTTGTTTCAGTGTTCGCCCATCCAATAGTAGTCTACATCGTTGCGTGGCACCACGATTAGTTTTCTTATAGGCATTGCGAAATTGCGTAATAGGCGGTTACAAAAGTAGTGATTTTATTTTAAACGACCAAAAGAGCATGCGGAAATCGGGTGTAAATCGTCTTTTTGTGTCGTTAATAATTAATTTTGCAACCGTAAACCGCAAAACAGGCGTAGAAAAGAATTTGAGCCTGATTTTAATCTAAAAGAACGCCTAAAAAAGCAAAAAATAGCAGAATGATGCTTTTATTTTGAGTTTCAAGTGGTTGTGGCTGGTGTTGGCTTTAAGTGGCCGACGGCAATTTCGACCAAAATCC
>CAVKWN010000139.1:0-3676 GCA_963660075.1 Lachnospiraceae bacterium
TTGCGCCAGCCAACTGCTGGAAACTGTTGATGAGGGCATTGCCGTCGGCGGAGAGATCCTTGGGCAACTGCGAGAGTCCGAAGGTGATGGTGGTGGGCATTCCCAGTCCCTGACCTACGGTGAACAACACATAGAAACCATAGAACATCAGCGTAGTCATCGCATCACCAAACCAAGCGAAGAGGGCGAGCGCAAGGAGCATGATGCCGTAGCCCGCCACGATGGGAAGGCGCGCCCCCACCTTGTCGAGCACCCTGCCACTAACAGGGGAGATGATGGCTCCCACGATGCAGCCCGGCACGAGCAGTCCGCCGGCAATGAAGGCTCCGGTATGGTTGGCTATCTGAGAGTAGTTGGGGATGGCGTAGCCCAAGGCAAGCACCGTGAACTGTGCCACGAGGATGGCAAACAGGGCAAACATGAAGTTGCGATGGCCCAGCACCTCGACACGCAACAGCGGATTCTCCTCCTTGCGCGACTGTCTTACGAACCAGCCCAAAGCCACCACTGCCACAGCCAACAAGGAGATGACCATCACGCTCACCCACCCTGCCGAGGAGGCCTGCACCATGGCAAGGATAAAGGTGGTGTAGCCCACCACGATGAGGGAATAGTCGAAGAGATGGAAGTGGGAACGCTCCGCCGGAACCGACCGTCCGATAAGTTTGCAACCGATGACGAGCGAGAGCAAGAGCAGGGGCATCAGCGAGAGGAAGATGTAACGCCATCCGAACATATCGACGATGAATCCGCCCAACACGGGACCCACGGCAGGAGCCACGGCGGTGACGAGCATACCGATGCCCATGAACGTGCCCATCTGTTCCTTGGGAGCCTCGCCGAGGATGATGTTATACATCAGCGGCAGGGCGATGCCCGTGCCCACTCCCTGCACCATGCGTCCTATCATGAGGACGGTGAACGAAGGAGCCACGAAGCAAGCCAACGTGGCACAGATGAAACTCAGGATGGCGATGAGGAAGAGCGTGCGCTGCGAGCAGTTGCGCTTCAGGTAGGATGACATCGTGATGACCAGTGCCAGGACGAGCAAGTAGCCCGTGGTGATCCACTGCACCGTACTCGTGCCGATGCCAAACTCTTTCATCAACGTGGGGAAGGTGACGTTCATCGCCGTCTCGCTCACCACGCCGCAAAACGACATCACGCCCGTGGCGAATATCTTCCCCACCAACTTTGTATTACTTGTATTCTGCATTTTTCTTAATTTTGTTTTAATTGTTGTCCTAAATCGGCTGCAAAATTACAAACAAAAAGGCGGATGGAAAAGAAAAAACAAGTCTTGTTCTTGTCAAAACGAAAACAAATGCGTATCTTTGCACCCAGAACCAACGATTGAGTACATGGTAACGATACAACAATTCAGCAGCGAGATGCAGATGAAGGGGGAAAGCACCGCCGGCATCTATGCCATCGAGGTGACGGCAAGCAAGCTCTCGGCAGTGAGGATGGATGCCACCTATGCCGATTTCTTCGCCTTCATGAGGGTGGAGAGCGGCAGCGCCACTTACTCCATCAACAGTCGTCGCTATCAGTTGGAGCCAGGCACGCTGATGGTACTCACGCCGCGCCAACTGGTGTTCATCGAAGACTTCACCGCCGATTTCCGTGCCACCTACATCTTGGTGGAAGTATCGCTGATGGAGAAAATCTTCACCCATCATGTGGAGTGCAAGGTACTGGCAGACCGCCTCATCTTGGGTCATGTGCCCGTCCTCGGCGACGCTCCCTCCCACAGCACCCTTGCCGCCGACACCATGCGCCTGATGCTGCAACTGCAACAGGCGGAGGGCATCGGGGCGAGGGAGTCGCTGCAAGCCGGCTATCTGCGCAACCTCGCCTTCCTCGTCTCGGATGCACTCCTTGGCAGGGAACAACCTGCCGGCATCTGCCACCAGGAGGTAATCTATCGCCAGTTCATCGCCCTCGTCTCCACCCATTTCACGCAGGAGCACTCCACCCGCTTCTATGCCGAGAAGCTCTGCATCACGCCTGTTTATCTGGCCCGCATCGTGCGCCGCTACTCGCAGAAGTCTGTGAAGGAGTTCATCCTCTCGCTGGTCTATCACGAGGCCCTCGACCTGCTTCGCTTCACCGACAGCCAAGTGGGCGAGATAGCCCGCCAGCTCGGCTTCCCCGACACCGAGACCTTCTGCAAGTTCTTCAAGAAGCGAAACGGCCAGCCCCCGTCGGTGTTCTTGGGGAAGGGAGGAGAGGGGTAAGTAATGACACATATTCAGCTTTCGAAAGTTTAAGAAGTTACATTGTGAGACCACGGAATGTGTTTGACAGATAGGACACCATTGTAATCTTTCAATTGCGCAACTGCTGGTTGCGCAATTGGAAAGTTTCCACCTTTTACCATTACCGACAGTTGGCTTTGTGAAGTCATAGGAGATATGGGTATAAAAGATGGCTGAACACGGGCAAAATGTCGGAGATATGTCGGAAACAATGTCGGAGATATGTCGAAAACAATGTCGGAGATATGTCGAAAACAAAACTTCCTATACATCAGCGCGTTATCGTTCCTACCGCCATATCCGACCTATCCGTTTCCGACAAGCAAATGTCGGAGACATGTCGGAAACGATGTCGGAGACTTCAAGGGCAACAGAAAGGGGGCTTTTCGGAAGACTAGCACCACTTCGTCAACCTCTATCAGACTTTGCCAAACATTTTCCACACGCATGTGGAAAATCTTTAAACGTTATTGACGAAGTCTACACTGATACTCCGATAATGTTAACATGAACACATTATCGCATCAAAATCCTCGCAACACTTACTTTCTTCCATAAATATTCTTAAATAATCAACCTGCAAGTTGTACCTTTCAATTATTTATTGTATCTTCGCAAAATAAAACAATACGACTATGACATTCGACCTTATCACAGAAAACGAGCGCCTTTGGGCAGTTAGATATGACAACTGCCTAGACAATGTTCTCGATTCCATCCTTGGGCAATGGAACGATGTGGCATGGTTGCGCAGTTTCTTCAAACAAAACATAGATGACTTAGCATCCTATTTTAAAATCACGGATGTCAATCAAGCCATCTACGACACGATTGAAGATAGCGAACGCTTACAATGTCTCATCATGGATATTTCTCCTGACGCAAATCTCGACAAGATATTTCGTCCTTTGGAGAACAGTCGAACGTCCGAAATGCTATTGGGCAAAGAGAAGGCTCGGTTGCGTAACACGCCACGACATGCTTCTTGGCTTCGCATCTATGCCATTAAACTCGAACCAGGTATTTATATAATCACAGGTGGTACCATCAAGTTGACACGCACCATGCAGGAGCGTGAACATACGTTGGTGGAACTTGCCCGTATGGAAAAGGTACGACGGTTCTTGCTCGACAACGATATTGCCGACAAGGATTCCTTCATGGACTTCTTAAATGAAATCATATAGAAAGGAGGTTATTATGAGAACTACAAACGAAATTGTTTCAAAGCTGAACAAACATCAGTCTGCAACTCCATCCAAGTGGCGTGAAAATGCAGAGTGGCGCATGGCGAACAAGTCATGGCTTCGCTATTCTCAGCACATCGCAATGATGATGCTTGACAAGATGGAAGAACTGGGCATGACTCAAAAACAATTGTCAGAGCTCATGGGGTGCAGCCAGCAATATGTGTC
>CAVKWN010000140.1:0-3498 GCA_963660075.1 Lachnospiraceae bacterium
TCACTGTCAACGACGGGCAACCCTAAGCAACGTCAATCTCATACTTATTTTATTAACCACCTTAGAGGCTGGCATGAAAGCTGGTCTTAGGGATAGTATTACCTATTAAACAAATATACGAATGGAAAGAAAAACGTTCCTGTACTCTGTCAAGAAACCTCGGCCTAGTACATTAGGTCGACTGCTTGCCAGCATGTTTTTTGCTTTTCTTCTGGCTTGTCTGCCCTTGGAGCCAAAGCCCAAACGCGGATGACGCTGCGCCTTAAAAATGCCACGCTCGAGGAAGCCCTCGTAGCCATCAAGCAACACTCAAGCTATGGGTTCTTCTATACGCTTGATGAAAACGAGGTGAAGAAGATGAAGAAAATTAATCTTGATCTTCTCAACGCCGACATCAAGGAAGCAATGAGGCAGGTGCTCAAGGGCACCGACTTCACCTACACCATTGTCAACAACGTGGTCATCATCAAAGAGAAGAAGCGTGTTGCCGCCAAGAATACCCCAAACAGGCAAAAACCCAAGAACACGTTGCTCGTGGGCAAGGTGATTGACGACAACCGAGAACCGCTGCCGGGTGTGAGCGTCCGCCTGAAAGGTACGACAAAGGGAACCACCACCGACGCCAACGGCCTCTTCTTCATGAACATCAGCAACGCCGAACGTGCCACGCTCTCGTTCTCGTTCATCGGCATGAAGAACAAGGAAGTAGACTGGCGTGACGAGGAGACGCTGACGGTTATGATGGAGGGAAACACGCAATCGGTCGACGAGATCGTCGTCAACGGCTATCAAACTCTTGACCGCCGCGACATGGTTGGCGCACACAGCGTGCTAAAGGCTGACGACATCCTGCGCCCTGCCTACAACTCAATAGACCAGATGCTGCAAGGGCGTGTCGCCGGACTCATGGTCACCAACACTAGCTCACGCGTGGGTACCAGCCCGAGTATTACGCTCCGCGGCACATCCACCCTCCTTGGAAACCAGTCGCCTCTGTGGGTTGTCGACGGCATTGTGCAGGAAGACCCCATCTCCATCGACGTGTCGAGTGCCATGACGCAGAATTTGGAGGACATCATAGGCAGCCAGGCATCGTGGCTCAATCCTATGGACATCGAGACTATAACCGTGCTCAAGGACGCCTCAGCCACCGCCATCTACGGTTCCAAGGCCTCGAACGGCGTAATAGTTATCACGACCAAGCGTGGCAAGATGGGGCAGATGAGCGTCAACTACAGCGGCAACATATCGTTTAACACGCGGCCAAACTACGGTATGTTTAATTACATGAATTCGCAAGAGCGCATACAGTTTTCCGAGGATGCCTACAACGCAGGCGTGCGTTACAGCAGTGAGCCTTATGCCGACCCTTACACCTATGAGGGAGCAATGCGCATGTACATCGCCGGCGACATGACAAAGCAAGAATATGCCCAGCGCAAGATGTTTCTTGAACGCAACAATACCGACTGGTTCAAGCTTCTGACGCGCTCAGCCGTCAGCCACAACCACAATCTCAGCATTCGGGGTGGCAACGAAAAGGCCATGTACAACGTGTCGGTGGGCTACAGCAAGAGTCTCGGTCAAGAGGTGGGCAACGACAACGACAAAATGACGGCACGCGTGTCTACCGACATCTACCTTACTCCGCGTTTCCGCGTCAACGCCACATTGAACGCCACTTCATCGAAGACCAATTCTTTTGGCGGAAGTGTAAGCCCCATAAACTACGCCACACAGACTAGCCGTTCTGTACCTGCATACGACGAGCAGGGACAGCCGGTTTATTATTTGCGCTCTTCAAAATATTACACTTACAACTCTATCCGCTATCTTAGCTACAACTTCCTGAATGAGCGCAATCACAGTGGGGCGGAAAGCAAGAACTTGTATGCCGCTGCCAACCTCAACCTGCGTTGGACGCTCACCGACTGGCTGACCTATGAATTTGTGGGAGGCTACACTGTGAACAACACCAACTCTGAGTCTTATGCCGACGAACAGACCTACTATATCGCCGAGAACTATCGCGGTTACGACTATGGCACCGTGGAGCCAACCGACCCGCTTTACAAAGCGGCGATGTTGCCTCACGGAGGCGTGCTCGTCACCTCCGACGGCTACCAACGGTCATACAACATACAGAACAAACTGCTTTTCTCGCGCACGTTCAACAAAATCCATCGTCTCAACGCCATGCTTGCCATGGAGCTTCGCTCCACGAAAAAGAAGGTGAACGGTAATACCGTTTACGATTATATGTCCGACCGTGGCGAAACGGCCTCAGCACCCACGACCCCCGACGACTTTACATCGATGGGTTATGGTACTATTAGCGGATGGGGAATCTTGCAAACGCTTTATAATGGTTCATGGAAACGCACAGCTCAAACGGACAACTTCCTGTCTTATTTCGCCACATTGGCATATTCGTTCAAAGACCGCTATGTGTTCAACTTCTCGCTGCGCAATGATCTCTCAAACCGTTTCGGGCAGGATGTGCGTCACCGCTTCGACCCGACCTATTCATTTGGCGGCTCGTGGAATGCTATTGAGGAGCCGTGGATGAAACGCGTCAACCTCACCGTCCACAACCTTAGCCTACGTGTCACCTATGGCATTCAAGGCAACGCCTTGACCAACGTCAGCCCTGAGCTGATACTACAGCGCGGCAGCATCGACGGCGACTATAAACAGTTCACGTCGACCGTCTACAAGCTGCCTAACCCCGAGCTTTCGTGGGAGAAGACACGCTCGTGGAACTTTGGTATGGACTTGGGACTGTTCCATTTCTTCGACCTCACTTTCGACTATTACCGCCGCCGCTCAAACGCTGTGGTGACACAGGAGATTTCCTATGAAAACGGCATGGACAGCATGCAAAAGAACGGCGGCATGATTACGAACCGCGGCTTGGAGTTCACGGTCAGTTTCACACCGCTGCACACCAGCGACTGGGCACTCAACGTGTCGCTCAACAGCTCGCGAAACTGGAACAAGCTCGGCTATACCGACTACACTCCGACACGAGACCAACTGCTCAATGGCTCAACGTCGCGCATATTGAAGAAAGGTTATCCCCTTGGGGCTTTCTGGTCATATTCTTTTGCAGGCATAAATCAGGAGGATGGTAGCCCGATGTTCAATTATATCGACGTTGATGACGACCAGCGCAGTGCAACCGTAGACCCATTGACTTTCCTTGTCTATTCCGGGAGCACCCAGCCCGACTTCACCGGCGGCCTCAGCCTCAGCCTGCGATGGAAGGAATTCACGGTTGCAACCAACTTCGCCCTTATCCTCGGCGGCAAGAAGCGGCTGCCTTCTCCTTATGAGAATATTCTGAATTATTGCTGTCCGCTAAAACTCAAAATAGCATAAAAATTCGGCCCGAAGCCTTTTAAAATGGAACTTCGAGCTTGCTTTTTCAAAAAGTAAGCCCAGTTAATCAAATAGACTTGGTTCGGGAGGCGTTTCCTTGGCCTCTTGAACCATTTT
>CAVKWN010000141.1:0-3398 GCA_963660075.1 Lachnospiraceae bacterium
ATGCCCGTTTCTTCGCCCATTGCGAGGAGATAGACCTGTGCTGGAGGCTTAGGCAGCGAGGCAAGAGAGTGGTGTGCTGTCCTGAGAGCAAAGTGTATCATGTGGGAGGCGGCACCTTGCCGAAGGCCAATCCCATGAAGACATTCCTTAATTTCAGAAACAACCTTACGATGCTTTACAAGAACTTGCCCGACGATGAGTTGCGGCAAGTGATGCGCGCAAGATTCTTCCTCGATTGGCTTGCCGCTGTGGAGATGCTCGTGTTGCAACGCAATGTTGGCGACTTCAAGGCCGTCATACGTGGGCGTTGCGCTTTCAACAAGTGGAAACACGACTTCGACAATGACAGGCAAGAGATAGCCGCGTCGCGATGGCTCAACCCCGTGCCGGAGCGTAAGCCGTTCAGCATTCTTTGGCAATATTATGCCAAGGGCTGTAAGGTGTTCAGCCAATTGTGATTTTCTTTCACACGTCTCTTTTTCACGCAGATTAATTTATCTCACACGGATTTAAAAGATTTTAAAGATTGCTACGCCGCAAGCGGCTACGCGACGGTTAAAATACGATGCGTAAGGGCAGACCTTGCAAGACGTTGCTGGTATGCGTAATCGACGAAGCCGACATCTTTAAAATCTTTTGAATCCGTGTGAAATTAAAAGATTTGTGTGAGATTAAAGAGTCCGCGTGAAGAATCCGTAATAAACAAGAAAGCCTCGCTATCATGACGACAGCGAGGCTTATTTGGTTTATTGAAACCTTCTTTTTGGACGAATATCCTTGGTGGATATTACTTGCGCAGGCCAAGAGCCTTGATGATGCTACGGTAACGGTTGATGTCGCGCTCCTTGAGGTAAGTGAGCAGACGACGACGCTTACCTACGAGCTGAGTCAGTGAGCGAGTGGTCACGAAGTCCTTGTGGTTTGCCTTAACGTGCTCTGTCAGGTGAGAGATGCGATAGGTGAACAGTGCGATTTGTGCCTCTGCAGAACCTGTGTCTGTTACGCCCTTGCCATACTTGCCGAAGATCTCAGCCTTCTTTTCCTTGTCTAAATACATTTTTTGAAATTGATTAATTTATTGGTGCATCAATGACATCCTTCCGCCGCCTGCGGGCCTTAATCACAACCCTGGCAACCTCGAATGCTCCGGCTTCTCCGGAAATGCGGGTGCAAAGTTACTAAAAATTCGGCACTTAGCAATGCTTTCATATATTTTTTTTGTAATTTTGCACCCATAAACAATAAGAATAGCTTTTATTTTAAGGTAGAAACGATGCAGGACATTCGTAACATTGCAGTGATTGCGCACGTCGACCATGGTAAGACCACGTTGGTCGACAAGATGATGCTCGCCGGAAAACTTTTCCGAGACGGAAAGGATGACAGCGGTGAGGTGCTCGACTCCAACGACTTGGAGCGTGAGCGAGGGATAACGATTCTTTCTAAAAATGTCTCTATAAATTGGAAAGGAGTAAAGATTAACATTCTTGACACCCCGGGTCACTCCGACTTCGGTGGCGAAGTTGAGCGCGTGCTCAACATGGCAGACGGTTGCCTGCTCTTGGTCGACGCTTTCGAGGGCCCAATGCCGCAGACGCGTTTCGTGCTGCAGAAGGCATTGCAGATAGGCTTGAAGCCTATCGTGGTAGTAAACAAGGTCGACAAGCCCAACTGCCGTCCGGAGCAGGTGTACGAGATGGTGTTCGACCTCATGTGTGACCTCAACGCCACAGAGGAACAACTCGACTTCCCCGTGGTCTATGGCTCTGCCAAGAATGGCTGGATGGGTTCCGACTTCAAGACACCGACAGACAACATCGACTATCTGCTCGATGAGATTGTGGAGAAAATACCTGCACCTAAGCACTTGGAGGGCACGTCGCAGATGCTTATCACGTCTCTTGACTATAGCAACTACACTGGCCGTATAGCCGTGGGTCGCGTACATCGTGGCACGCTCAAGGATGGCATGAACATCACTATCTGCCACCGTGACGGCTCTCAGGAGAAGACAAAGATCAAGGAGCTTCACACCTTCGAGGGCATTACCCACAAGCGCGTGGACTCTGTGGAGAGTGGCGACATTTGCGCCGTCATCGGTCTCGAGCGTTTTGAGATTGGCGACACCATATCCGACTTTGAGAATCCTGAGCCATTGCCTCCTATCGCCGTCGACGAGCCTACAATGTCGATGCTCTTCACCATCAACGACTCGCCGTTCTTCGGTCGTGAGGGCAAGTTCTGCACTTCTCGCCAAATCAGCGATCGCTTGGCAAAGGAACTGGAGAAAAACATTGCCTTGCGTGTGGAAACCGTTGAGGGCTACACCGACCGCTGGATAATAAAGGGTCGTGGCGTGCTCCACATCTCCGTGCTCATCGAGACAATGCGCCGCGAGGGTTACGAGTTGCAGGTTGGTCAGCCACAGGTAATCTACAAGGAGATTGACGGTCAGAAGTGTGAGCCTATAGAGGAACTCGACATCAACGTGCCGCAGGACTACTCCTCAAAGATGGTCGACATGGTGACACGCCGCAAGGGCGAGCTTACCGGTATGGACACAGAGGGCGACCGCGTCAACATCACCTTCGACATTCCTTCGCGTGGCATCATCGGCTTGCGCACCAACGTGCTCACGGCCAGCCAGGGCGAGGCTATCATGGCCCACCGTTACAAGGAGTATCAGCCTTTCAAGGGCGAGATAGTGCGCCGTACCAATGGCTCAATGGTGTCCATGGACACGGGCACGGCATACGCTTACGCCATCGACAAGTTGCAGGACCGTGGAAAGTTCTTCATCGATCCGGGTGAGGAGGTCTACGCCGGCGAGGTGGTGGGCGAGCATGTCCACGACAACGATCTCGTGATCAATGTCTGCAAGGCTAAGCAGCTCACCAACGTGCGTGCCAGCGGTTCCGACGACAAGGCTCACATCGTGCCTAAGACCGTGATGAGCCTTGAGGAGTGCCTTGAGTATATCAAGGGCGACGAGTACGTGGAGGTAACTCCGAAGTCTATGCGCATGCGCAAGATCATTCTCGACCACCTGGAGAGAAAGCGCGCCAACAAGGATTAAGAGCTTTTACGAGTTTTATTGACAACATTAGGGTGTTCCCCTAAAATATCGGTCCTCATTGCTTCATCGTGAGCAATGAGGACTTTTTGTTTCTATAGTCCATACCATGTGCTCAATCGTTTATTTTGGGTGAAAGATACGCATCTGTTTACATTTTGACAAGAATAAGCCTTGTTTGCCCTTCTATATACTCGTTTTTGTTTGTAATTTTGCAGCCGATTTAGGACAACAACAAAACAGAAAAGAAAAATGCAGAATACAAGCAACACAAAGTTGGTGGGGAAGATATTCGCCACGGGCGTGATGTCGTTTTGCGGCGTGG
>CAVKWN010000142.1:0-3371 GCA_963660075.1 Lachnospiraceae bacterium
TAGCAATAAACAAAAGTAACTAAATGGGCTGAATTCCAAGCGAGGAATCCAGCCCTATCTTTTTCATGCTCAAAAAAGTTTTAGCGGACAGCAATAATAGTCATTGGGGTTATGCCAGTCTTGCGTAACTCTGATAAGAAACGCTTAATTCGTGGTGTGTTATCTCCATTAGGACCGAACCAAATGCGGTTATCTTCGAGTCTCTCACGGAAAGCTTTCCGTGAGAGACTCCAGCTGCGCCCAGCTGGAGGCTCGACAACACGCCCCGAAGGGGTCGTTATAGGATAAACGTTTTCTTGTACAGCAGGGCCAACAGAAATATCACTTGAAGACCACACGCCTCTTGGGTCGTTATCAGGATTCGAATATCTGTCATTGGCTTCATCGCTTCTTCCTATTCCATGGCAAACTGCAGACTCTATATTCTTGGCATAACAGAGGATATAGTCATGGGAAGGGGAAAAATGTTTCATCAAGTTTATCGGGGAAAAAGCTCTTTCCCAAACAACCTGAGCCAAGAAATTACCTCCACCGAATATCTCGTCACAAACGTTTTTCAGGTTCTTCTGCTCATTATCGTCTATACTTATAAATATCACCCCATCCTCAGTAAGCAGTGATCTCGCCACTAGCAGCCGTGAGTAAATCATCGAGCACCAGTCGGAGTGGAACTTACCGTTGGTGTCAGTGTTTTTGCGGAAGCGGTAGCCCAGTTCGTCGATGTTGCCGGCAGCGATGTCTTCCTCGGTGGCGGAGCGGTGGAAGTCGTCGTGATACACGAAGTCATTGCCTGTGTTGTATGGCGGGTCGATATATATCATCTTCACCTGCCCCATATAGGAACGCTGGAGGAGTTTGAGCACTTCGAGGTTGTCGCCCTCGATGTAAATGTTCTTCGTGGTGTCCCAGCTTACGGAGTCCTCCGGCACGGGGCGCAGCGTCTTGTCCGTTGGCCGTGCCGCCTCCGCCTTGGCGGCGCGCTTGCCCACCCACGAGAACTGATACATCTCGCCGTCGTCGGCTGTGGTGGCATTGTCGCCCAGCAGCTGGCGCAGTGCGTCGAAGTCCACCATGCGGCGCACGCGCCCCGTCTTGGGGTCAGCCGCCTCGGTGAATGCGCTTGGGGCTATGCGGTAGAGCGCGTCGAGGTTGATCTGCGCTCCGTCGGCCGACAGGCGGTCGATATGTTCCGGTTTGTTTGTCATCATGATCGTTATGTTGTTTTGTTATTGTTTTGTCAGTTCGTTGAGTTGTTCATTGAGCCTCGCCACCTCCTGCTTCAGTGCGCGTGCCTCGGCGTTCAGCTGCAGTTGCTTGGCGAAGCGTTTCTCCGTGCGCACCTTCTTCTGCAACGCCTCGGCTTGCCGCTGCTTGGCGCGTATGGTGTCCTGCAAGGCGATGATTTGCCGCGTGTCAGCCGCCGTGGCGGTTCCGAAGCCCGAAATCTGCCCTGCCATATGCTCGTAGAGCTTGTCCATGGTGGAGCCTTCGAGCGCGAGCGAGAGGGCATCTGCCGTCTGCCAGTCAGTGCAGAACGTCTTTACGATGTTGAACGTGCACTTGGCTTGGTCTGCCCACTCCTTGTAGTTGAGCAACAGGCAGAAGGCGTCTTCGTGTTGCAGCAGGAACACCGTGTGGCGTGGCATCTGACGGTCGATGAAAGTAAGCACCTCCGTTGGCACTTCCTTGCTCTTCAGTTCCATACGGAACACGGCAATCTCATGCACCGCCTTGCCGTCCACAACGTTGAGCGTGCTTGGCGCAATCTTCGCCGTCCATGTGATGCTCGCCACATCATCCACAAACCGCTGCTTGATTTTGGCGTTCACGTCCAAGTTGCGGTAGAAAGCGGTCTTGGGTACAGACTTGCCCACGAGCGTTGTTTTTGGAAATACTATCATGACTCAATGCTATTCATCCTCGTAGAGGAGTTTTTTCAATTCTTCCTGCGTTGGCATGTAAGTCATATACTTGGCAGCATAAATCTGTGATTGACCTTCGGGTAAAGTATAACGCACCACGGCATCATTTTTCTCTGCACAAAGTACTATGCCAATCGGCGGATTGTCACCAGGGTTCATCAGTTCCCGTGTGAAATAGTTGACATACATCTGCATCTGCCCCAAGTCTTGATGGGTCAGTTCGTCAATTTTCAGGTCGATCAATACATAGCAACGAGCAAGAATGTTATAGAACACTAAGTCTATGTAGAAATGTTTGCCATCCAGCGTTATGCGTTTCTGTCTTGCAACAAAAGAATAGCCTCGTCCCAATTCAAGAAGAAAATGCTGTAGTTTAGTTATCAGCATTTGTTCGAGGTCACCTTCAAGAAAATGCTCGCCTTGCTTGATACCGAGAAACTCAAGTATGAATGGGTCATGAATTATCTCACGAGGCTGCAAGGTCTTAGGAACAGACTTGTATATTTCTGCTCTGACAGTTTCCTTGTCACGACTAGCAAGCATTCGCTCATAGTACATCGAGTTTATTTGACGCTGTAGTTGCCTTACACTCCAATTTGCCGCAATACACTCGTTTATATAATAATCGCGTATCTTATCATCTTGGATACGGATAAGTTGCCGATAATGCGACCAACTCAATTTGTCACACAGCGTGTGACCATTTTGGAAGAGTAAGTAAAACTGCCGCATCATTTTTAGATTGGTCGCATTAAAACCACTCCCATATTCAGCAGTCAAACGCTTTGACAAGTTCGGAATAATGCTTTTCCCATATTCAGCACGTTGGTTGCCTTGTTGCTCGTATTCCACTATATATTTTCCTACCTGCCAGAAAGCATGCACCATAGTGGTATTGACAGTATGGGCGATATGCATACGTGCTTCGTCAAGTACGCATTTAATCTGACGGAAGAGACTCTCGTTCTCAATTATCTTTATGTCAGTCATAATTTCTAATTATCAAAAATGTTATCAACTCGAAGTCGTCAAGCCCTTTTATCTCCCCACGCAGTGCGGTAGTTTCGCCAAGGGAGAAGAGACTGTCGATGTCGCTCTCCTCCTTGATGCTCACGATGCTGTTGACCGCCTCCTGCAACAAGTCGCTGTAATGCTCCATGTGGCGTCCGTCGGCAGTGGCCTTGTTGAGGGTGGCGCAGAGCTTGGGGTCATGCTCCTTCTTGTCCTTGCAGGCATGGCGCATTATGTCGAGCAACTGTTTGGGATGCAGGTGGTCGCAGATTACCCCGCCCTCGTCGGTGAGATACACCATATAGAAAGGATGCAGCAGGTTCTTGCGGTCGATGTTGACGGCATTGTTGCGGTTGCGCAGTATGAACATTACGCCTGGATGAGCTATGCCGTCGCTCGCTACCACGGCACTCATACCAAAGGGCGCGTGCTCGATGT
>CAVKWN010000143.1:0-3324 GCA_963660075.1 Lachnospiraceae bacterium
CCGTAGGTGCGACATAATATAGGATAGGGGGGCACCCCTATCTTTCAATGGCAATCTCTCATCCGTTGCCCCTGTAGGGGGCGCATAATTCAATAGCCACCTCATAAACGTAGATTATTCGTGAAATATAAACCAGCCAAACCGCATCATGATGGTTTAATGAACCACGAATAAAACGAATTTAACGAATGCCTGACGCAAACAACATTCTTGAGATTAGTAAGATTGGCTTTCCCTTTGGCCGCCGAACTCTGTTTCGTGGTTAAGACCACAAACAGCATTATGTGGTTGAATGCAACCAACATGAGTTGTTCAAGTAAACGATAAAGATTACAATATGCTTACCTATTCCATTGCCATCCGCACACTCGGTCTGGGCGGCGACAACTTCCGCCGCGAACTGGAGTCCATCGCTCGCCAGACGGTGCAACCAGAGCGCGTCATCGTGTATATCGCCGAGGGCTACGAGCGCCCACCGTTCACCGTGGGGCGCGAGGAGTATGTGTGGGTGAAGAAAGGCATGGTGGCGCAGCGTGTGCTGCCCTACAAGGAGATCAGCAGCCAGTGCATTCTCATGCTCGACGACGACCTGGAGCTACATCCCTGCTCAGCCGAGCGCATGCTCCGCGAGATGGAGGAATGTGGCTACGACTGCATGGGGGCCGACATCTTCGAGAACCGCAACGAGACCATCAGGCAGAAGATAAACGCCATGGCGGGCAACCTCGTCTTCCCCCACCGCAGCCAGAAGTGGGCGTTCAAGATACACCGCAACGGCTCGTTCTCGTATCTCAACAACCCCATACGCACCAGTTATCCATCGCAGAGCTGCTGTGGCGCGCTGATGCTGTTCCGCAAGGATGTGTACCACAAGATGCGCTACGAGGACGAACTGTGGCTCGAACGCCTCGGCTTCACCTTTGGCGAAGACCTTATCGAGTCGCATAAGCTCTACCGCAACGGCTACCGCCTCGGCGTGTCGTTCGATGCGGAGATCAAAAACCTCAACAGCTGCACGTCGAGCAACAGCTACCGCAACGCTCCCGACCGCATGCGCCTGCGCACCCGCGCCATCTTCATCATGTGGTGGCGCACGGGCTACAACCTCGACACCAACAGCCGTCTCGAAAAGGCGCTCACCGCCCTCGCCTTCATCCTCAAGACCCTGTGGATGATCTTCGTGATGACGGGTGTCTCGGTGGCATTGCGCAACAACTACATCGTGCAGTATATAAAAGGACTGCGTGATGGCTGGCGTTTTGTACATTCCCCAGAGTTCAAGAGCATACCGAACTATATTTTGCCGAAAACTAAGTAGTTGAACCACTAATCTAACGAATCTTACGAATGACCAACGCAAACATCATTCGTGAGATTAGTGAAATTCGTGGTTAAAACAACAAAACGCGTTATGAGGTTTAATGAACCACGAATATGACGAATTTAACGAAAGACTTACGCAACCAACATTCGTGAGGTTAGTAAGATTCGTGGTTAAAAAATAATTAACGTGTTAAGCGTGCAAAGTTTTATGGAGCCAATTCTGAAAACGAAAAATAATAAAACACAAAAAAAACATCATACATCATGAACACCATTATCACACGCACACTGGGCCTTGCCGCTCTGTGCCTCACGCTCTTCATGACCTTGCCCTGCCGCGCCCAATTCCACAAGCCGCAGTGGGCCAGCGACAAAGCCGTTGAAAAACTCAACGCCCAACGCAGCAACGATACATATGAGTTTATCTACGCGGAACCGTTCTTCACCGACAAGGACTTCCTCTACGAGAACCGCATGACCGAGTTCACAAAGAAACTCGCCGAGAAGAACGGGCTCAACGCCGACGATGCCCGCATCGACACGCTCAGCCACACCGTGACGTTCGGCGACAAGTGGTTCCGCTATCGCTTGGTCGACACGAAGGAGATCTTCGACAGCGACGTGCGCCAAAACTGGGACTACACGCTCTACCAGCTCTTCGCCGTGTCAAAGATGAACACCGAGCCTGTCTACGACGACTTCTCAGTCTCTGAACCGTGCGGAGCCAAGTCGATGGTGCAGTCGATCATCCCTGGTCTCGGACAGTGGAACAAGGGCCAATACGACAAGGCCGTCGTGATATGGGCCACCGAGGCAGCCAGTGTCTGCGGAGCCATCTACTTTTTCGACCGCGACCGCTACTACAAGGGCTTTGGCTGGGATTCAAAGGCCAAGTCGTACCGTCAGATGGGTTACCTCGCCATTGGCGTGGCAGCCGGCATGTACATCTACAACCTCTGCGACGCCTACATCTGCAAGGGAGCCAAGAAGGTAACCGTAAAGAAGAACAGCGTCTCCACGGCGTTCGCTCCTTTCGCCATGCCCGAGGGAGCTGGCGTGAGCATGGCGCTCCGCTTCTGAAAAAAGGGCGCTTCAGCAACCGCGTTTTCGCGCCATCGCCTTTGCAGTGGAAAGGCGATGGCATTTCAGTGAAAAGCTATTGCTGTTCCAGTGAAAAGCCATCGCCTTTTCACTGTAAAGCCGAAAGCCATCAATTGTGCCATGCATTCTCCATCCTATAAAGGAAAGATAGCTAACTCATCCATGGGCATTTATCCTCGCTACATCAAGCGGCTGATAGACTTCCTTGCCGCCCTGCTCCTGCTCATCCTTCTCTCGCCGCTGATGCTGGCGGTCATCATCCTGCTGCACTTCGCCAACAAGGGTGCGGGTGTGTTCTTCGCCCAAGACCGCCCCGGAAAGGACGAACGGATATTCAAGGCTCTGAAGTTCAAGACCATGACCGACGAGCGCGATGTCGACGGCGACCTATTGCCCGACGGCGACCGCCTCACACCCGTGGGGCGATTTGTGCGCTCTACCTCCATCGACGAGCTGCCGCAGCTCATCAACATCCTTCGGGGCGACATGTCGTTCATCGGTCCGCGCCCCTTGTTGGTGCAATATCTGCCGCTTTACAGTGCAGAGCAGCACCGCCGCCACAATGTCACGCCCGGCATGTCGGGATGGGCGCAGGTGAACGGCCGCAACACCATCTCGTGGACGCGCAAGTTTGAGCTTGACGTGTACTACGTCGACCATATCAGCCTCTGGCTCGACTTGAAGATACTCTTCCTCACCGTCCGCAACGTGCTCTCGCGCAAGGACATCAACACCACCGACGGCACGTCGGCGACAATGGACTATTTCAATGGAAAAAACTAACATACTCATCACCTCCGCCGGCAAGCGTGTCGCCCTGACGAGGTATTTCAAGGAGACGCTCCATCGTTTCTTCCCCGAGGCAAAGGTCTATACCACCGACATGTGCCCCGACATGGC
>CAVKWN010000144.1:0-3082 GCA_963660075.1 Lachnospiraceae bacterium
GTCGGCTCAGAGAGCGAGGTCGAGGTATAGTAAGGGTCGAACGACGCCTTTATGTCGCCAATCTTGTTGTAGAAGTCCAGTACGAAGAGATCTTCGCTGCGCTTGCCCAGCGACGGAGCAGAGCGGTTCAGGCGCGAGAGAGCCTGAACCGCCAACACGCCGGTGAGCGGTTTGTCTATGTACATTGCGGCGAGTTTCGGTTGGTCGAAGCCCGTGAGGTACTTGTTAGCCACCACGATGATGCGGTTCTCGTCCTTGTCAAACTCCTCCGGCGTTTTCAGTTCCGAGAAACCGTTGATGCCAGCTTCCGTGTATTCCACGCCGTCCACCGTTTTCTCGCCCGAGAAGGCGATGACGATACCAAACGGCATGCGTTTCTCCTTCTTCACCTCTTTCAGGGCGAAGTAGAAGCGAATGGCGCATTCGATGTCCTTCGTCACCACCATGGCTTTCGCCTTGCTGCAGAGCTTGTGCGTGCGGTATATGTTGCTGTCGAAGTGCGCCAGTATCTGCTCCGCCTTGGCGCGGATGGTCTTCGGCTCTTTCTCCACCGCCTTCTTCAGGAGTTTCTGCGCCCGTTTGTTCTCATATTCCGGGTTGCCCTCCGCACTCTTGATGAGTTCGTAGTAGCTCTTGTAGGTGGTGTAGTTCGTCAGCACGTTCAGGATGAAGCCCTCCTCAATCGCCTGTTTCATCGAGTAGAGGTGGAACGGGTAGAACTTGCCGTCCTCGTGCTTCGTGCCGAAGCGTTCGAGCGTCTCCTTCTTCGGCGTGGCGGTAAAGGCGAAGTACGAGCAGTTGGTCGACATCTTGCGCGACAGCATCAGTTCCGTCAGCACCGCGTCGGTCGACACCTCCTCGTCCTCCTGAATCATCTTCTGCACCGAAGCGTTGAGTTTGTCGGCGGCGATGCCGCTCTGCGACGAGTGAGCCTCGTCGATGACGATGGCGAAGTTGCGGTCGCTCACGTCGGCGATGGTGTCGCAGATGAACGGGAATTTCTGGATTGTGGTAGAGATGATGCGCTTGCCCTGCTCCATCGCCACTTTCAGTTCCGAGCTTGAGTCGGCATGCTTGAATATCTTGTCGCTCTGTCCGAATGCTTTCAGGTTGTCGGTGATTTGCTTGTCGAGCACGCGGCGGTCGGTGACGATGATCACCGAGGCAAAGAGCGGCGTGTCGAGACTGGTGGCGCGCACCGCCTCCATCGAGTCAGGGCACAGACCGATGAGTTTATATGCCAGCCACGTCAGCGAGTTGCTTTTGCCCGATCCGGCAGAGTGCTCAATGAGGTACGTCTTGCCCACACCCACCTTCGCCACGTCAGCGGTGAGCCGCTGCACCACGTCGAGTTGGTGGTAACGGGGGAAGATAAGCACCTTAGCGTTCTTCATGATGTGCGGCACACGCTTCTGCGTCTTTGCCTCGCCGTAGTCGAAGAGCACATAGTTAGAGATGATGTCGGCGAGCGTGTCCTTTTGCAGCGTGTGCTCCCACAGGTAGGCGGTTTTGAAGCCGTTAGGGTTCACGGGATTGCCCGCGCCCTTGCCGTCGGGCAATCCACGGTTGAAGGGCATGAAGTAGCTCTTCTTCTCGTCGAGGTGCGTACAGAAATACGCCTCGTCCTTGTCCACGGCGAAATGGGCAAGGCAGCGCCCGAAGCGGAATAGCGGTTCTTTCGGGGAACGCTCCTCCTTGTATTGCTTGATGCCGTCCACGCGCGCCGTCTGGTGCGTCCACGGGTTTTTGAGTTCAAAGGTGAGCAGCGGCAAGCCGTTCACAAAGAGAGCGAGGTCCAGTTCCAGTCCGGGGCGGACCTCCGAGAACGTCTGTTGCCTCGTCAGCGAAAACTCGTTGAGCGCATAGAGGCGGTGCGCCTCTTCGCTGTCGGCGGCGGAGGGACGAGCGTAGAAGAGCGAGAGGTGGATGTTGTCGATGTCCACGCCCTTGCGCATCACGTCCACAATGCCCTGCGTCTCGATGGCTTTTGCGATGCGCTTGGGGATGGTCGTTTTCATGTCGCGCCCCTTGTACTCGTCGAGTGTGGCTTGCTGCGTCGCACGGAGGAAGTGCCAGAGCCGTCGCAGGTCGATGGCGAGGCGTTTGTCCATGTCCTTGGGTTGTCCCCAGTAATACTGTCCAGCGGCAGGACATTGGTTGTCCACGTCGGTCAGTCCTTGCGCCTCGCGCTCCTCTCGTGTGGAGCCGATAAGCGCATATTCTATATGCTGTTCGAACGCCCGTTCGTCGGTAGGTTTTATATTCATGACACCTTTACTTTTCCTGTTACTACTTCGTTGATGATGATTTGCTTGCGCTCGCGGAGAAGGGCGATTTTGCGCTCGGTGGAGGCGATGGCTTGGGAGATTTCTGCAACTTTCCTATCTAAGAAAGCAACTATTTCTTGTTGCTCTTCTTTCGAAGGCATCAATATATAGGATTTCTTAAGATTTCGTTTGCCAATGCTGTACACCTTGACTCCGTTTACAAGTGCTTGAACTTGACTTTTCCAACCTGTGCTCTTAAAAAGATATGCGTAATATTTGGGATATTCCAAGTCAAGAGGACGTGCAATAACTGTATGATAGCCTGCAAAGATCTGTTCGGGATAATCGTTCATTACCATATTTCCTGACCCCGATATATCTTCAGATGTATCTGCGAAAACAAAATCATTTATATTCAACAGAGATTGTGGACAAGACTTAATATAGCTTTGAGAAACATGCCTTGTTAAATCTTCAGTAAGTGTAACGCCCGTATTTGTTTTGGCGTGAATTTGACCATAACTTATTACTGCCACACCTTCTTCTTGTAGATTTTCTTTGGTTATTGTCAGTCCTTTACCAAAAGAAAAATGGCGACCAAAGGGTTCTACTTCCCACCCCTCGGGCACATCCCCGATCCACTCTACTCCGGAGTATTTGAGTTTCGCGTTAGGATTGAGTCCTTTAGTGACAGCGTGTTGAATGATGATTTGCTTTCTTTCGTTGAGCAAGTCAATCATTCTCTGGCTTTCCGCTATCGCACGGTCAATGTCACCCGTCACACGGTCGAGGTAGGATACTATCGCGCGCTGCTC
>CAVKWN010000145.1:0-2923 GCA_963660075.1 Lachnospiraceae bacterium
AAGAAATTGGCCAATCGCGTGGGCGGTTTTTTTGAATTGCATGCATAAAAATAACCCCACAGATCGGACCCAGTGATGAAGCCGCGCGTTAGCGAGTAGTTCTTGCTGTCCGGGTCGCGTGTGTCAAGCTCCGTGCTATAGTCGAAACCCTCGTCGTATGCATCGGGAATGGCAATGTTGCCAATGTTGACAGCCGACTGTAAGATGCTATACATCAATGCTCCACGAAGATTGAAGTAATCTTTGGCAGTGGACGGCAGGCTGCTGTAGCGGTTCCATTGCTGGGAGTAGTAATTGCCATTTGTCTGCTTATCAAACACGTCTTGAGTGAACTGTAAGCATGTTGCCCAGTAGTCGAGACCAGACTGCTTGCTCTTGATGGGCTGGCCGTTATTGAAATAGTTGCGCAAGAGGAACCAATAAGGTTTGAGCACTTTATGCGTGATTTCGGGCGTGAGGTAATTGAAAATATTGCTCTTCAGGTAGTTTACAAGGAATTGCACCTGTTCGCCATCAGGCTCTTCAGCGTAGGCTTTCCCGCTCGTTGCCGCTATCCATGAGCGCTCAAGGTCGGTTGAAGTGACACCGTGGTAGATAAGCATTACGCCGAACTTTTGATAAATGTCTTCTATCTCTTTGTCGTAGGCGTTGTCGCCTTGCGGAAACGTAAAGCGATCCACGCTTGCGTCCTCGTCAACATTGATTGGGTCTTCGCTATAGCAGGCTTCTAAAGTAAAGCAGCAGGCCATGGCAAGTATAAGTCCGAATATCTTTTTCTTCATTGTGTTTTTTGTTTTAAGGGTTCACTATCACAGGCTGTCCTTGTCGGCTTGCCGGTTCGTCGTTCTGCACGAGTGAGCGGTTTCTCTCTATCGCATAGTCGGGAATAGGCAAAGCATAGAAAGGATCGTTGTGCAAAAGGGTATAGCGCGTAACAGTCTCGTTGCCTTCGTTGTCGAACACTCTCAAGTCGTGGGTTAAGGCAGGCATACCATAACGACGCAAGTCGAACCATCGTTGGCCTTCGAAGCAGAGCTCACGCCTGCGCTCCTCTCTAATTGCAGTAACAAGAGTTTCTCCGCTAATCCCTGCCAAGGGCTTGTTGTCCTCAATGCGACTGTCGCGTAAAGTGTTGAGAGCTTTTAAGGCGTCGGCTGAAGCATCCTTGTCTGTGCGCATCGCATCGGCTTCGGCAAGGTTAAGGTAAGCCTCCGCCAAACGGAAAGTATGGGCAAAATAGCCCTGGCTCTTTGTGGTGACAACTTGCGGAATGCCATAGCTCGTTTTAGAAATGGCAAACTTGGCAAATGGCAGGTAACCGCCTGTGGAGCCGACCTGATAGGTCGAATTGTCATAAACCTTTTCCTCGACTAAACACTTGCTCTTGCGCAAATCGTTGCCACCAAAGAGATTCATCAGATCGGTTGACGCATTCAGCAGACTGTATTCAGTGGTGTAGGTGTCGCCCCAATATTGGTCAACCGTAACTTTCGCCAATTTCACATTAAGGTCGTCTGCCCAATATCCGCTCACATTGCCGAACACCCAAATGGTTTCGGGACAATCATATGTGGCGAAATTGTAGACAGCCGTCTTTCTTGATGACTCAAAAGAAGCCAATGGCGCGAGCGAGAATCTTTTGTTTTCAACAACCTTTTGCGCATACTCGGCGGCCTTCGTCCAGTCTTCCATGTAAAGGTAGACGCGTGATAGGAGAAGCTGCACCATAGGCAAGCTTGTACGTCCGTCGCTTTTAAACTGCATGCTCTCGGGCAGCGACTTGTAGGCTTGCTCTGCTGTGAGAAGGTCGCTCAGCACCTGCTTGTAGACTTCGCCGACGGTGTTGCGCGGCATTTCATCGGAAGACAATGCGCTGGTAAGCTTCAAGGGCACCCCCAAAGCGTCGGGGTTGTAATTGTAAGGCAGACCAAAGTAGTTGACAAGCTGGAAGTAATAATAACCGCGAAGGGCGTGGGCCTGGGCACGCACGTTGTTCTTGTCATTGTCTGTGCCTTCCACTTCGTCCACATAGTCAAGGGCTGCGTTTGCTCCCATTATGTATTGGTAATAAGTCTTCCAAGCAGCCATTCCCGTCCCGAGGTTTCCCATGATGGCACATGCATCTGGTTGCCATGTGAACCAAGCCACATTGATTTCATAATCAGTAGCGTCGGTACCGCTCACCTCAGCGTTGACGTTGGATATCATGATGTCGTCGTCGAGCAACGAAACTTTTTCCAGCAAGTCGTTTTGGTCGCTTGCAGAGCAATAGGCATTACCAAGCAGCATCTCATTGAGCGATGACACTTCCTTTGGCGTATACTCGCTTTGCGATTTCGGCTCGAGGAAATCGGAACACGAAGCCATAAGCAGCGTCGCAAGCAATATTGATATTTTGTTTGTCATTTTTATCTGGTTTTTAAAATCCTACATTCATTCCTATGGAGAAATATTTTGGTTGCACGCTGTTGCCAAGCTCAGGGTCAAAGCCATTGAACCGCTTACTGGCGATAACAAAGAGGTTTGACACCGAGCCATTGACGGCGAGCGACTTAAGGCCAATCTTCCTGCACATTGCCGAGGCCATGCGCCACGTTAGTGAAAGGTCTGTGCAGCGCAGGAACGAACCGTTTACAACGAGAGCGTCGGAATAAGCCCACATGGTCATCCACGACACCGTTTGTGTGTCAGGAAGCACCAATAAGCCTGTTTGGCTGCTTGTGACAAACCCTGGAATATTCGTCTCGTCGCCAGCATGTTGCCATCGCTTCAGCAAGTCACGGCTTAGGTTGACCGTAGGGTCAGGCATGTACTTGCCATTCAGAATTATTGCTGTCCGCTAAAACTTTTTTGAGCATGAAAAAGATAGGGCTGGATTCCTCGCTTGGAATTCAGCCCATTTAGTTACTTTTGTTTATTGCTA
>CAVKWN010000146.1:0-1129 GCA_963660075.1 Lachnospiraceae bacterium
GTGCGTCTGCAGTATCGCAAGAAAGACTATGACACCTGGACCACACAGATGTATCTGATCAACGACTCAGCCCTCTACGCCTCTAGCCGCGGCACCATGCCCGAGAAGTGGCGTAAGCTAGCCGCTGACCAAGACTCGGTATACCTCGACATGACCGACCTAGCTGATGGCGAATACCTCGTGCGTGCCCAGACCTTCTCTATCCTCGGCAACGAAGAGCTCACCGCTTGCTCCGAGGAAGTGGGCATCCTCAAGGAGACCAGTCCGCTGCAAGTCTTTGGTAGCCCACGCCCATTGAGCGGCATCTACGCTCCGGGCGAGGAGATCAGCATCACGTTCAATAAGCCGATCAATGCCGCCAAGATCACCAGCGACAACTTCCTAGCCAAGGCAGCTGTCAACGACGCGCCATATAATCACTATTGCGGCCTACACTTTGATGGTGACAACCCCGCTTACACCACTAGCCGCGTCAATCTGCTCGGTACATCATCAGCCCTCGGTCTGTGGTACAAGCCACAGGTAGGTAAGCGTAGCTGTCTGCTCAGCCAATCAGTAACCGACGCTGAAGGCAACGAGATGCCATTCCGCATCTGGTACAATGAGGACGCCACGATGACCGTAGAGCTCTTTGGTCAGACCTATACATCCAAGGCACAATCCACCATCGGCGGTTCACCCTGCACCGACTGGATGTACCTGATTTTCCGTCACATCAAGGGCGACAACGGCATAGACCGCTTCACGCTCAACAACGGCTACGGCACCGCATCTGAGGCAGAGAGCAGCTTCCTAGACAAGACGCTCACACGCAGCTATATATACACTGACAACACCAACGTGCCGCTCTACGTCGGCGGATCAGCTGACAACAAAGAATGTTACGCTGATATGCAAGGACTCATCGTCTATGACAACGAAAGCACCATAGAGAAGATGTATGCCGATAAGGACTCGCGAACATCGGACAACCTCCGCGGCATTGCCGCCTACTGGCCTATGGACGAAGGCTACGGAACAAAGATAGCTGACAAGGTACGTTCACGTGACCTCCACATCAATGGTCTGTACCACTGGTATGTGCCTTATGTCAACTATGCCCTCCATCTCAATGGCAAGGATCAGTATG
>CAVKWN010000146.1:1371-2888 GCA_963660075.1 Lachnospiraceae bacterium
AATGACAACGAGTGGCACCACCTGGCGCTCAACGTACACCGCGATGGATACGCTACCATCTCTGTGGATACGGTCAACATCAGCAGCACCAAGCCCGTAATGGGCAATATGCTTGGCAACTTTGCCAACTCGCGTATGACCATCGGTGCTCGCCGCTACATGTCACAAGACGCAGACACCTTTGCCGTGGCCGACTTCTTCGACGGCGACATCGATGAGGTGCGCATCTGGAATGCCAACCGCACCCAAGCCGCGGTGAACCACAACATCCTCCTCCGTCTATCGGGAGACGAGCTGGGCTTGGCAGCCTACTATCCCTTTGAGCGCACACGGCAGATAGCAACGTCCAACGTTGTCGAACCCACCATCGCTGACTGTGTCACCGACCCCTATTACCATAATGAAATGCCGCAGATGGTAGGATTCCAGCACGCAGCCGACAGCGTCGAGGTGGCCAAGGAAGCCACCATCAGCACCGGTCCAGGGCTCAAGCCTTACCTGGTAGAAAGCCAGATAGGGCTCAAGTACGCTACCTCCGTGAGCGAACCTAACCGTCTCATCCTCGACTTTGCCGACTATGTCAAGATGTCCACCCTCCAAGGATGCTCGGTCAACCTCACCGTGGATGACCTCATGGATCAATATGGCAACTACCAGGAGCAATCGCTCTCATGGAACATCTATGTAGATGCACGCGATGTGAGATGGCAGAACGCCAGCCTTGACTTCAACCAACAGGTAGGCGAAGACAGAAGCCAGACTACTGTTGTCACCAACTCGTCCACAACGCGTGTCAACTGGACCATCTCCAACATCCCTTCATGGCTCAGCGTCAGCCCATCGAGTGGCACACTTGGCCCACAGGAACAGTGCAACGTGACCCTCAAGACCATCGACTCTACTCCTATCGGTCAGTACACCGCACCGCTGCTGCTATCCTCTGACCTCGGCGTGGACGACAAGTGCGTGACATCACTCACCGTTACAGGTACACGCCCCAACTGGTGGGACGAGTTCTCAACCGCAGATGAGAGCATGACCATCAAGGGCGGACTGAAGATTAGGGGTCAGTGGAGCACCGATCCTAATAGCCTTGTAGCTGCCTTTGATGTCGACGGCAAGTGTCACGGCGTGGCAAGTCCTACGTATAACAAGAACAAGGACAAGTACTTTGTCAACCTTCTCATACATGGCGATATGCCACAGAGCAATCGTAAGCTCGTCTTCAGTGTTTGGGATGCCATGACGGGTCTGACCTATAGCCACGTCCTCTTCTCCGATTCGGAAACACCACGTACCGACTCGCTCCTCTTTATCAAAGGATTCTTCCATGGCAACTATGAACTTCCTAGCTTGATAGAGACATCCGAGACGCTGCAGCAGACCTTCACCTTACATAAAGGATGGAACTGGGTATCCAACTGGGTACAACCTTCATCCACCGATATCAACGAGATCTTCCAGAAGGATAAGGGCATCGTCACCGTGGTGAAACGCCGCATAGCCGAAAAGGGCAC
>CAVKWN010000147.1:0-2887 GCA_963660075.1 Lachnospiraceae bacterium
AACGCTACATGAAGACCGTGGACAGCAACAAGCGTGAGGCAAGCAACCGCATCACACTGAAACGCAAGTCCTAACCTTCTTCCTTTTATTCATCCCTTTGTAAAGGATAGTCTCGCAATTATCGTGGGGCTATCCTTTTTCTGTCTTTCTCAGTATGATTGTTGCCCATTTCTCATACTCAAAGCCTAAACAATCTTAACAAATACCCTCTAACTCGGAGCATCTGTAAGTATTCGGCACTTCCGCCCGTACCTTTGCAACTAAAAACATAAAACGTAAACAGATTATGAAGAATAAGGTTATTCCACAAGTATTGGGCATGGTAACAATCCTGTTTGCTGCCCTTGCCATCTATCTTGATGTAGAGAAAGGCATCAGCGTGTTCAAGTTCGTTCCCGTTGTCGTGTTCGGCTTTATCGCTCTGTTGGTTGTCCAAGGTCTGCTCAGTTCCTTATATTCGGGCATGATAGCTCCCGAAATAAAGGTCGACAAGGATGCTCTTTTGAAGGAAGCCTTGCATCCTACTGAAGCAGAACCATTGAAGGATGAGGAACCTTCGACCAGCCAAGAGCTGCTGACTGAACCTGTTGCCACCAAACAATCATATTCCTGTCTCGACCGTTACGAGGCATTGCAGGAAGAAGTGGCACGTAAGGAGGTGGAGCGAAAGAAGAAAGTGCTGGATGCCGTCAACGAATATGTAGCCCACATCACGGCAGGCTATCTCTCCAAGAAGAGTCTTGCCATCCTCCTGCAGAACATAGAGAAGATGGCTTGCGGAGAATATGGCAATTACCAACCCTTGCGTTCTGACATAGAGGCACGTCAGTTGAAGTCTCCCGACCTTCGCCATCTTGCCTGGAACATCGGTGAGCGGTTGGGTGTGCCCCGAAAGGAACGTGCCGCCTTCATCCTCGCCTCGTTCCCTTATGAGCTGGGCAAGGCGACGCTTGCTTATCTGGAGCTGAACCTGCGCGACCTCGTACCCTGCCACATCCGTATAGACGTACCCAAGAAAGGCGACTACCGCTTTGAATATCAGCGAGAAGCCGCCTAAATAAATTAATCAGAAATTACAATTTGCTGACACACTTCTGCGAAAAGTCATTTGGTTCCTTTGCGGCATGTTTAACAATAAACAGATTTGTATCATGATTAAGGAACTTAGTTTCAACGACCTTCCGCAGGTCGTGTCAGAACTCTACACCAAGGTAGAGAACGTGGAGGTTTTATTGCTGCAACTCATCGGTAGCAAACCCAAGTCAGAGAACAAGAGCCAGCGCACACTGCTCAACGTAGACCAGGCGTGCCAGTATCTCGGCATGTCGAAGTCCACCTTTTATTATAAGGTGGAGCGCATGGAGATTCCTGCCATCAAGCAGGGCAAGCGTTACTACATCTATCAGGATGAGTTGGACGCTTGGTTGGAGTCATCACGCACTGCCAAGGTGAAATCGCAGACGTTTGAGGAGGAGAATGCCGCCCTGCTCGCTTCCCATCGCCGCAAGCCTAACCTGAAAAACTGGGAGTGCTATGGAGAATAACGGAAGCATCGTTCAGCAACTGCATGCCACCGAGCTGTGGCAGCAGTCTATCCTGAGTGTGGAACAGGAGTACGAGAAGCAACCCGAGGTGTTGTTCGTGAACGACGTGTGCATCGGTACGCTGGGCAATTTCAGTGCATCCATCGGCAAGGCGAAGAGCAAGAAGACCTTCAATCTTTCTGCCATCGTAGCCTCTGCCCTCACCGATGCTCCAGTGCTGTGTTACCGCTCACGTCTGCCAGAGGGCAAGGAGGGCATCCTCTATGTCGATACGGAGCAGAGCACCTTCCACTGCCAGCGTGTGATGAAGCGCATCCTGAAGTTGGCAGGGCTGCCCGAAAACAAGGACTGCGAGCACCTGCAGTTTTTGGCTCTGCGCAAGAACACACCCGAGGAGCGTTTGGCAATCATCGAGACGGCGATAGCCAATACCGAAGGGCTGGGAATGGTCATCATCGATGGTGTGCGCGACTTGGTCTATGACATCAACTCGCCCTCGGAGGCGACGAGCGTCATCTCCAAACTGATGCAGTGGACGGACGAGCGACAGGTGCATCTGCACACTATCCTCCACCAGAACAAGGGCGACGACAACGCCCGAGGGCACATCGGCACGGAACTGAACAACAAGGCGGAAACGGTAATGCAGATAGAGAAGGACAAGACCGACGGCAACATCAGCGTGGTGGAGGCTGTCCACATCCGCTCCATGGAGTTCGAGCCGTTCGCCTTCCGCATCAACGAGAGCATTTTACCGGAACTGGTCATCGGTTATCAGCCATCTGATGCCAAGCCCGGCAGACCGAAAAAGGAGCCGTTCGACCCCTACCGTGACATACCCGAGGCGACCCACCGTGCGGCATTGCAGTCGGCACTTGGCACGTCGGGCATCGACAAGTATGAGCCTATGATAGCCGCCATGCGTTCGGCATACGAGGCTCAGGGCGTGACGCTCAATTACAACAATGCTGTCAAGACCTTGACGTGCATGAAGAACAAGCGTCTGGTGCTCGTAGACGGTCATCACTACTCCTATCATGCCGAATGTCACTACTAAGAAACCACTTTCACTAATTCCAAGTGCGTGTAAAGGTGATAAGCCAAAGTGAAAATCTGAAGCCGACCTGCCTGAATTGGGTATGGTCGGCTTTTGCCACCCCACTGTCCAATAGCATCGGTGCGTTGGCTTGCCAACTATACAAGAAATGGCTTTGAGAGGTAGCCTAATTCCCCACCCGACCAATGTCGTGAGGGTGTGTGGCGATACTGATAGCAAGCTGTATCGGGGAGGTTGCCAGAGGTGGTGCCGAAAGACAGTCGTAAAATGCGGAATATCGCCCTCA
>CAVKWN010000148.1:0-2676 GCA_963660075.1 Lachnospiraceae bacterium
TCTCCCAGTTGCGGTAGCGCGGGTGCATGGCCACGGTGGTCAGTCGGGTGTTGTCGTAGCGGTGCAGCAGTTCCTTCTGCAACTTATATGCCGTCACGCCCCAGTCGTTGTATGGCAAGGTGGAGATCTGCTGCAGCTCGTTGCCTAAGCTCCATAGCACCACGCATGGGTGGTTGCGGTCGCGCTTCACCCATTCTGGTATGTCCTTCTGCCACAGCTCAGTCCATTCCACGCGTCCGCCGGCGTTCTGCTTGGTCCATTTGTCGTAGAGTTCGTCAACGACGAGGATGCCGAGGCGGTCGCATATCTTCATGAAGTCCTCGCTGTAGGGGTTGTGCGAGCAGCGGACGTGGTTCATGCCGAACTCCTTCATCATCTTCAGTCGCTTCTCTATGGCACGCGGGTAAGCCGCGGCGCCCAACGCGCCTAAAGTGTGGTGGTTGGCGTAGCCCTTCAGCAGCACCTTCCTGCCGTTCAGCTTCAGGCCGCTTTCCGGTGTGAACTCTATGGTGCGCACGCCAAACTGCTCCTTCATCTGGTCAGCCACATTACCCGCCTTGTCGTAGACGGTCACCTCGGCGGTGTAGAGGTAAGGGCTCTCGCACGACCATAGGTTGGCGTTTGGAATCTCGATGGCTGGTAGTTCGTATTCGCGTGTGCGCCACTGCGCGTTTATCTTCAGGTTGTTCTTCTGCTGCGCCACGACGTTGCCCGCTGCATCGTATATCTTCACCTCGCAAGGCACGGTGGCGTTAGCCCTCTCCTCTTTGGAGTACGTCTGCTGGTTGCTGATCTCGATGTTTAGTTTCAGCGTCTTGTTGTTCTCCGTGCGGATGTACAGAGGATGGCGCTCCATGTAGATGTCCTTGTTTGTGACGATTACGTTGACGTCCCTGTACAGTCCTGCACCCGTGTACCAGCGTGAGTTTTTCGGGTCGCGCGTGTCCGCCTTCACGAGTATTTCGTTGGCCTCTCCCCATTTCAGTTTTGATGTCACGTCCACTTCAAATCCGAGGTAGCCGTAGTCGGTGCCTCCGACGTGCTCACCGTTGAGGTACACGTCGCCCACGAGCATTATGCCCTGGAAGTCGAGCACGACGCGCTTTCCCTTCCATGCGGCGTCGGGCGTGAGAGAGTAGCGGTATTCGCCCTGTCCCATTTCCTTGAAGCCGCGTGCGCTGAGTCGGCTGCGCTGGTTGCTTGCCACGTCGCTGTTGTCAGGGCGTTCGCTGGCGTCGGGTGTCACCCAAGGCTGCGATATCTGGAAGTCGTGCGGCAGGTTGACGATGTCCGTGCGGCCGTCCTGCTTGAAAGTCCAGCCGTTGTTGATGTTGATGGTATCTCTCACGCCTGCCTCCACAGGCATTGTGCCGAGGAGGAGTAGGGTAGAGAGCAGTGGTGTCAGGTGTTTGGTCATAAATGGTTTAGTATTTCAAGAGGATAGAAAACGAGAAAAGAGGGCAGTAGTACAACTTCAATACAACGCTAAAAGCCATGAAGTTTATTGGTACTCGACTACCATGCTTGGAATCGTTAATGATTACAGCACCTTTCCCATGGACAACTCGTTCTGCAGGAAGTCGAATACATAGCGCGGACTCTGGTAGTAAAGTGCAGCCTTATCGTCCATCACCCTTTGATAAGTCTCTGAGTTGATGACCGTATCTAGCGCCTCTGTCATGTTTTGCGCCTTACCATTCTCTATGAGCAATACGGAAAGCTTCGTCACCATATCGTCTTTCATCATTTCTTTTTCGTCTATCATTTTCCTGTTCGTTTTAATAATGCCAAAGCCTTTTCAGTTCCAAAGAAATACTGCACAGTCATACCTTTCATGTATTTCAGTTTGCTGACAAGCGTAGGCAAGTCTATCAGTTGGTTTTCGTATTTCCACAACTGTAACCCCACCCGGTCATCAGCAATCGGCCCGATGACAATGTAGTAATGAAAGCCTGATTGGTGCCGTGGTATAGTTTCATCGTATTCCTCCTCCCATTTTGCTGCAATACTCGGTCATATCGTCCACTACGGATGCGAACGACTGTGTATGCAGATAATCATAATGCCGTTCCACAAAGTTGATGCCCTTGTAGCGCAGCAGATAGTTGAAAGCTTGCTTGAGCGTCAGCCCATGTCGCTTTCCAAACTCGGTGAGAAACACCACCGTCCATTCTATTTTGTCCTTTATATCGTATTCCATATCGGTAATTTCCTTGAAGTGTCTAATAAGTTATTATTAACACATCCGCTCATCTCTTGATGTCTTCGGCAACCATCGACAATATGTCTCTGCCATCGCCTTGATAGTTGAACGATTCGTCGAAAGGCAACACGTAATCTTTTTTTTATTATTTGCCACACAAGATTAATCATCTTCCTATTGATATGATGATATGTTAAGAAGTTTTTTCCGCTTCTATTCCTATTCCGCTTTAATTTTTGTTAGACCACAAAAATACCAATTATCCATGACAATCACGAAATATTGTGTAAATAGTTGTCTAAATCATTGCGTTTTACATCTACACTTAAACAAAACAACGCAATTTTAGTGCATCGGCATAGCACTGAAAAGCCGACGGCATTGCACTGGAATGTCAACGGCTTAGCACTGGAATCTCGGTGCCTTTCCAGTGCAAGGCCGATTGGGCTTGCGGCACGGCGGCGGAGATGGGT
>CAVKWN010000149.1:0-2636 GCA_963660075.1 Lachnospiraceae bacterium
GAGTGCGAGGTGGTGTGTTCCACCCTTCGCATGTATTGCGAGGCATTGCGCGAGCCCGACCGTTTCCTCATCCATCATGGCAACCTCTCGGCGAGCTATCGTGAGAGTGCCGAGGCTGAAATCAAGCGCGAGGATTCGCTCATGACCGTCTGCACCACGTCGACCCTTGAGCTTGGCATCGACATCGGCAGGCTGGAGCGCGCGTTCCAGATAGACGCGCCTTTCACGGTCAGCTCCTTTCTCCAGCGCATGGGGCGCACGGGGCGTAGGGGCGCGCCGTCGGAGATGTGGTTTGTCATAAGGGAGGAGCGGGCTGAGCCCAGGGTTATGATGCCGCAAACCATCCCGTGGAAGTTGCTGCAAGCCATAGCCCTCATCGAGCTTTACCTCAAGGAGCGGTGGGTGGAGCCTCCGCGCGTGGGTCGCTTGCCCTATTCGTTGCTCTACCATCAAACCATGGCCACGCTTGCATCGGGCGGCGAGATGTCGCCGGCGGAGTTGGCAGGGCGCGTGCTCTCGCTGAGCTATTTCCGCAACGTCAGCCAAGACGACTATCGTGTGCTCCTGCGCCACCTGCTCAAGATAGACCACATAGAGACCACCGAGCGTGGCGGGCTGATAGTGGGCATAAAGGGTGAGCGGGTGGTCAACAACTTCAAGTTCTATGCCGTTTTCCAGGAGAACGAGGAATACAAGGTGAGGTGCGAGTCTAAGGAGATTGGCACCATCGTCAAGCCGCCACCCGTGCAAGACAAGATAGCCATCGCTGGCAGGGTGTGGGTCGTGGAGGAGGTGGACCGTAGTCGCCACATCGTCTATTGCCATCCCGTGAAAGGCATCGTGCCGGCATATTTCGGCGATGAGCCTGGCGACATCCACACCAAGATTCTTGAGAAGATGCACAATATCCTCGCCTCTCCTTTCTCTGGCGAAGACTATCCTTACCTTATGCCTCACGCTCGTTTCCGCCTCTCCCAAGCCATCGACACGGCCAGCAAGTCGGGTCTCGGCCTGAAGTGGCTGTTGCCCCTTGGCGGCAACATGTATGCCTTGTTCCCATGGCTTGGCAGCTATGCCTTCCTTGCCATGGAGCGTTTCATCCGCATCAGGTGTGGCGCGCGGCTGGGGCTCAAGGGTTTCAACTCCGCCCGGCCTTATTACATGCAGTTCACCCTTGGTGTCTCCGCCCCCGACTTCTTCAAGGTTCTTGCCGAGGAGATAGCCAAGCCCCTTGACCCTATGGAGCTGCTCTATCCCAAGGAGACTCCCGTGTTCGACAAGTATGATGACCTCTTGCCCGTGGAGCTCACCCGCAAGGGCTTCGCCCATGGTGTGCTCGACGTAGGGAAGATGGTGGAGCGCGTGCGCCAGATGTGCGGCATGGAGCCAGTGAAGCAAATCAAGTGATGTGGCAGACGACGAAAAAATTCCACACCTTTTTTCATGCTTTTCTTGTGATTAGACAGCTGTAAGGCGCTTTTTGCTTGCAAAATGTTACTTTTTCGATAATTAATTTGCATATTACCGAAATATGTTCTAATTTTGCTTGCAAAAAGTAACGGAACATATATTGGGACGTTGCAATAAGGTTAAACAAAAACATATTGGCTTATGATCAAAAAGTTTACTCTCGTTCTTGTGGCAGTGGTGTGCTGCCTGTCTTCTCGTGCCGCAGTGACTTCTGTCGACGATCTTCTTGGCAGCTATGTTGCCACAGCCGGCACCTCCGGCCAACAATGGTTCTCTGGCGCGTGGAACGACATGCCTACCGGCAATGTGGCTACCATCACGAAAGGCAACACTAACGACTCGATCTATATCGACAACCTTTTGGGCTTTGGATACACTCTCGCCGCTGCCGTAGACCTTGAAGCAAAGACCGTGACCGTAAGTCCGGTTAGCGGTTTCGAATCCTATTATACGCTTGCCGGTACAACAAGTGCCACTTCTGACATCGTAGGAAAGATAAACGACGATGGCTCATTGAGCTTCGACGACTTTACAGCTTGGTACGACGGTACTAAGTATATTTATTATGCGTCGGTTTCCATAGCCAAGTTCACATCTACAAGTGGCAGCGTAACCGGAACAATAAGCTACTATGGTACCGACGATGCCACCGGCGATCCCGTACACACGGCCCAGACCACTCTCACCAAGTATCTGTATGGCGAGAGCGTTTACTATGGACTGAAGATGGATGGCGCTTACGCTTCACCCGAAGAGCTTATATTCACCGTTGCCGATGATACCATCACCGTTCGCAATGGCTATCCGACGTACGGATACGATGGCTCATACCTCTATTATTGCTACGATGATGTCTACTACACGTGGTTTGACACATCAGCTGGCAACTCTTCGTTCCCTTCAACCAACAGCGAGAAAGCCGGCACTCTGAGCATTTATCACTACGACTTCGACTACAACGACTTAGAAACTGCAAAAGGCACTATGACATTCACTTGGGGGGCATCCACCGGCCTGTCGTCTGTCAAGGCCGACGAAGCAACCAAGAATGCTCCTGTCTACGACTTGATGGGCCGCAAGGTGAGCACCGCCAAGGCTCACGGAGTGTATATCCAGAGCGGAAAGAAATTTGTGAAATAATCAAAATGCAAGACCGTATAAGATTG
>CAVKWN010000150.1:0-2393 GCA_963660075.1 Lachnospiraceae bacterium
TCGCCCCGGCTTTTCTCCTCGTTCATCGAGGCGTTGAAAGCCTGCGTGTTGATGATCATCGCGTGCAGACCGTTGTCGCTGGCGAAGCCGTCGATTTTGGATAGCTGCTTCGAGTTGTAGGTGAACCACTGCATGCGCTTGCCGTATTCGGCGGCAAAGTGCTCCGCCATGCTCGCGAAACTCTTCTGCACGCCCTCGCGTATGGCGATGCTCGGCACCACGATGACAAACTTCGACCAACCGTAGCGGCGGTTCAGCTCATACATCGTCTTGATGTAGGTGTATGTCTTTCCCGTACCCGTCTCCATCTCTATGGTCAGCGTCAGTCCGTCGCCCTCCAAGTGTTCGATGGGTTTCAGTCCCTTCGCCATCTGAATGGATCGGATGTTGTCCACGATGCTGTCGGAAGACAGAGCCACGGGGTCGTTGCCGAAGCCGTCCACGTCAAACTTCAGTCTGCCTTTGCCCATGTCCACCTTGAACGTGCTTGCGCCGTCGCTCTTGGGTTGCCCCGTGAAAGCGTCGGCCACGCTCAGCGTAGCCTCGCGCTGAAAGCCTTGGTGCTTATATTGTATCTTCATCGGCTTAAATCACTTTGATGTTGTTGAACGCCTCGGTGTCGGTCCAGTCCATGGCTTGCTTGAACTGCTCGTAGATGTTTATCTTCTTGTCGTCGGTGTCGAAGCACGAGTCGCGGAAGAGCACGCGCAGGGGGCTTTGTTCGGTCATTGCCTTCACCACGCCGTCGGTAATCCGCTCGCTGAAGCACGCCACGAGGTCGCCGCCGTTCACGGTGTATATCTTGCATCCGTCCACCTCCTGTGTCGTCATGGGCAGGTCGAGCGTCACGCCCCAAGAGAGCATCGCCCCGAAGAGCAAGTCCATGTCGGTGCGGTCGGCCTTGATGTTGTCGGCGAAGAGGTCAAGCTGCTCCTGCTTGTAGTCGCCCGGCGCAATGCTCACGTCCTCGTAGTTGCTATCATCTAAGCGGAAAACTCTAAAGCCGGTGTCAAGGGATTGGGTGGTTAATGGGCTGTCCGCCTTGATCTTTGCTCCGGCTCTTCTTATGCGCTCCTTGCCGATTTCGCAGAGGTTGCCCCACTTGTTGTCAACCTTTTCGGGCAGTTGCACCAGTATGAATTTGCGGTTGCCGCCGTCGTCGGCTATGGCGTTGTGCTGCATCGTGGCCTGTGCCGTGGTTGCAGCCCCAGAGAAGAAGTCAAGCACGAGGTCGCCCTCGTTGGTGCTAATCTGCACTATGCGTTGTATCAGCCTTACGGGCTTCGGTGTGTCGAATGGTATTTCGCCGTCGAAGAGTGCCTTCAGCTCCTTCTTCGCCTCGTCGGTGTGTCCCACTTCTGAGTATGGCCAAAGGTTGGTCACCATCTTGCCTTCTACATCCGATAGGTACGTCTTGCGGCCTATTCCGCCCATTCCGTTTTTCGTAAAATAAAACTTTGGCCATTGTCCACGTTTCAAAACCTTCTCCGCCTGCGCTTTCGATTCTTCCAAACCGCCTTTCAGCACGATGGCGCAAACGCCTTTGCGCACATCCTCTTCGGCAATGCCGCAGATTTGCGCACGTTTGGCTTCGTCGCCCAAGTCTTTTAGTTCGTATTCGCACCAACCGGACATGTGATTGAGCATCTCTTGCTGGCTATATCGCCAGTGGCCATTGTTGTATGGATAAATCATGTCTCCCGTAAAAGGATGCTGAATGGCATAAACCATGCCTTGATGTGTCTTTGCATCCGAAGCAAAAGCATCAACGTTTCTCCAAGGAGACACATCGTTGTCGGGATTACCGTACATTTTGTTCATCTCCTCCGTCCTTGGCAGTTTCTTCGGAGTCCAGTTTGGGTTCTTGCCATACACCACAATGCTCTCTTTCTCGGCAGGCATTCCCTTTGAGTCATTGCGTGGCGAATACGTCTTCTGCCAACTAATGTTTCCAACAAAACAACTCTCACCAAATATCTCGTCACATATCTTTATCAGGTTGTCGCCCTCGCGGTCGTCAATACTTATAAATATCACCCCATCCTCCGTCAGCAAACTCCTCGCCACGAGCAGTCGAGAATAAATCATCGAGCACCAGTCGGAGTGGAACTTTCCGTTGGTGTCGGTGTTCTTGCGGAAGCGGTAGCCCAGTTCGTCGATATTGCCGGCGGCGATGTCCTCCTCGGTGGCTGAGCGATGGAAGTCGTCGTGATAAACGAAGTCGTTGCCCGTGTTGTATGGCGGGTCGATATATATCATCTTCATGCGGCCCATGTAGGAGCGTTGCAGCAGCTTGAGCACTTCGAGGTTGTCGCCCTCGATGTATATGTTCTTCGTCGTGTCCCAGCTTACGGAGTCCTCCGGCACGGGGCGCAGCGTCTTGTCCGTTGGCC
>CAVKWN010000151.1:0-2270 GCA_963660075.1 Lachnospiraceae bacterium
GTTGGCTTGCCCGAAATACACGCTCTTGCTCGACGGCATCTCCTTTGCCAAGGACCCTCGTCTTGCAGCAGCCTTGGAATACATGACCAAGCATCTTGACAAAGAGCTTCACATAGACGGCGTGGCAAAGGAAGCCGGAATATCGCCACGCACGCTCAATCGTCTCTTGCATGACGAGCAGATCAGTTTCTCCGCCTACCTCAACTGCCAGCGTATCATCCGTGCCGTCGAGTTGATGGCGGATGGCAAGCGAACCCTTGCCGAGATTGCCTACATGACAGGTTTTAGCGCACCGAGCAATTTCAACCGCACGTTCCGCCAGATACTTGGCATGTCGCCTTCGGAATATTCGAAGTCGCCTTGTGGCCGTTAATGACCAGTTCTATAAGAACGAAGCCCAAGCCGTTCTCCATAAAAGGAAAGCGTCTTGGGCTTTGTTCATTTCTTATGATTCCTGTCATCTTCGGAAGCCGTGGCTTTGCTCTTCCTGCTCTTTCTCTTGAAACTCTGGCATCTTGGCGGCTATCTCCTTCACTTCTGCCGTGGCATTTTCTGGTAAACCATAGCGAGTGAGGGTGGCTTGCACTTGACTCTCTGAGAGTTTGCGGAAAACCTCGTATGTGCCGCCTACACTGTTGTTGTAGACCACGGCATAGTGGTCGTTCTCGTCGAGAAGGTCATCGCCGCTGTTTGAGTCGGTGACTTGAAGGTCTGCGACAGGTCGGGCGCATCACCATAGTCGTACTCGGCAGCTTCGGCGAGGATGCGCTTGTAGTCACCTTGCTCCTGTAGGCGGTCGAAGAGCTGCGTGTTGTCCGTACTTTGGAGATAGGCTATCGAAGCGTAGAAGACAGTCTCTTTCTGATTCGATGCAGAAGGAGCGGTCTTGGCTGCTACATTCTCTTCTTTCTGCGCTCCTTTCTCCTTTGTTTGCGCTGTAATCTCTTCTTTCAGCTCAACTCCTTGCGTATTTTCCAACTCAGTCTGTTGTGCCACCTTCTCAATGTGTTGCGAAAGCATGGAAGAAGCCTTCTTTACGTCGAGCAGGGTGCTTTTGATGAATTGCGGTTTCTCTTTCAGACTGCCGAGCCACGATTTGAGATAACTCGCACTGTCCTCCTTGATATGTTTCGCCATACCAAAGCGTTGGGCAGTAAGGGCGGCGGAGAGTTCGGCAACCAATTCCTCGCGTGCATATTCCGCCGACCCGAAGGATGTTGGCTTGATGCGTGCCAACAGACTCTCATGCCACGTGCTATGGGTCATTTCGTGAAACAGATTCGAGTAAAAAGACTCGCCGTCCTTAAACTGCGCCTTTTCGGGTACGACAATCTCATTTTTGCTGATGCTGAAGTACGCTTCATCGCCGTGCTTGGGTTTGATGGGACAAATCCATTGCTGGTCACGTATCATCCTGTCCATCGGTTCGAAGCTGAAGTCCATGCCGTTGCCCTCGGGACGTTTCACCTGACTATCGCTTTCCAACTTCGCCCAAAGTTCGGGACGAGCCTCCTTCAAATTGGTCTGCGCCACATTGAATACCCGGAAGACTTGCAACTTCGGATAGACATTGTAACGCTTGCGCTCTTCCTCGCTAAGGTTCTTGTAGTCATCGTATTTGATGCGTTCCTTCGTCTCTTTGTCCACGCAAGTGAAGGTTGTCAGCATGACGGGGAAGGATTTCTCACCTTTCAAGATGGAAATGCGTTCTTTGTCCTTACCTTCGTCGCCTTTGTTCATTCGCTGAACACAATCGAATGTACAAAATCGAGGAATGGTATAGCCATTCTTCTCGCACTGCATGAGCAACATCAAGGCATTCATACCATTATACTCCCGACCATTGATGTTCTTCGGCCACTGCAATGTGCCCTCGGTAAACCACGGTTTCTTCCAATCCTTGTCGATGGACTTGATTTTGTCAATCATCATCTCGGCGAACAGGTCGAGGGCTTTATCCTCTGCCGTCTGTCCGTCGGATGATGCTACTTTGTTGTATCTCGCCATAGGCTATGGGCGTTAAGGGTTATAGGGTTGAGGGATGTACTCGCTGATTTGGCTCAACGGGGATTATCCGTGGCAGCATAGAGCAAACTATCCAAAGACCATCACAGAACGGTAGAAGATGTAAGGTATATCCCTTACCCCTCTTAGGCTTGAGCGAAAGCCCTTCATTCTGGAATTTAGCGACTCAGCCGACGCATTTGTTTCCCTTTTGTCGAAATAGTTTAGTATCTCATCCTCATAGTGTCTGATGGAGTTCTTGACAG
>CAVKWN010000152.1:0-2192 GCA_963660075.1 Lachnospiraceae bacterium
CCTTGGATATACTTCATGGTTTAGGGCTTGACGGAAGCTATGTGCTCGACCCTGTGTTCCTGTTGCCTTCCCACCACTGGGCAGAGATGACGGAAAAATGGGCAAAGCGCAATAAGCAAGCAGAAGCCTTGAAAGGCAAACGCTATATCCTGGTGCAGGACTTCATGCGAAGCCGGGAGATACGTACCATCGCCAAACGCTTGGCACGTCTTCGTGGAGCGGAGATATGGCAGGTCAGTCCCCATCCGCTGCGCTACGGCCAACGGTTCTTCCGCACGGCAGGTCCCGAGCTGTTTCTGTGGCTCATTCGCCATGCTGAGAGCGTGGTGAGCAACTCCTTCCACGTCACGGCGTTCTCGCTGATTTTCCAGCGCGACGTGTTCGTGGTGAACCGTGGTGACGGACTCAACAACCGAATGGCGGATGTCCTCCAGCGGTTTGGCATCATCCACCGCCTTGTCAACGAAACGACTCCCGACGACACGTTGCTCCAACACATTGACCACACCCACGTGACGGCAGAGATAGACCGGCAGGTGGCGGCATCCAAGCAGTGGCTGGATTCGCAAACGAAACCCCATAGCCCTGTAGGGGCGACATAATATATGACATAGGGTTTTACAAGGACAAGGTATGTTTATCGTCTATAAACGACAAATGTGTATGTATTTTATCGTCCATGAACGATAAAATACATATCTTTGCCATGATTTTCGCATTAGTGCAAAAAAGTATATGACGAAAGATTTGATAAAATTGCTTATCTCTGAATACCAGTCTTATGTATCACAAGTAGATCTCATCCCTCGTGATGTGGAACTTGTGGACGGACTTAATTATGTGTTTGTGGGATTGAGGCATGCTGGAAAATCTTATTTGATGTTCCAACGCATAGCGCAATTGATAGAACAAGGACATAAGAAAGAGGAAATATTATATTTCAATTTTGAAGATGACCGTATAGACTCTTTAGAGGTCAAAGATCTTGACTTGATAAAAACGTGCTACGAAGAGATGTACGATACTCGTCCGATATTTTTCTTGGACGAGATACAATTGGTGGACAGATGGGAAAAGTTTGCCCGTAGGTTAGCTGACCAAAAGTATCAAGTATATATCACCGGCAGCAATGCCAAGATGCTGAGTAGCGAGATCGCTACTACGCTTGGCGGCAGATATATGATACAGGAAGTGTATCCTTATTCATTGCAAGAATATCTGAAAGCAAGTGGTATAGACCTACATGAAAGGAATGTAATCTTTACCTCGGGGAAACAGATAGTGAAGTTGACGAATTCTTATTTTCAACATGGAGGCTTGCCAGAAACGGTAGGCATGAAAGAACCCCGTTCATGGATGAGCAACCTGTTTGGTAAGATATTCTTTGGCGACTTGGTAGCAAGATACAGGATACGCAACGATTACGCACTACGTGTGATGATACGCAAGATGGCGGAGAGCGTAAAACAGCCTCTTTCATACAACAGAATTGCAAGCATTGTCAGCAGTACGGGTAAAAAAATAAGTACAGATGCAGTGATAGATTATGTAGGATATATGACTGACACATGGCTCATATTGCCCTACGAGAATCTATATGGCAAGTTGCAGGAAAAAGAATCGAACCGCAAATATTATTTCACGGATAATGGTCTGCTTCATCTATTCCTCGTTGATGCCAACACGTCCTTGCTTGAAAATATTGTGGCGATAACGCTCAGACGTAAGTATGGCGATGGATGTTATTTTTGGAACAGCAAGAATGCAGAAGTCGATTTTGTAGTTCCAGAAGAAGAATTGGCATTACAGGTGTCTTATTCCATGGCAGATGCCGACACGTTCAAGCGTGAAACAGATGGTCTGATTAAGCTGCATTCCGTTCAACCTATCAGCAAAATGATGGTTGTTACCATGGAAGAAGAGAAGATCGTTGAAAGAGATGGCTTTCATATAGACATTGTCCCTTTATGGAAATGGCTGCTTAAGTTCTGACCCACCAAACAATACTATGACCAAACCCCGCATATTCATCAACATACACTACTTGGAGATAGGTGGTGCGGAGACCAGTCTCATCGGACTGCTCATGGCACTCGACCCCAAGAAGGTGGATGTCGATCTCTTCCTCAATGACCCACGCGGCGAGATGATGCAGTTCATCCCCAGTTGGGTGAACGTGCTGCCCGCCGTCG
>CAVKWN010000153.1:0-2154 GCA_963660075.1 Lachnospiraceae bacterium
TCAAGAAAACATTCGGAGTCCTTCCGTCTGAATACAGAGATGCTGATAAGGTGGGTTCTATAAATGACCACCGCAACAAACTATGATTCCCGGGCAATGGCCTTTTTCCACCGCCACGACCCGTTTCGGCTTTGCAATGCTATGAGCTCGGCATAGCACTGCAATGAGCTCGGCTTTGCAGTGCTATGAAGTAGGCTTTTCACTGCAAAGCCGACGACGCATACCATAGGTCGCTAAGGCTTTGCAGGGGCGGAATCCGTGCCCGCCCCTGCAAAGCGTTTGTTAATCACCGCGTTGCCGCTCGCGGCGTAGCTATCTTTTAAATCTTTTATTTCCTGCGACTCTTGAAGAACGCCTCGAAGAAGTCCATCTGGCGCTGGTTGGGCACGCGGTCGAGGTGGAAGCCCTCGTGCATCACCATCACGGTGGGCTTGCCTTGCTCGTAGGTTGTCCAGTAGGGCAAGGCGTCGCCGTTGGGGTTGCCTGTCTTGGTGAAGTTGATCCAATAGCGCGACATGATTTGCTGCATGTGGCGCTCGGTGTCGGTCATGCGGCCGCCGTTGTAGGCGTAGCCGTAGACGAACGGCATCTCCGCCACATGGCTGGCGCCGCCCTTGCGGCTCTTCACGATGGTGTTCTCGGAGTCCTGGTCGAAGTAGTACATATACACACGGCCCTTGCCCGTCTTCGTCTGCAGGTTAGCCCAAGCGTAGGTGCCCCATGCGAAAGATCCGTCGCGGAAGATGTCGCTCTGCGCGAAATACACCTCTTGCTCGTTTTTGGCTGGATAGATTTCCAAAAGGCGGTCGGCCCAGTCGCCGTAGGTGGCGCGGACGCGCTGCTTGTAGGCTTCCACAGGCATGGGGAAGGAGAACATGGAGCCTTCGTCGGAGTTGGTGCCGATGAGCACGTCCACGTCGTTGTATTTACCTGCCTCGTAGAGCTTGTATTGGTCGCCTGTGATGGCATAGCCGTCACAGATGGGCCAGAACGCCTCCATGCGCGTGCTGTCCACCAAGGTCTTGAAGGGCATCTTGCGCATCTGCTTCAGGTTCTTCTTGCCGAGGCTCTTCTGGAAATCCAAGCCAGCCTTCTCAGCCGAGCGCAACGTGCACATCGCCGTGTTGCCGCCACGCTGGTCGCTGACGGGCCAGAACGAGCTGCCGCTCTCGCATATCGCCGCGCGGAAGAGCCCCTTCGTCAGCGGCGAGGCACAGAGGATGCTCACCGATATGCCGCCTGCCGACTCTCCGGCAATGGTCACCTTGTCGGGGTCTCCGCCGAAGGCCGCTATGTTGTCGTGGATCCAGCGCAGAGCCTCTATCTGGTCGAGGATGCCATAGTTGCCGGAAGTGCCGCCCGCCTCCTTGCTCAGCTCGGGATGGCTCATGAAGCCCAACGCGCCCAGGCGATACTCCACGCTGACGTAGACAATGCCCTCGCGCACGAAACTCTCTTGCGTGCCACTGTAGGAACCCGTGAGGAACGCTCCGCCGTGGATCATCACGAACACGGGCAGACGCTCAGCCGCGCTCTTGGCAGGGGTCTCCACGCTCAGGTAGAGGCAGTCTTCGCTCACCGGGATTTGGTTGCCGTTCTGATTTGGGTCTGTGGGCTGCGGAGGGCGGTTGCCCCACTTGTCGGCCTTGTACACGCCCGTCCATGCCTTCTTCGGCACGGGAGCCTTCCAGCGGAGGTTGCCCACGGGAGCCTCGGCGTATGGGATGTTCTTATACAAGGCGTGACCCTGGTGCTCCACGCCCTCTATCTTGCCCTGCGCCACGGTGGTGGTCAGCAGTTGCGCCTGGGCGGTCATTGCCATCGACAGGGCGACGGCAGCGGTAAATATCCATTTGTTCATTTCTTGTATGTTTTAAAGGCACAGAGCCCACTTCCCCTAAGGAAGCAGGCTCCGCTATGGTAGTGCAGATTAGATGTTGGGCGTGTCCCAAACCTTGGTCTTGGTGCATTCGAGAGGCTGCGTAAGGTTGCCCACCTTCAGCGTGAAATCGCCCTCTTCGAGAATCCACTTGCCGTCGGCACCCACGTAGGCGAGGCTCTTGGCAGGGAGGTTGAAGGTCACGGTCTTGGTCTCACCCGGCTGCAGGTCGATCTTGGTGAAGTCGCGCAGACGCTTGTTGTCGGGCACCATCG
>CAVKWN010000154.1:0-2014 GCA_963660075.1 Lachnospiraceae bacterium
CCTGAAAGACCTCCTCGACCAAGTGGACCTCAACACCTACGGCTTGCGCCGCACCACCCTGAACGAGGCGGTGAAGCTCGACGACTCACCCTCCGTGCTCGACCCGAACAAACCGGCCATGGCAGGCGCAGGACAGGACGATCCCGACAACAAGCTGCTCGACGAGATAGTGAAAATCTTTAACGAGTGGCATTTCAGCGGATGGGACGCATCGCCCGACGACCAAAAGGCCAAGATGTTTAACATTGCCCTAAGTATCAAAGCCGACAAGGACTACCAAGACCTTGTAGTGGGCAACCCTGACCCCGATGCCGTGGAGACCACAATGGGCAAGGTGATAGATCGCGTGATACGGCAGAAGCGGGCGGGCGACATGTCGCTCTACAAGCAATATCAACAAAACGCCGACTTCAAGGTGCAACTGCGCAACGTGCTGATCAGATTGACAAACACGTTGGAGAGCGCACCCAAAGACGTGGTGCTGCCGATGCAGCCTAGACGCTACACCCTACCCGATTTGCGAGACAACTACACCACGATTGCCGCAGAACCATAAAACGACCAGTTGCTTTTGCGCAATGGATTACCGTTTCGCCAACCATAGCTGCTATTTGGGGGATTATAGGGACATTATTGCTGTCCGCTAAGAACCGAGATAGGCCTCACCACCAAGTATGACTAAAGACGCTTGTTGATCAGCGAGGTATGCCATTGATGGCAAATTCGTCAAGAAACCCGCGTATGCCGTCATTGCGGATATTTTTCCATACTAAAACATTGCACTTCCATCTTGAATGTTTACGGCGTTACAGCGAGGCCGAATCGGTCAGCCATTCTATGGCGGAGACAATGCGAATGCTTTTGCCACAGACCTCCATATCTCGTGTGGTGGTAAAGGCGATTATACCACGTTTTCCAACCGCCAGCCTATGTTTTCTGCGGCAAAGGCATTGTCTCTGTTGTTCTGCAGCCCGGGGTCGACGATGTAGGCCTTGGCATTCCTGATTCGTTCCTTGCTCTTGAAGGAGTGTTTGGTGAGGAGTTGCACCAGGAAGGCTTGGCGCAGATAATCCACATATTTCTTTGCCGTCATATCGGTGATGTCCAGCAACTTTGCCAGTTCGTCATACTTCATCACAACAATTCACTGAGAAATAGATGGTTACACATGCCAAACTTTGCTAAAATGCAGATTTTAAGCTCTTGCAATTTGCTAAAATGCAGATTTTAGGCTCTTATAATTTGCTAAAATGCAATTTTTGCGCTCTTGCAATTTGCTAAATTACAGCGCGATCGGCACAACCACCCTTACGCTGAAGTTGCGGCCCATGTTGTAAACGCCCCGTCTACCCGTCACCGTGTTGGTGTCGAGGTATTTCAGGCGGCTCAGATGGCTTTGGTAAGCACGGTCGGTGAGGTTCTCGCCCGAAAGGTAGAGGGAGAGGACGCGCTTGCCGTGGCATTTGATGTCGGTGCCGGCATACATGTTCAACAATGTATAGGAGGGCGTGGCGGTCTCCGTCGCGTTGGCGGCGAGATAATGGTTCTGACGGAGGTTGCAGTCAACCTCGAACTTCACGAAGAGATTGTCGAAGGTTCTGCCACCGCAGATGAACTCATACCTCACGTCTGACACCCATCGTGGAGCAGGGGTGAAGGGAAGGTATTTCGACTCGGCTGGCTGGTGGAGCTGCACGGAGTTGACATAGGAGAAAGTGTTGCCGAAGTGCAGGTGCTCGATGGGATGAATATCCACGCTCGCCTCGCCACCCAAGATGCGGGCGTCGCCCGACGTGAAGCGGTAGGCAGGCGTGTCGTCGATAAGGACTTCATGTCCGCTCTCGTCTGCCACTTTCTCACTGAAGATATAGCGGTTGATGCGGTTGGCAAAGAGCGACAGCTCTGCCGAGACGATGGGCGAGGAATAGTCAAGGCCCAAGTCGAACTGCCAACTGGTCTCCGGCTTCAGGTCGGTGTTGCCCAACTCATATCGCTGCGTGCCCTCATGCACGCC